>VAXG01000037.1 GCA_005883355.1 Actinomycetota bacterium | reverse complement strand
CGGGCACGGCGTGTACGAGTTCGACATCGACCCCTCCTTTGCGCGGACCCCGCTCGCCCGGGGCACCTCGAGCACGATCCACGAATCGCAGAGCCGGACGTGGGAGAACCTTGTCGGTCGGAGCCGCGGCTTCTGGACATGGTTCTACCCGCAGCTGCAAGCGCTGTTCCCCGATGCGCTCGGCGGTGTCGACGACGTCTCCTTCGTACGCTCGGTGAGCGCCGTACGGCCAGGGCCGATCCGCGGCTATGCCGATGAGGTGACCTACGGGCATCACATCATCATGAGGTTCGAGCTCGAACGGGAGCTGCTCGCCGGCACGATTGCGGTGAGTGACCTGCCGGAGGTCTGGAACGCGCGGATGAAGGAATCCCTCGGCGTCGACGTTCCGGACGATGCGCACGGCGTGCTCCAGGACATGCATTGGTCGACCGGGCTCTTCGGGTACTTCCCGACGTATCAGCTCGGGAACGTGGTCTCGGTGCAGATCTGGGACCGCGCGTGTGCGGAGCTCGGCGAGCTCGAGGAGCAGTTCGCACGGGGCGAGTTCGCCCCGCTGCGCGAGTGGCTGAGCGAGCAGATCTACCGCCACGGCGGTCGATACGCACCGTCGGATCTGCTGCGACGTGTGACCGGATCCGGCATCGATCCCGAGCCGTATCTGAAGTACCTGCACACGAAGTTCGCGTGAGGGTATGCGTCATCGGTGCGGGCGCGATCGGCGGTCTCTTCGCCGCGCATCTGGCAAAGGTTGCAGACGTGTTCGTGCTCACGCGCCGGCAAGAGCATGCGCAGGCGCTGAACGCTCGAGGGCTCCGGGTCAGCGGCCGGCACGACTTCACCGCGCGGGTGACCGCGACGCCGGATCCAGGCGAGCTGCCGGACTTCGACGTGGCCATCATCGCGACGAAGGCCACCGGTCTCGAACAAGCTGCCCAGTCTTTGAACGGCCGGTTCGCGGACGCCACGATCGCGACGGTCCAGAACGGTCTCGGTGCTGAGGAGGTCGTGCGCCGCCATGGCGAGTGGCATCTGATCTCCGCGGTGACGTTCATGAGCGGGACGAAACACTCCGACACGCATGTGGAGTACATCCTCGACACTCCGACCTGGTTGGGGCCGTACGGCGACACGCCCTATGAACGAGTGCAGGAGCTCGCTCAGCTGTTGATCGAGTCGGGTCTCGAGGCGGAGGCCCTGCCGGACCTGCGGCCCGCGCAGTGGTCGAAGCTGATCTTCAACGCGACCGTGAACGGTGTCGCTGCCTTGACTGGCCTTCCCCACGATGCACACTTCGCTGCCGAGAACGTCGAGTCCGATCTCGGCCATCTCGTCCACGCTCTCGTGGACGAAGGCAAGCTCGTCGCTGCGGCAGCAAGCGTCGAGCTGCGCGACGATCCCTGGGAGATGAACGTCCTCGCCACCAAACGCGGAAGCGCGCACTATCCCTCGATGCTCGAGGACGTCGAGGCTCGGCGACCGACCGAAGTGGACTTGATCAACGGAGCGATCGTCCGGGAGGCGGAGCGTCATGCCGTGGACGCTCCTCTGCAGACTGCTGTCTACCGCCTCGTTGCGGCGAGAGAGGCGTCCTACTCATGAGGGTGTGCATCGTGGGCTGCGGGGCGGTCGGCTCGCTCTTCGCCGCCAACCTCGCCCAGCTCGAAGACGTCGAGGTCTGGGCGTACGATCTCTTCGGGGAGCACGTCGAGGCGATCAACCGTGCGGGCCTTCGGCTCAGCGGCGCAGGCGATGTGCTGGGCCGGCTGCAGGCGACCTCCGACCCGGCCTCGCTGCCGGCGTGCGATTTCGGGATTGTCGCGACAAAGGCGATGCACACGGCGGCCGCGGTCGAGGCGACGGCGGCCGCGTTCACTGGCGGATGCGTCGCGACCGTCCAGAACGGCCTGGGTAACGAGGAGGCGATTGCAAGATTCGCCGAGCGCGTGATTCGCGGCACGACCTTCCCAGCGGGCAAGCTGGTCGAGCCGGGTCATGTGCAGTGGGACGTCAAGGGCGACACGACGCTCGGGCCCTTCGAGCCGCGACCGGCACCGTTCGCCGAGGTCGAGCGGCTGGCCGACGCATGCACCCGGGCAGGCATGCCGGCGACGGCGGTGCGAGACGCACGCGGTCCCCAGTGGCGGAAGGTGATCTTCAACGCGGCCACGAATCCCGTCGGTGCGCTGACGCGCCTGACGCACGGCCGCGTGTGCGACGACCCCGGTCTTCGGCGGCTCGTCAGCGGCCTCGTGGACGAGGGCAAGGCGGTCGCCGCCGCCCAGGGGATCTCACTCGATGCCGATCCAGAGGAATTGATCGACCACGCGGCCAAGCCGGAGGTCGCCTACGACCACAAGGCGTCGATGCTCCAGGACGTCGAAGCGCACCGTCCGACGGAGATCGACTACCTCAACGGCGGCATCGTCGGCTTCGGTCGGGAACACGGCGTCCCGACACCGCTCAACCGCGCAATCTGGTCGCTCGTGAAAGGGTTGGAGCAGTCATGGTGAGCCGTGAGGAGATCGACCGCCGCTACCGGCTCGTCCGCGACGCGATGGCGGAACAGCACCTGGACGCCGTCATCGTCTGCGGCTCCGAGTACACCGGCTTCGAGGGTGCGGTGACCTACATGTCCGGCTTTGTGATCGTCCACCGCTACGCATACGTGTTGCTGCCGCGCGAGGGTGACCCGACGATCATCTTCCCGGCCGAGGCACGCTACGTCGGGGAGCACGGGACGTCATGGATCGAGGATCAGGTCTTCGCCGAGCGACCCGGCAAATACATCGGCGACCGCCTGGCCGCGCAGCGCGTGGGCGTGTACGGCCTCGACTACGTGATGGCGGTCCGAGACTTCGAGGCCACGCACCTGCGCGTGGAGTTCGTTCCGTTCGACGTCGAATTCGACCTGGCACGCGCCGTCAAGAGCGCCGAGGAGATCGAATCCGTGCGGGACTCGGTGCGCATCAATACCGAAGGCTTCTGGGCGTTCCTCGGCGCGTACCGGCCGGGCAAGTCGGCGGCGGAAGTGCTTGCACCCGCAGAACGGCTCTTCGTCGAGGAGGGCTGCGGGCGGCTGACGATGAACATGGTGCTCATCGGGGCCGAGTTTGCAGTGGCACGGAAGCACACGATCCTCGGGGGCTTCTGCATCCCGTCACTCGAGATCGCCGGCCCCGGTGGCCACTGGGTCGAAGTTTCGCGCGCGCTCGGCGAGCCGAACGCGGAGGTCAGCCGGATGGTGGAGGCCTACGAGGAGTACTTCGAGGCGGCGAAGTCCGCGCTCCGTCCCGGGGCGACTGCTCACGACGTGCACCGTGCGGTGTCCAAGGGCTTCACCGACCGCGGCTATCACCTCGGTCATGTGACGGGGCACTCGATCGGCATGACGATGATCGAGCATCCAAAGGTCGGCGAGGGCATCGACACGGAGCTCAATGAGAACATGGTCTTCTCGATGCATCCGCACGTCATCGCCGACAACGGCGTGGATTGCCTCTACATGCAGGACACCTGGCTCGTCACGGCCGACGGGGGCGAGCCGCTCGCAGGACTGCCGATGCGCACCTTTCGCGCCGGCGAGTCGCGATCTTAGGCGGCAGGATCTACTTCCCGGCGCGCCGGCTGACGAAGTCGGCAACCGCCTGAATCTGGGCAGCGCTCAGCGTTCCTCCAAACGACACCATCGTTCCCTGGCCGTATCTGACGGCTCTAGCGATCGTCGACTTCGACGGCCGGACCTGGTCGAGGTTGGGGCCGACCGTGCCACGTGCGCCGGCCGCCGCGAGCGTGTGGCAATTCGCGCAGCCGGCCTCCTTGAAAATCCCCTTGCCGTCGCTCGCGCTCACCAGCGTTTGACCGCCCGCCTGGCGAAGCGAGGCCAGAGCGTCTTGAAATTCTTGGGTTCCGCCGGAGTAGCTCCCGAGGAAGTCGCTCTCGAGGCTGCCAGATGCCTTTCCTTTGCGAAGCGCGTCTGTAAGTGACCGGAGTTGACGGCCGGCGCGCGACAAGTCTCTCGTTGCGACGAGAACGAGCCCTCTTGCTTTCACAAGCTCGGATCGACACGGCACGTTGTTCTGTGACGCCTCATGCAACTGGCTGGACGTGAAGGTCGAATCCGAGCAGGAGCCGGTGGCGGAAGACTTGTTGTTACCGGCCGTACTCCCGCAGCCCGCGCAGGTAGCGAGTCCGACGATCAGTAAGGCGACAAGGACCAGTCTTGCAACTCCAGCGTGAGCATAAGCGAGTTCGCTAGCCAACCTCCGCGTGAATGCGGCCGCTCGACTCCTTGAGCCTGCCGCCGTCGCGGCCGGCGCGCACGGCCATGATCTCGGCGAGGATCGAGAGGGCCGTCTCCGCAGGACTGTGCGCACCGATGTCGAGGCCGGCGGGACCGCTGATCCGCTCGAGCGCCGACTCATCCACGCCCGCTTCGAGCAGCCGTTCGCGACGCCGCTCCTGATTCCGCCGGGAGCCGAGCGCGCCGACGTAGAAGGCATCGGTCGCAAGCGCCCCGACGAGCATCGGGACGTCGAACTTGTCGTCGTGCGTGAGAACAACGATGGCGGTCGCGTGATCCGGCTGCACCTGGGCGAGCGTCTCCTCCGGCCAGGCGACGATCACCTCGTCTGCATGCGGTAGGCGCTCGGGCGTGGCGAACCGCGCGCGTGCGTCCGCGGCGATCGTGTGCCAGCCGAGGCCACGCGCGGCTGCACACAGCGCATCCGCTGTGTCGACCGCGCCGTACACAAGCAGTCGCGGCGGCGGACCGAAGACGTCCGCGAAGAGGCGCCGGCCTTCGAGCTCCACCACCCGGCCGTGGCCTGCTCGGATCAAATCGTCGGCCACAGGATCCTCGCCGTGACGAAAGAGCCGTGAGGTTCCGTTCTCGAGATCGGTCAGGACGACGGCCCAACTCTCCCGCCGCACGATCTCGCCGAGCTGGTCGAGCAGCTCCGGTGCCGGCTCGTCCACCCAGACGTCGATCTCACCGCCGCAAGGGAGCCCGACACTGAGCGCGAGGTCATCCGAGATGCCGAACGTGAGCAGTTGAGGCTCGCCGCCGGACAGCACCTCTCGGGCCGCCTCGACGACTTCGCTCTCGACACAGCCGCCCGACACCGAGCCTGCGAGCTCTCCTTGCGCCGACACGATCAGCTTCGACCCGATCGGCCGAGGGGCGGATCGGCGCGTGGCCACGACCCGCGCCATCGCGACTCGGTCTCCGCGCGAGCGCCAGCGGTCGAGCTCCGGGAGGATCTCCCTCACCGGCCAATCGTAGCCCTGCGGCTAGTGACTGCAGTGACAGATGCTCTCGCCGAGCTCGGATCGCTCCAGCTTGAGGCCGCAGCGTCCACAGAGTGGCGGGGCGATCTGAGCTCGCACGAGCAGTGCCCGCATGAGGCTGGCCCAAAGGGCCATGTAAGGAAGGAGAAGCTGGCCGCTCATGCCTCTGCTTATCGGCGCAGAGGCCGCCCGGGTTTAGCGCACGACCACGAGCTGAGTCATGCGTGCGGGATGCAGCGAAAAGAAGAGTCGGTAGGTCCCTGGGCGGGTGAAGCGGTAAGAGAAGGTGCCACGCCGCATGCTCGGGGATGCGAACCCCGCCGGGCCGGGCGCGAGGTAGAGGATCATGATCCCCATCACGCGAACATGGGGACGTGAGTTGTCGTACGTCGCGGTGAGCCGCAACGTGTCACCCACGCGCACGGGCCTGCCGGCAGGATCTGCGAACACCGTCATGTGCAGTGGACCCGGCTCGTGCAGAACTGGTCGCGGGAAGACCAGGCCCCATGTCGGGTACGAGGTGAACAGCGACCCGCAGCTCGTGTCGGTCACATCCAGTGAGACACCGCCGCCGTGCAGATGGCCTCCGGCGGCGACGAACCTGCCGCTCTCCGGCATCGAGGCTCGCCGGTCACGTAGCGGACCGTGTAACGGATTTTCACCGCCATCGAGTGCGGGTGGTGGTTCATCAGCATGTACAGAAGACCCCAGGTGTCCTGCCCGCGGTTGGGGTAGCCGTAGCCTTCCGGAAGGGAAAGGGCGAAATGCTCTTCGCCCTCGGCATAGAACCGCTCGGCCCGAAGATTCGAGATGTCGCCGGAGTAGTCCTCGATGACCCCGCAGGTGTAATCAGGCACACCGACCTTTGCGACGACGACGTGGTGGAGCATCACGTCCTGCATCGGCACCGGATTGCCGAGAACGTCGACGACCTCCGCGCTCATGCCGATGACGTACCCGTCGACCTTCGGCGAGGGGGCGAGGCGAACTCCTCGCGCCACTTCGAAGGCGCTGACCGTGATCGGCGAGGTCTCGAGCACGACCGTCCCGGCGCTTGCCGCCGCTCGGCCGGGGAAGGCGAGCGCCGCCAAACCCGCCACGAGCAGCAGGGGCAAGGCCAGGCGCACGTCACGAATGTACCACTGGATCCGCCGGGTAGAATGCGGGCGTGGGCTGGTTGATGGTCGCCCTACTCCTCGGCACTGTTGCGGCCGTCATCGGCGCGGAGTGGCCACGGTTTTCCGGCCGATTCGGTAACGAGGCGAGGCAGCGCCGTGAGCGCATGCATCGTAAGAGTCAGCTCAAGCTGCTTCGGACCGAGACCGAGGAGTTCGCGGCGAGTGTCGAGCGCGATCTCAATGAGCTTCCGACGATCGAGGAAACCGACCGGAAGCGCTAGGCCTGGCTACGGCCGGACGAAGGTCGTTCGCACCGTCCGCGTGTTCGGCAGGATGCGCGCGACGTTCTCCATGTTCTTCGTCTCCTGGTAGTCGGAGACGGTGAAGGTCAACGTGTGCCGTCCGGGGGCAATGCCGGCCACCGGCAGCCGCGCGCGGCCGGACACGTAGGAGGCCTGGACGTCGCCGCCGTCGATCCGGGCTTCGATCGACAGCGGGTCGACCCCTGAGCCTCGGTCGCTGACCGCCAGCTCGAGGAACTCGTTGCGAACGCCGAGCACCCGAACCGCGGGAGCCTGGACGTCGCCCTGCCAAAACCGGAAGCGGAACGGGCCGGAGCGTGCGCCGCGCGGCGTGTCGAAGACGACGTCGTAGAAGCCGGGAGCGGGGAGGGCCACGCCGGCGACAAGCCGGTGACGCCCGTAGCTAGTGCGGTACGGATTCTGATCGAACGGCAACGCCGTATACCCCGCGAGCCGGTTCTCGTCTCCGGCGCGAACGATGCGCGGCTCGACCCCGACACCGCTGTTGCGCGCGATTACGGCCACGCCGAAGTTTGCGATCCGAGCCCGAATGTGGATTCGGTACACGAGCTCGCGTCCGGTGAGCCGGACCGGGAAGGCGGCGTGGCCGGGCGGAACGTCGGGATAACGATACGACGACACGCGCGCCACGCCGCGCCTCGTGTCCGCCGCGTACTCGCCCGGACGCACGAGTGAAGCGTGTCGATCGAGCCGAAGCCTCGGCCGCTCGACACGGAACCAGAAGGGGATCCTGCGCCTCGTGCCCTCACGCGAAAGAGTGACGAAGCCGGTCACGTCACCTTCACGGGCGTTGCGCGGAACAACCACCCGGACCGTGAGGGGCCCAGGCACGCTCGCCTGAGCCGGAAGCGAGAGCGGAGCACCGGGAATGCTCGTGGCCACGTTCCAGGATCCTCCACCGTTGCCCGCGTCGGCCAGAACCGCCGTTCGCCGCGCGGTCGCGCCAGGTCTGAGCAGTCCGAACGAGAGGTTGGTCGGGCTCGCGAACACGAGCGGCTGATCGGCGCGAACGAGATCGATTCGGCCCCCGCCCTCACGCAGAGGGTTGATCTCGGCCGTGCCGCCGTTGTGAACGGGGACACCGGTGAGAACGAGCGCTGACTTGATCTGAGCAGGCGTCCACGTTGGATGACGCTGGCGCAGCACTGCAGCCGCACCGGCGACGTGCGGCGCGGACATGCTCGTCCCGCTGATCTCGACGAAGCCGCCGCCCGGGGCCGCCGACGCCACGCCCTCGCCCGGGGCCGTGACGTCTGGTTTGAACGTGAGCGAGTACGGGGTCGGCCCGGCGGACGAAAAGTCCGCCACTTGGTCCACGTCCGGGCTGCCGTGACCGCCGCTCGAGGCTGCAACGGAGATCACCTTTGCAGCGTTTGCCGGAGAGGTGATCGAGCCGAAGCCGAATTCCCCGAAATCGTTGCCCGCTGACACTGCCGCGACGACTCCCGCATCGGCTGCGGCATCGAGCGCTCGCGCGACCACGTCGCGGCTGGGCTCGATCTCGGTCTCGCCGAGGGAGAGGTTGATCACGTCCATGCCGTCTTTCACCGCCATCTCGATCGCGGCGGCGAGCTCCGGTGAGTTGCCGTTGGCGCCGAACTGACTCGGGATGCCGAGTGCCTTGTAGTTGCCGAGGTATGCGCGCGGCGCGATACCGGAGAGTCGCAAACCCGTCCGCGTCGGCGTGTTGTTGTTCCCCGCCGCGATTCCGGCGACGTGGATGCCGTGGTCGGAGAGATCGGGATCGAACGGGAGCTTCGCGTTCGCGTACGCCGGCGTCGCAGGGGCAAATGCACGGGCGACGATCACCTTCGGCGTCGTGTAAGCCGTCTGACCCTTCGGAAAGCCCGACGGATACGTGTAGCCCGCGGGAGCGAAGAAAGGGTGCGTGTGGTCGATGCCGTCGTCGACGATCGCGATCTTCATCCCCTGCCCCGCAGTCGCGAGCGTCGGGCCCCACACGGTCGGCGCGCCGATGAGCTGGGGCGTCCGGTCGAGCAGCGTGTGGTAACGGATGGTCGGCCAGACCTGAGCTCCCCCCATCCGCGAGAGCGTGGCTAGCTGTGAGCGCGGGACGACGACGGCGAAGCCGTTGAGGACGACACCGAAGCGCCAGCGCACGCGGGCGTCGGGAATCCTTGCCCGGATCCTGTGCTGCAGCACACGTTGCGAGGAATCGAGCCGCTCTAGGTAGCTCCGGCTCGCGGGTGCGTCCAACAGCAGTCGGTTCGGCCGGGCGAACGAAGAGAAGGCGAGCGTCCGGTGGCGGGCGAACACTTCCGCAAGCGGCGGCGCCTTGAGGGTTACCAGCACCTCGACGTTCCCAGCATGAGCGGCAGGGGCGAGCGAGAGCGCGAGTAGTCCGCAGATCAGGAGACCCCGTCTCAGGTTCGAAATCGTACGGCTATTGGTCGGATCGAGTCGGGTGTCTCGCTTGCCGAATCGAGTCGGCCTTCGGCCATGACTCGATTCGGTGTCTCTTGGGTCATTGGAGTGAGCTCCGGCGGGCAAAGCCCGCCTCCGCGGCGGCAGTTAGTGGGGGAGGAGCCTGGCTAGACTGTGCGTCCGCGCGGATGTGGCGGAATTGGTAGACGCGCACGGTTCAGGTCCGTGTGGGGGCAACCCCGTGGAGGTTCAAGTCCTCTCATCCGCATAGCCATTTTGGGCGCGTGGGTGCCCAAACGCTGAGTGACGTCTGGAAACCGCCGGGTTCGCCGCCGCCTAAACCTGCAGATCAGCGTGGGCCAGGCATTGTCCTCTCCTCTATCGCAAGCGACGTGCACACGGGAAAGACCACTCCACCCGCTGTCGCTGATCTCCTGAACGCTCGCCGCCGCCTCGCGTGCCTTCTCGAGGGCGCGATACGAAATCAGTACTTCCGCGAGCGCAGCCTCAACCGCCATCTTTTTAGTGGGCTGTGACGGATATCAGCCCATGCATCGGCGGCGTCGGCTAGGGCCGGGTAATCCTCCGGATCGAACCCGTAGCCGAGGCCGGGGTCACGAGTCGGTCGCCGAGCATGTGGAGCGATTTCGCCACGCTCGCTTCGAATCAGTTCTCGCCAGCGCATCAGGCATCGTTACTGCCTCGGGACGGGTTGTCCTTCCTTTGCCGGGTGACCAATGACGCTGGGGGTTGGCCCTCGGTCTGTCCACATTGGCGTCACCGCAGTTGCCAGCGCGCGCTCTCCTCTGCGGGGGCCGGCCCCTACATAAGACGCCAGCGAGAGAAGCTGAACCCCCAGCCGCGCTTCACAAACTCTTACAAGGCGTTACCCGTCGACTCTCCGGGACGCCATGCGTACCCAAAAAGGCGCCGTGTGCGTTCTTGAGAGATGGAGCGTAATTCGCTCTTTGCGCGCAAGGGAAGCCGCCGAACGCTTCGCCTGATCCGGGAGTGGCCCAAGCCAGCGTCAGGTCTAGCGGCTCGTGCCCGCCTGTCGAACCAGCGCCGCTTCGCGGTCCCTACGCGCCCGCGCCAAGCTGGCTGAGGAATAAGACGCCTGCTCCGGCGTTACCCAGTGCTTGTCTTGACATCTGGCGAGCTGTGACGACGCCGCCCATCGTTTTGTGAGACCTGCTCGGGGCTCATCGGCTGGAGTCTAGGCAAGGAGCCCGAGCGGCCCCCCGCACTCTCCTAAGGAGAGTTGCCGTCAGCCAGGTGAACGGCTCGGGCTCCATCAAGTAAGACGCGGCTCGAATTAGACTTCTTGCGTCTTGGGCGGTGCCCAATCCGTACCCAAAGGTCGGGGAACGCGGCCGGATGACTAAGCCGAGACCTTCACGCCGCGTGAAGTTTCGATGGTGCGAAGACACTTGCTGCCACTTCGGTCCGAACGCCGCCAGTCGTCTGCGAACCCGTGGAGGTTCAAGTCCTCTCATCCGCATAGCCAGAGGGATCGGCCTTTGAGCGGCGCTAGACCTTCAAGATCGCTTGATTCGCCCGGATCGTGACAGGCAGGTTCTTCTCGGCGACGTACTCGTCGACGGCGCGCTTGACGCCGCCCTGAAACCATTGACCCTCGACGTAGTCGTCACACATCACAAGTCCGCCGGCCTTGACCTTCGGCACCCACGCCACCAGGTCGCCTCTTACCCCTTCGTATGTGTGGTCGCCGTCGATGTAGACCCAGTCGAAGTGGGCGTCGTCGAATCTCCGAGCTGCTTCCATCGAAGACTCGCGATGGATCGCGACACCCGGATGCCTGCCGAGGGTTTCGACGAGGCTCTGATGCATCGCGTCCATCTCTTCCTGCTTGGCCTTGCTATACCGCGCCTCCGAGTAGCTCGCGTCCGTCACGAGAGCCCACGGGTCGATTAGGTGAAATTCGGTGGGCCGAACGCGACGCAAGAGCAGCTTCGAGAAGTCGCCCTTCCAAACGCCGATCTCCGCCCCGACGCTGCCGCGAGGAAGCATCTTGAACAGGAACAGCCGCCCTTGAGGGTCGGCTAACCAGTGCACGTGGCCGCGCGCGAACCTTGTGAGCGCCTGTGGTACGACCTTCTTGAGGGCGTTCAAGTCGGGCACAGGATTGCGGACTGGTCGGCTGCCGACCACCCACGGAGTCTCAACGTGGGACATGCACACACGGTCCCTGCCGGGTCAGGTGGAGGCGGCTCCCCTCCCCTTGAGGGAGCCGCCTCACGCACTTCGCGCTCTCGGGCCCGGAGGGCCGGTCCGCAAAGGCCGTCAGACCCCTCGGCCGTGGGTCAGGTCGCGAAGCCAGTTGTGGCTTTAACCATTTCGCCTGGGACTAAACATGCGGAGTGGCCATCCGCGTCCGGCGACGCCGGTCGAGATTCCTAGTCTTCGCTGCTGCCGCGATCGCGCTCGACGAGACGGAGTGCGGCCCGCTCAGGCGCATCCTGCTCGTGCAGGCGCTGCAGATCGACCCAGACTGTAGCGCCCGTCGCAGGCTCGCTCAGCTGGACCTGGGCCGGCCTGACGCTCGTCGGTGTAAACCCGACGACACAGTAGGTCCGGCCGTCGTAGGTGACGGAGTCTCCGATCAGCATTTCCGCAGTTCGCCTCCCCCCAAAGAGACGTCGATCTCAGCTTCGGTGCGCATCGTCCTCGCGTCAACTCACCGAAGGTATGGGTCCGTCAGGGGACCTTCCCCGGCGAGCCCCATCGACGGTCAAGTCGTCTCATCCGCACTCGCCCCAAGCGGCACCTCGCAGTAACATCGGAACCTCGATGCTGCGCCGGGGACTGGGGCTAGCGGCAATCCTGCTCGTCTTCGCCGCGCCCGCGCGGGCCGGGACGCTGGGACTGGCCGAGGTGCGCGCCGCGGACGGAACGTTGCTCGGAAAGGCCGGAGCGGGAGCGTACTCGTATCCCGCAGACGGATCGATTCTCAGGATCGGCTGGTCTCGGGTCACGGCGGCTCGTGTCGAGCTGCGCAACGTGTCGATGTTCAACGGGCGTATCACCGTCCGTCGGCTCGTCGTCCCGTCTCGTGGGCTCGCGGGCGCGAGGATCGCCGGCCTCGTCGTCGACGGGACGAGCTTCGTCGTCGGCCCGAACGCGATCATCCCGCTCGACGGGGGCAGCTATCTGGTCGCGCTGCAGGAGGCGGTCTCGCCGGGGAGGACGGGCTCCGGCCTCGTCGCGTTGCGCGCGTTCGTCTCCGACCCGTCACTCGGCCTGGCACCGGGAACGCAGCTGCTCGTCGGTCTGGCGCGCGCCGCTCACCCGGATTCGTCGACCAGTCGGGCGGCGGCGGTGCTGGGGCTTCCTCAGCTTCCAGCCGCACAGGCGTCGATGGCCGGCGTGCCGACGTTTCTCCTGTCCGACATCCTGCCCCCGACCAACACACTCGGGGGCCAGGCGGTGGCGCTCGCGTATCGCTACCTCGGCATCCCGTACGTCTGGGGTGGCGAGTCGCCGTTGGGCTTCGACTGCTCCGGCCTGACAATGTACGTCTACGGCCAGCTCGGCATCAAGCTCGGCCACTACACGGGATTCCAGTACTACTCGGGCTTGCGCGTCCCGCGAGGCCAGTTGCAGCCCGGCGACCTCGTCTTCTTCCACGCAAACTCCGCCGGCGTCCCGCAGCACGAGGGGATGTACGTCGGCAACGGATCTTTCATCCATGCTCCACAGACGGGTGACGTAGTGAAGATCTCGAGCCTCTTCGAAACTCGGTACGCGCTTGCCTACGTCGGTGCGGTCCGGCCTTATGCGGCGGGCGACGAGCCATCGTCGCTCTCGACGTGGACCGCGGTGTCGGGCTAGAGCACCAGCCGGACCCGGAGCTAGATCTCGAGCTCCTCTACGGCAGCGAGTCGAGCACCTCGGATGCGTGGCCCGCAGGTTTGATCCCCATCATTGCTCGTGCGACCTTCCCCTCGGGATCGATGACGAACGTCGAGCGCTTGATGCCCATGTACTTCTTGCCGGCGAAGTTCTTCTCTCCCCAGACGCCGTACTTCTCCGCGACCTCGTGGTTCGGGTCGGCGAGGAGTGTGAACGGGAGCTCGTGCTTCGTCTTGAACTTTTCGTGGGAGGCGACATCGTCCGGGCTGACGCCGAGTACTTCCGCGTTCCGGTCGCGAAACACGTCGTAGGCATCGCGGAACTCGCAGGCCTCGGTGGTGCAGCCGGGCGTGTCGTCCTTCGGATAGAAGTAGAGAACGACCGCTCGGCCACGCAGGTCCGAGAGCTTGACCGTTTCGCCGGTGTCGCTCTTGAGCTCGAAGTCGGGGGCGGGCTTGCCTTCCTCGATCACGGCGGATCCTCTCTGTAGGGTGCGCTCGCGATGCTAACGGTGCACCATGCGCTGGCATTCCTCGTGCTCGGTGTTTGTCTGCTCGCGGGGGCGCTCGCCCTCGTGGCGTATCGCACGCGGGGTAGCGCGGGTGCACTGGTGTCACACGTGCTCGCGCTGGCCCAGACGCTGATCGTGGCGCAAGTGGCAGTCGGCCTGCTGCTCCTCGCCGATCATCGCCGTGCGGACAAGGGCGCCCATTACATGTACGGCAGCCTCGCCGTGCTCGCAGTGGCCTGGCCCTGGCTCTATGCCCCGCCGGATGCGAGGCGTCGGCTGGCGTGGTTCGCCGGAGCTACCCTGTTGGCAGCCGTGCTCGCCGCGCGGGCCTATGTGACCGCCTAGCCAGGACCAATGCCAAAGTTCCTTTCAGACCGGCCGACGCTTCGAGGGTTCCTGATCATCGGCCTCATCGCGCTCGTTGTCGTCGCGCTGAACCAGTACACCGCCCTGCTTGCGATCGCGATGCTGCTGCGGATCGCGTTCTTCCTCGCCGTGGCTTTCTTCGTCTACTTGATGTGGCGCGAGCGGCGCGGCGAGATCGACAGCTGGTCGACCCGTGAGCGGGTCGTCTTCTACGGCTCGGCGCTTCTGATCGTCGCGGCGATCGGCCTGTACTTCTGGCACGGGTTGCCGGGCTACGAGCAGCTCGGCTTCTTGGGCGTCCTGGCCGGCGCCGGTTACGCGATGTTCCGGGTCTGGCGGGGGCGGCACTCCTATTCATAGTGCGGAAGGCTTGAGGGGATCGCTCACCCGACCGATTCGAGTCCGGTGACCCTCAAGCGCCTCCTTCGGCCCAAGCCACATCTCGACCGGGAGCCGGCCCAGCATGCGCTGCTGATCGGGCTCGGCGCGGCACTGGCCCTCGGCGCTGCGGCGGGCATCGCCTGGGCCGCTGGCTTCGAGAGGGTCCTCCACGAGCTGCGTCATTTCGATCCGATCTGGTTGCCGGTCGCGTTCGGGATGGAGCTTGCGGCGTACCTCGGCTACGTCGTCGCGTACCGCGAGGTGGCGCGGCTGGAGGGCGGTCCCCGGCTCGGGCTCGGGCGTGCGGGAGCGATGGTCGCAGCCGGATTCGGTGCGTTCGTGATCCGCGGGGGATTTGTCGTCGACAGGCAGGCGCTCGAGGCAGCCGGTCTGGATCCGCGCCAGGCGAGGGCGCGTGTCCTCGGGCTCGGAGCGCTCGAGTACGCGATTCTGGCACCCGCAGCGGCGCTGGCCGCGGTCATCCTCCTCGCGCGCGGGTCGACGCACCCGAGTCTCGGGTTCACGCTGCCGTGGGTCATCGCCGTCCCGCTCGGGTTCGTCGCCGCCTTCGCCGCTCTGACGTTTCGTCATCGCGTGGGGGAAGAGGGCCGCTGGCGCTCCGGGCTGCGCCAAGCGCTCGACGCCGTCAACATGCTCAAGAAGCTGGCGGCACAGGGAGCGGAATACGGTGGCGCCTTCTTCGGCACGACGCTCTACTGGGTGGGCGACGTCGGCTGTCTCTGGGCAAGCCTTCGTGCATTCCATGATTCGCCGGATCTTGCGGCGCTCGTCATCGGGTACGCCACGGGCTATGCGCTCACCCGACGCACGCTTCCGCTCGGGGGCGCGGGATCGGTGGAGGCGCTCGTGTCGTTCGCGCTGGCCTGGACCGGCATTCCGCTCGCCAAGGCAGTGCTTGCGGTCTGCGCCTACAGGATCTTCAACCTCTGGCTGCCGTTGCTGCCGGCGGCCATCGGCCTGCGGCATCTGAAGCGCTGGCGTGATGTGGCCGAGGCGGGCTAGAGGTCTCAGGCCTGGACGCGCGCCGACTTGCCGTCGAGCGCATCGAGCGCCGTGCGGATGTCGACGTGCTGTCCCACGAAGATCGGTGTGTCGCGCTCCGTGTAGCGCGACGCTTCGCTCTCGCGCAACGTCAACATGAGGTGCATGAAGTCAGACGGCTCGTCGCACTCGAACGCCGTCATGAACTCCTGGTCGTCGATTCCGAACGAATACGTGGTGTGGTTGTGGATCGTTTCGAACTCTGCGCCGACTCGCATGTGCTCCTCCATCGCCCGCTGGCGGTCCTCTGCCGGCAGTGCGTACCACGGCCGTGTTTTCACGAATGGATAGACGACGAGGTACGGAGAGTCTTTCGGGACGATCTTTCGTGCGCGCCGCGCCTTCGTGTACTCGGAGGCCTTGGTCGTCGCGAGATAGGAGTACGGAGTCTCGAGCCAGCCGGCGAGCGGCGTGCCGTTCAGTGCCGCACCGAGCTCAGCGAGATCCTCGTAGCGCTGCGTGATCTTCCACAGGAAGAAATCGGAGTCGGGCCGGACGCCGGTCAACGAGTAAGCCCGCAGCGAGTCCATTCGTGTTGTCCAGTCCTCCACGACCTCCGCGAAGGCGTCCTTTCCGGCGGCGCGCTCCTCGATCGGAAGCCGCCGCCAGGCCGGATCGATCCGGAAGAAGCTGTAGGCCACGTACTGACCTTCCACGTGAGAGATGCTAGCCCGAGCTGTCGACGAGGACCCAGCCGCCGACGACGGACGAGCCTTTCTCGGCGGCGGCGATCTCGGCGGCCGTGGCGACGGCCCAGCCCGCCTTGGGGCCGGGAACCGGCGGCGCGCCGCAATCCACCGCCCCCGAACGGATCTCGGCCATTGTCTGCTTCACGAACGGGCGCGAGGACTTCGGCGTTCCGTCGGCGTAGTAGACGCCCGACTGCCACCGGTTGTAGTCGGTCTCGTCCGTGACGTGGAAAATCAGGAAGCCGCGCACGGTTGGCTGGCAGGCGGCCATTTCGAGCGCCTCCCGGTAGTACGCGGCCTGCACCCCCTCGCTGGCCGGTCTGGTGGTTGCAGGCTCTCGGCCGCTGTAGAAGCGCCGCTTGCCATCCGGGATCTGTGAGTCCACGCCGTACTCGTCGTAGACGATCGGCAGGGTCGAGCCGAGCTGCGCCGTGCCGTCGAATGCTGTTCCGAGCAGGCTGACGAGCTTGTCGTAGTCGGCCAGGCCGAGCGACGTCCCGGACAGGTGGGCAAACGTCGGCGGCGTGCTGGAGTTTTCGCCGTACGGGTGGAACGAGAAGCCGTCCATGATCGGCCGGTTCCGGTTGAGGTCGCGGTACGCGGTTCCCATGTCGGTGATGAACGCTGTCGGCGAGTGCGTGTCACGGCCGGTGCCGGGTCGGTCGATCCCCCGCGGGGAGACGGAGCCGCCGTTGATGAAGACGCCCTTGTCAACCGCCTTCATCGCGTCGTAGGTGCGCGCGAGCAGCTGGACATACGCCGTCGCGGCGACATCCTCGCCGTTGGGCCCGAACTGGGGGAGCCAGTAGCGGTTCAGGTTCGGCTCGTTGCCAACGATGTATTCGCGGATGCCCGAGACCCGTCTCACCAGGTCCGCTGCAAAGCGTGCGAACTGGGTGCGTGAGCTGGCGGTCAGAGGAGTCGTGCGGCTCCCGAAGTTCATGATCGTTGCGATGACGCGAATGCCCAGGAAGTCGCCTGCGGCGGCGATGGACTGGAGCGCCTGAAGCTGACCGGCCGGGACCGCCGACTGCCCGGGGTCCCAGATCGTCGTGATCCTGATCGTGTCGAAGCCGGCCGCCTTGGCCAGTTGCATCTTCGCCATCGCCACCGCGGGATCGGCGTTCCTGCCCTCGTCCTCGGCCGCGCCCATGTACATCTGCTCGCTCCCCAGAGCATGGGCAGGCGCGGCCAGGGCCGCCAGGACACCGAGCAATGCGATGAGGGATCGAGGCTTAGGCAAAGGAAAACCGTCGCCGGGCGACAACGCCGGGACGCTGGCCAGTGTAGGAACGTCGCCGGAGGGCGTCAACCCGGAACCGTCTCGGCCCAAGATCCCTCGTTTGGGGGGCGGGAGCGAGTCCGGCCGACCGATATTGACAAGAGTCAGGATTGTGTTGCCAAGGCTCTCGCCGCAGGGGGCCTCCGGGAAGCTCGCCACCTTCCTTTACCAATCCTGTAACGCCAAGGCGGCCCGGTCTCTCCACCCGGGCCGCTTTTCATTTGGCCCGGCTCGCCGCGGCTTGTCCATTTGTGGCGGGGCTAGGCTGGACGCCGTGCCGTCACGGTTCGAAAACAAGCTGAAAACGCTCCCCGCGAAGCCGGGCGTCTACCTCTTCCGGGACAAGGCCGGGGAGGTGCTCTACGTGGGCAAGGCCAAGTCCCTGCGAAACCGCGTCCGCTCGTACTTCCAGCAGAGCCACGACACGCGCACGGCGATCCAGCAGCTGCCCGAGCGCGTCGAGGACATCGAGGTCATCGTCACCCAGAACGAGGTCGAGGCGCTCCACCTCGAGCAGAACCTCGTCAAGAGGCACCGGCCGCCCTTCAACGTACGGCTCCGCGACGACAAGTCGTTCCCCTACATCGCCGTCACCGTCGAGGACGAATACCCGCGTGTCATGTTCACGCGCGAGCGCCATCGTCGCGGCGTCGTGTACTTCGGGCCGTACGCGAACGCGAAGAAAGTCCGGGAAACGCTCGACGTGCTCAACCGTGTCTTTCCCTATCGGCCCTGCGAGGGCCCGAAGCCAGGGCGCCACTCCGGGATTCCCTGTCTCGATTACCACATCGACCGCTGCCTGGCGCCCTGCGTCGGTTACGTGTCGAAGGAGGATTACCGGACGATCATCGACCAGGTGATCGAGTTCCTATCCGGGGACACCGAGCCGATCCAGCGTGAACTGGAGCGCAAGATGCAAGAGGCCGCCGCCGACGAACGTTTTGAGGAGGCCGCCCGCTATCGCAACCGCCTTCGGAGCGTCCAGCACCTCGCGGAGCGGCAGGCGGCGGATCTCCGCTCGGTCGGGACGATCGACGTGATCGGACTCGCGCTGGAGGGTGACCGGGCCGTGGTGCAGGTCTTCCCACTCCGAGACGGGAAACTGATCGACCGCTACTCGTTCCACCTGGAGAACGTCGGCGGCCAGGACCTCGGAACCGTGCTCGAGTCGTTCTTTCTCGAGTACTACGGCTCCGCGCCGAGCGTCCCGCCGCAAATCGTCGTGCCCCGGGAGTCCGGGGAACCGGCCGCGCTCGCCCAGTTCCTCTCCGAACGGCGAGGGACGCGTGTGGAGGTGCGCGCAGCCGAACGCGGGGAGAAGCGACGACTGCAGGAGCTTGCAACCGAAAACGCCCGTCATGCACTCGCGTCCGAGGCCCAGCAGACGGAGCTCAAGCGGCTGCGGCGGGTGGAGGCGCTCGAAGAGCTGCGGGAGGTGCTCAACCTCGAGGCGCTGCCCATTCGGATCGAGTGCTTCGACATCTCGACCGTGATGGGACAGGACAACGTCGGCTCGATGGTCGTCTTCCAGGACGGCGTGGCCAAGAAGGCGCATTACCGAAAGTTCGCGATCAAAGGCCAGGTGGGGATGGACGACTTCGCGGCTATGGCGGAAGTGGTCTCGAGGAGATTCTCCCGGCTTGCGGACGTGACCTCCGAGGACTTCGACGAGTCGTTTGCGGCCACGCCGAATCTCGTCGTCATCGACGGCGGGAAGGGCCAGCTCTCGGCCGCGCTCGCCGCGATGCAGGCGTTCGATCTCCCGCGCGTCGCGGTCGTGGCGCTCGCCAAGCGAGTCGAGGAAGTGTTCGTCCCTGGCCGGCCCGACCCGATCGTGCTCGCCGCGCACTCGCCGGGGCTTCAGCTGCTGCAACGGATCCGCGACGAGGCTCATCGCTTCGCGGTGGGCTTCCACCGGCAGCGGCGAGACTCCCGCTCATTTGCGTCGATCTTCGACGAGCTGGAGGGCGTGGGGCCGGTCCGCAGGCGTGCATTGCTCCAGCACTTCGGCTCCGCAGAGCGCTTTCTCGCCGCAACGCAGGAGGAGCTCGAGGGAGTCCCGGGCGTGCCGGCGAAAACGGCCCGCGCGATCTACGCGCAGCTCCACAAAGCCGGCCGCGCCTAAAGGTCCCAGTCCCCAGTCCCTCGATAGGGGGCACTCTCGCAAGCGATCCCCTTGGGGCGGTGGAAGGCCGATACCAGGGGAGCCGCAACATGGAAGGCCGCATCCTTACCCCCCTCCGCGCGCCGCAGCGCGCGACCTCGGGCCTAGGCACCCGCCTACGCCAGCTTCGCGTTGCCGCGGGGCTGACCCAGTCCGAGCTGGCGGGAGACCGTTTTTCGAAGGAGTACATGAGTCAGATCGAGCGCGGCAAGACGCGCCCGACGAAAGAGACGCTTTCCTGGATCGGCGAGCGGCTCGGCGTCGACGTCTCGTATCTCGAGACCGGCCAATCCTGGGACGAGTACGCGGAAGTCGAGGCCGCGATCACCCGAGCCGAGGCCGCAGTCGAGGGTCAGCAGTACGACGAAGCCCTCGAAGCGCTGGCCGGCCTGGAGTTCTCCCCGGAGGCTCGCGAGCTCGAGTTCCGAGCCCTGCTCGCGGAGGCTTGGGCACGAATGGCGGGCGCAGAGCTTCGCCCGGCCCTCGAGCTGCTCGTCCGCGCACGTGAGCTGGCCGAAGAGGCGGGCTTCTCGGACGTCGAGCGGGCCGAAGTGCTGTATCGGATGGGTGTCTGCCGCTACAAGCTCACGTCGATCAACACCGCGCAGACGCTGTTGAGCGAAGCCCTCGACCTCGCCGACCGCTCGGGCGACCCGTGCGACCGGCTGCGTTCCCACATCTTGGAGTGGCGTTCCCGTTGCTCACGCCGTCAGCGCGACTTCGAAGCGGCACGAGAGGACATCGAGCGTGCGCTCGAACTGGCCGAGCGACTCGACGACACCCTTACGGTCGCCCACATCACCTTCCAGGCGTCGATCGTCGCCGAGCGCGACGGTCACTGGCTCCGTGCCCGCACGCTCGCCGAGCGCGCGAAGGAGCTGTACGAAGAGCACGGCGACCGACAGAACCTCGGCCGCATGCTCAACAACCTCGGCGGGCTGAACTACCTGCTCGGCAAGCCCGACGACGCGATCTCGTATCTCAAGCGCGCGTTCTCGGTTGCGCTCGAAGTGGGCAGCGATGCGGATGCAGCTCAGGCAGTCTCCTCGCTCGCGCAAGTCCATCTCGGTGCAGGCGACTGGAGCTTGGCCGAAGAGCAGGCACGCCATGCCCTCGAGTTGCTCGACGGGCGCCCTGACTTCCTGGACGAGATCGGCAACGCCCAGATCGTCCTTGGTCGCGCGCTGCTCGAGCAGCAGCGACTCGACGAAGCCGAGCAGGCCTTCGCCGAAGGCGAGCTCAGCCTCTCACAACTTTCCTCCGCCAGCCATCGTGCGGTTGCCTGGACTGCCCAGGGCGATCTGGCATCGAGGCGCGGCGACGACAGTGCCGCGGCCGCGCTTTACCGGCGTGCGGCAGAGGCTCTGCAGGACGTGCGGTTCTAATGCAACGAGAGGAGGTGATCAGGATGCTGCGGAAGATTTTCTCACTGGGAGCTCTCGTCGTGGTCGCCGTGACCTTCGGCGTCGGCAATGCGTGGGCAAAGCCCAAGGATCCCGGCTCGCCGGCTGTGACTCACAGCAACGGCAGCTGGACGGACGGTTTCTCGGACGGTCGCTTTCAGTAGCGGCCGTCTGAGGTCTTCGCCTGCGCCGGCTCTCCGCCGGCGCGATCGGCGTCGGCCTGCCCACGAATCCGCAACGTTCCGGTCATGAGCAGGATCGCGGCAAAGCCGAGTACGGCGTTCACGATGATGAGCGTCACGCGCATGCCGACGCTGAAGCTGAGCGCCAGACTCTTCGAGGTGACGTTGCGGAAGATGTAGACGAGCAGCGCCTGCTCCGTGCCGATTCCGGCCGGACTGACCGGGAAGATCGTTGCGAGGCTCTGACTCACCTGCACCAGGAGCGCGTTGTGGAGCGTCGCGGGTAAGCCGAACGCCCGCAGGAAGAAGAACACGGTCGCAAGACGCAGCGACCAGTCGGCGACCTGCCAGACGACTACGTGGCGCACGTAGTAGGAGCGGTCTCGAAAGGCCGCAAATCCCTGCGCAACCTTCGCCCAGAACTCCTCGACCCGCTCGGCGACCCAGGCCACGAGCGCCGTTCCGAACAGCAGCAGAAGCAGGAACAGGACCAGTCCGGCAACGGGATGGCGGAAAGCCCAGCCGTAGTCGAGTGCAGGAAGGCTGGGGCTGCGGAGCACGTTGAGCCCGGGCAGCACGTGCTGCGTGACCGCCCACAGGATGAAGCAGCTCGCCACGAGCACGTCGAAGAGCGTCTGCAGCAACGACGTCGAGACGAGCGTCGTGTAGGTCGAGCCTTCGACGCGCCGTTTCGCCAGGAAGAGCCGGACGACGTCGCCGCCGCGGGCGGGAATGAGCGCGTTCACTCCGGTCCCGGCGACGTATGAGCCGAACATCTGGCGCCAGCGCACCCGGCGGCCCGGATATGCGGCCTTGATGATGTTGCGCCACGCGCGCGAGACCGCAAGAAGCTTGCACAGGTGACAAAGGATTCCGATCGCGAGCCACTTCCACTCGACCACAGCGAGGTGGTGGAAGAAGACGTCGACGGCGTGGAGGACGGAGTGGATCACTGACGCAGTCTGGCCGACCCCAGCTTAGAAGTCTCCGCCGCCGCTGCCGAAATCGCCTCCTCCGAAGCTCATCCCACCGCCGAAGTCGCTCCCGCCCTGGCTGCCTGAGTCGCTCCAGTTGCCGAAGCCGCCGGTTGTTCCCGCGCCGCCCCAGCTCCCGTAGCCAAAACCGCCGAACGCGCCGCCCAACAGTTCGCCGACAAAGAGACCCGAGAGGAACCCGGTCCCGCCAAACTGCATGAAGTAGCCGCTGGCCCAGGGGCCGAAGTACGGCGGAGCGCTCCAGTAGGGGACGTTCCGCCCGCCGGTCATGACCGCCCGTGAGGCGGGCTGCGCGCCGGACTCGACGGCGAGTGCATCTGCCTCGCACGCCGGGACCTTCCTGGCCGTCCCGCCGGGAGGCGCCCACTCGACGTCGCGTGTCGACGGGCCGTGACGCGGATCGAAGAAGCAGGGAGGGCGCCGCTCGGGCGGCGTGTGACCGTCGAGGAGTGCCTGCGCCGCGGTCATGTGCCAGCGGCCCTCCTCGAGCGCCGTTGCCACTGCTTCGAGTTGGCGCGGCTGCGTTGCCCGGTCGTACGAGCCGGTCGCCTTCTCGTAGGCCTCGAGTGCCTGGGTGTACTCCTGCTTAGCCTGCTGATTCGACTCCACGGGGTGCTCGAGCTTCTGGACGTCGTCCGCCAGCGAGACGAGGTCATCTTGAGCCGCGGCTTTGACCTCGGCCAGTTCAGCCTGGGAACGGCGCCACTTGCGCACTGACTGGAAGACCAGGAACGCGACGACCGCGGCGATCAGCAGGGCGACGAGCACACCCCCGGCGCCGTTCGTTGCGCCGCCTCCGCCTCCAGCGCCACCGCTTCGTTCGGCGGCGACGCGGTCGACGAAGTCGACGAGCGTGGCGGTCACGCCGGCGCCGGGATGCGCGGCGAGCGCCTCGGCGGCCAGGCGTCCCGCGACGCCCTGCGGCAAGACGCCGTCGCTGCCGGCGCGGAAGTGCGTCCCGATCACAGCGGCGTACGTGCCCTTGAGCCCGAGGCCGTCATGGATCGCCTGGAGCACGCCGTCGGGACTGCCGCCGGCTTCGAGTTCCGCGGAATTCGGAAGGATCGCGATGTAGACAGGTCCGGCGCCGGCGCTGTCGATCTCTTGGCGCAGCCGGTTCTGGTCGGCCGCCGAGGGTGCAAGCACCGCCGCCGGGTCGACGTACAGGGGATCCGAGTGCAACGCGGCGACCGCTCGGTCGATGATCGGCCCCGCCTGGCCGCCGGGCACGAAAACGAGCGCCGCGGCGAAGGCGGACGCGAGTAGGAGCAGGCGTTTCACGGAGCTAGCCGGGCGCGCGCCCGTCGTCGGGCGCCATGAACGGATAGCGGTAGTCGGTGGGCGGAACGAAGGTCTCCTTGATCGTGCGCGGGCTCACCCAGCGGATCAGGTTCCACAACGAGCCAGCCTTGTCGTTCGTGCCCGAGGCACGCGCGCCCCCGAACGGCTGCTGGCCGACAACTGCTCCTGTCGGCTTGTCGTTGACGTAGAAGTTGCCCGCCGCATAGCGAAGCTTCTCCCCGGCGAGATCGACTGCGTCACGCTCGCGTGCGAAGACCGCGCCGGTCAGTCCGTACGGCGCGCCTTTGTCGATCAGATCGAGCGTCTCGCCGTACTTCCCTTCGGGGTAGACATACGTCGTGACGACCGGCCCGAAGAGCTCCTCCCGCATCGTGCGGAAGTTCGGGTCGGTGGTCTCGAGCACCGTCGGCTCGACGAAGTACCCCTCCGAGTCGTCATAGCCGCCGCCGACGAGGACCTCGACTTTTTCGGCGGCCTTTGCCTCTTCGATCGCGTCCCGTTGAGTCTTGAACGAGCCGGCGTCGATCACCGCCCCCATGAAGTTCTGGAAGTCGGAGACGTCGCCCATCTTGATCGACCGGACCTCCTCGACGACCCGCTCCCGAATCTCCGGCCAGAGGTTGGAGGGAGCGAAGATGCGCGAGGCCGCGGAGCACTTCTGGCCCTGATACTCGAAGCTACCCCGGACGATCGCCGTCGCCACTGCCTCGGCGTCGGCGGAGGGGTGCGCAACGATGAAATCCTTCCCTCCCGTCTCGCCGACGATCCGCGGGTAGTTCCGGTAGTTCGCGATGTTGTTCCCGATCGTCTTCCACATCGACTGGAAGACCGGCGTCGAACCGGTGAAGTGGACGCCGGCGAGGTCGGGGCTCGCAAGGGCGGGGTCGCCGATCTCCGCGCCCGAGCCGTAGACGAGGTTGATCACGCCGGGAGGGAGGCCGGCCGCCTCGAAGAGCTTCATCAGGAAGTGCGCCGAGTACGCGGCGGTGGACGCGGGCTTCCACACGACGGTGTTGCCCATCAGAGCCGCGCTCCCCGGAAGGTTCCCGCCGATCGCCGTGAAGTTGAACGGCGTGACGGCGAACACGAACCCTTCGAGTGGGCGGTACTCCATTCTGTTCCAACTGCCCGGCCCGGACATCGGCTGTTCGCCGTAGATTCGAAGCATGAACTGCACGTTGAACCGGAAGAAGTCGGTCAGCTCGCAGGCGGCGTCGATCTCTGCCTGGTGCGCCGTCTTCGACTGGCCGAGCATCGTGGCGGCGTTGAGCGTCGAGCGCCACGGCCCGGCGAGCAGCTCCGCGGCGCGGAGGAAGACGGCAGCGCGATCTTCCCACGGCGTGCGGTGCCAATCCTCCCAGGCGTCCGCGGCTGCCTTGATCGCCTGCTCGACGTGACGGGCATTGCCTTTGTGCACGGTGGCAAGCACGTGACCTTTGTCGTGCGGCATGACGGCCTCGAAGGTCTCACTCGTGCGGACTTCCTCGCCGCCGATGACCATCGGTGCCTCGATCTGCTCCGACTGCATCTGCTGGAGGCGGAGGCGTAGCTCTTCCCGCTCGGGCGTGCCAGGCGCATACGACTTGACCGGCTCGTTTTCGGGCATCGGCGGGCGGAACAGGCCGGGTGCAGCGGACATCGGGGGCGATTGTAGGCTTGGGCACCGTGTCTGTGGCGTGCATCCCCTACGAAGCCGAAGGCTGGGGCGTAGGGGAGGTCTGGCTCGAGGACGGATCCTTGGTGTGGCACGAGCTTCCGCAGCCTTCCTCAGGTACACGCGCGCGTGCGCGTGCAACCGCCACCCATCAGGGAGGGGCTGATCGCCCACCGCCCTCGCGGTCGACGTTACCGCCGAAACGCGCACGTATCGGCAACGGAAGCGCACCGAAAGCAGACAAGTTGATCAAGCGACTCAGGGACTACTTCGGCGGGAAGCGGGTTTCCTTCGACGACGTCCACCTCGAGCTCGAGGGGTGGACGGCTTTCCAGCTCGACATCGCGCGCGCCCTACGGTATGTCCCGTACGGAGAGGTGGTGTCCTACCGCGACCTTGCGCGGCTCGCCGGCCACCCGCGGGCTCAGCGCGCCGCAGGAACCTTTTGTGCACGCAACCGCTTCGGAATCGTCGTTCCGTGCCACCGCGTGGTCGCCTCCGACGGCCTGGGGTCATACGGGTCTCTCGGTCCCGACTACAAACAGCGACTGCTGGCGCTCGAAGGTGTCACTCTCTGAGGATCTCCGGCACGAGCTCGCGGCGATCACGCCGCGCAGCGAGTGCGATCGTCTCGCCGAGCTCTCAGGGCTCTTCCATTCTGCCGGGAGCGTGCACCTGAGGGGTCGCGGTGAGGTCTCCGTCCATCTCGACGTCGGCGATCCGGCGGTCACGCGCCGAGCGTTCAGCCTGCTGCGTGCCTTCGGCGTCGTGTCCGAGATTCGGACGTACCCGCGACACGCCTTCGATCGAGGCACGAGGTATCAGCTGCACGTCGCCGGAGACGATCGTGCGCTCCAGGTACTCCATGAGGCCGGCGTGCTCACCTCCCGCCTCATGCCGCTCGAGCGCCCGCCACGACGGGTGGTCGCGCGCTCATGTTGCCGTGCCGCGTATCTGCGTGGAGCTCTGCTCGGCGGGGGTTCGCTCAGCGGGCCCCGCTCGCCGCATCTCGAGATCCGCAGCGCCGGGATCGACGGTGCCGACTTCCTGGCGCGAATCGCCGGCGACGAAGGAGTGCACCTAGGCGTCCTCGATCGTGGACGGCATGCCGTCGCCTACGCAAAAGGCGTCGAGACGATCGCCGACACACTCGCGCTTGCAGGCGCGAGCCGCACGGTTTTGCTCTTCGAAGAGCGCGCGGTCATGGCGGCCACGCGCTCGCGGGCGAACCGGCTGGCGAACGCCGACCACGCGAATCTCGTCCGCACGAGCCGTGCCGCACACGACCAGCTCCGAGCCGTAGAGCGACTTCGTCGGAGCGGCGAGCTGGCGAAGCTCCCCGCGCGACTTCAGGAAATGGCCGAGCTGCGGGAGCGACACCCGACGCTCTCTTTGCGCGAACTGGCGCTCAAGTGCAGGCCGCCCGCGACGAAAGCCTCGGCCTACAGGCGTTTACGGAAGTTACAAGAACTCGCGTCTACCTAACTTTTCTGCGTTGTTGTCGTCATGCCGGGCCTTTCGTCATACTCACCAGGTGGCGGGTCCGCGCTCGTCCGGCGCCGGATTCAGACCCCGTCCGACGCCAAGGTCCTGAGCGTGGTTCAACCGGAGGAGGAGGTCGTCCTCGGAGCTTCTCCTCCGGCCCGCCTCACCGTCGGAAATCCGGCGCGCTTCGCACGCCATGATGATTTCCGACGGTTTCGTTCGCAAAGGCGAGCTCTTTTCTAGCCGACACCGGCGAAGCCGGCATCGGCCAGGGACTCATTTATTTAGACTCGTGCCATGGCGAAGACACGGGTTGGGATCAACGGGTTCGGCCGGATTGGGCGGAACTTCTTTCGCGCGCACCTTGAGCGGGCGGGGGATTTCGAGATCGTGGCTATCAACGATCTTGGTGATGCTAGGACCATGGGGCACCTTCTGAAGTACGACTCCGTTCTCGGGCAGCTCGGCGAGGACGTGGAGGTCGGGGACGGCGTCATCAGAGCAGGCACGTCGGAGTTGAAAGTGCTCTCGGAACGGGACCCGGCTTCGCTGCCATGGGGCGACCTCGAGGTCGACCTCGTCATCGAGTCGACCGGGTTCTTCACCGACCGCGACGGCGCGCAGAAGCATCTCGACGCCGGCGCGAAGAAGGTCGTGATCTCGGCTCCCGCGACCGATCCAGACGTGACGATCGTGCTCGGCGTCAACGACGACACCTACGACCCCGACCAGCACCACATCATCTCGAACGCGTCTTGCACCACGAACTGCGTTGCGCCGCTCGCCAAAGTGCTCCACGACACCTTCACGGTCGAACAGGGATTCATGACCACCATTCACGCCTACACCAATGACCAGCAGATCCTCGACCTCCCCCACAAGGACCTGCGCCGTGCACGCGCAGCGGCGATCAACCTCATTCCGACCTCGACGGGGGCCGCTCGTGCGATCGGACTGGTGCTGCCCGATTTGAAGGGCAAGGTGGACGGCATCTCGGTCCGGGCACCCGTGCCGACCGGGTCGATCACGGACCTGGTCGTCCGGCTCGGCCGCGACGTGACGGTCGATGATGTGAACTCCGCCTATCGCGCTGCGGCTGACGCCGGCCCGCTCGAGGGCATTCTTCGCTACGCGGACGATCCACTCGTCTCGACCGACATCATCCACTCGCCGTACTCGTGCATCCTCGACAGCGACTTGACGATGGCCAACGGGAGCATGGCCAAGGTGTTCGGCTGGTACGACAACGAGTGGGGCTACAGCTGCCGGCTCGTCGATGTCGTTGCGAAGATCGCGGCCGACATCCCCGCGACAGTTTCCGCGTAGGTGCGCGCGCCGCGGTCGGTACGCGATGCCGACATCGCCGGCAAGCGCATGCTCGTACGCTCCGACCTGAACGTCCCGCTCGAGGAGGGACGTGTCGCGGACGACACGCGCATCAGGGCCTCGTTGCCGACGTTGCGCTTGCTGCTCGAGCGCAATGCCGCCGAAGTGACGGTTTGCTCACATCTCGGACGTCCGAAAGGAGAGGACCCGGCGCTGTCCATCCGCCCGGTCGCCGACCGGCTGCGCGAGCTTCTTCCCGACGATCGCGTTCGCGTGCTCGAGAACACACGGTTCAATCCGGGCGAGACGAAGAACGATCCCAGGTTCGCCCGGGAGCTCGCCGACGACAACGAGCTCTTTGTGCAGGATGCGTTCGGATCCGTTCACCGAGCCCATGCCTCCACTGTCGGCGTCGCGCAACTTCTTCTGACTTACGCCGGGCTCTTGCTCGAACGCGAGCTGACCGAGCTCGGCAAGCTTCTCGGCGAGGTGCAGCGGCCGTTCGTCCTCATCTCTGGCGGCGCCAAGGTTGAGGACAAGCTCGGTGTGCTGAAGAATCTCGGCGGAAAGGCCGACAGTGTGCTCGTCGGCGGGAAGATGGCCGAGGAGATCAGAACGAATAACCCACTTCCTTTCGACGTCGTCCTTCCGGTCGACGTCGTCGCGGCGAGCGAGTTCGCGGCCGACGCCGAGACGAAAGTGGTGCCGTACGACGCGCTCCCCCATGGCTGGCTAGGCCTCGACATCGGGCCCGAAACGCGCGAGCTGTTCACGCAGCGGATTTCGGAGGCTCGCACGATCTTCTGGAACGGGCCGATGGGCGTCTTCGAGTGGCCACGCTTCGGCGAAGGCACGAGGGCCGTTGCGGAGGCGGTCGCCTCATCGGACGGGTACTCGGTCGTGGGCGGCGCGGATTCGGCGCGCGCGCTCGGCGAGCTCGGCCTCGCCGACGAGGTTTCATGGGTTTCGACCGGCGGCGGCGCAGCGCTCGAGCTCCTCGAAGGCAAGGAACTGCCGGGCGTCGCGGTGATTCCAGAGCGCACATGAAGCTGATCGCCGGCAACTGGAAGATGTACAAGGGCCCGGCCGAGGCGGCGGAGTTCTGCCTGGGTCTCCGCGACGAAGACCTCGACGGCGCCGACGTCGTCGTGTGCCCGCCATACGTGTCGCTGGCCGTGTCCGTCCAACTGCTGGCGGGCACCGAGGTCGCGGTTGCGGCACAGAACGTGCACTGGGACGAGGAAGGTCCCTACACGGGCGAGATCTCCGCTCGGATGCTGCTCGAGCTCGGCGTCTACGGCGCGATCGTCGGTCACTCGGAGCGCCGTCAGTACTTCGGCGAGACCGACGAGACCACGGCGAAGAGAGCGCGCGCCGCCCTCGCGGCGGGGATGTTCGTGATCGGCTGCGTCGGTGAAACCGAAGAGGAGCGCGAGACCGGGCAGACCGAACAAGTCCTGCAGCGCCAGGTCTCCGCGTTCGAGTCCGACGACAACCTCGTGCTCGCCTATGAGCCCGTGTGGGCGATCGGGACGGGCAGGACGGCGACGCCCGACACCGCGCAGGAAGCACATCTGTTCATCAAGTCGATACTGGATGTCCCCGTGCTGTACGGCGGCTCGGTCAAGCCGGACAACGCCGCGGTCCTGCTGAGCCAGCCGGACGTCGACGGCGCGCTCGTCGGCGGGGCATCGCTCGACCTCGAGTCCTTCATCGCGATTTGCCGAGCGGGCGCGAACATCCCCTCGTAGCGCTCGTCATCCTCGACGGGTGGGGCCTTGCGCCGCCCGGTCCGGGCAACGCCGTCGAGTTGGCGGACACGCCGAACTTCGACCGCCTCTGGAAGACGTTCCCCCACACCACGCTCGACGCGTCGGGCGAGGCGGTCGGCCTGCCGCCCGGCCAGATGGGCAACAGCGAGGTCGGACACCTGACGATCGGGTCCGGGCGCGTCCTGTTCCAGGACCTGATGCGCGTCAACAAATCGATCGAAGACGGGTCCTTCTACGACAACCCGGCCCTGGTCGGCGCATTCGAAAGGGGACAGCGGGTCCATCTACTAGGGCTCGTGTCCTACGGGGGCGTGCACTCGCACATCGATCACCTGCGCGCGCTGCTGCGCTTCGCTCCCGAGAGGACGTGGATCCACGCGTTCACGGACGGCCGGGACGTCTCACCCCACGCTGCGGTCCACGATCTCGCCGAGCTCCCGCAGGACCGCATCGCGACCATCGCCGGCCGCTACTACGCCATGGACCGCGATCAGCGCTGGGAGCGGACGCAGCGCGCCTTCGACGCGATCGTCGAGGGGAAAGGGGAGCAGGCAGCAGATCCAATCGAGGCGGTGCGCCGTAGTTACGAGCAGGGCATAACAGATGAGTTCATCGAGCCCACCACAGTTGGTGGCCGTCCGAGGCTTCGGCCGAGGACGGACACAGCGATCTTCTTCAACTTCCGTCCCGACAGAGCACGCCAATTGACGATGCAGCTCGTCAAAGCGGGTGCCGATATCACCACGATGACGAGCTATCGCGCTGATCTCCAGGTGCCGATCGCTTTCCCCGAGCAAGAGGTGCGAGAGACGCTGGGCGAGGTCCTCGCCGAGCACGGCGTCCGGCAGCTGCACGCAGCCGAAACCGAGAAGTACGCCCACGTGACCTATTTCTTCAACGGCGGCCGTGAGGCGGAATGGGCGGGGGAGACGAGGATCCTCGTTCCCTCACCGCGAGACGTCCCGAGCTACGACAGGAAACCCGAGATGTCCGCGCGCGAAGTCACCGGCCGGTTCGTCGAGGAACTCGATCGCAACGGTTATCGCTTTGCCGTCATCAACCTGGCGAACCCGGACATGGTCGGCCACACAGGATCGATCCCGGCGGCGGTGAAAGCGGTGGAGACAGCCGACGAGTGCCTCGGCCGAATCGTCGAGGCGGTCGCCCGAAACGGCGGCGTTTCGCTGATCACCGCAGATCACGGAAACGCCGAGCAGATGCTCGAGGCAGATGGTACAAGCCCCCATACAGCGCACACGACGAACCCCGTTCCGCTCATCGTCACCGACCCCGAAGTGACCCTTGAAGACACCGGCGAGCTGGCCGATTTAGTGCCCACTGTGCTGGGGTTTCTAGGTTTCACGCAACCCTTACAGATGACTGGTAAACCCCTAACGACCCGGGCCTGATCCGGGGCTATACTCCGGAACCTTTTGTCACTTCAGCAACCTGATTTTGGCGTCCTGCGGAAGGCACAGAAAGGCGACGAGCGAGCGTTCTCGCTCATCGTCCGTGCCTACCAGGTGCCTGTCTTCAACTACGTGCTGCGCCTCGTCGGCGACCGATCGCTCGCCGAGGACCTGACGCAGGAGGTCTTCCTGCGGGTCTTCCAGGGCCTGCCCCGATTCTCGCTCCGTTCGAAGTTCACGACGTGGCTCTTCCAGGTGACGAAGAACCGCGTGCTCGACGAGCTGCGCGCCAACGAGCGGCGACCGCGCGCGGTCGTCGCGCTCGAGGACATTGCGCCGCTCGAGGTCGTCGACGCGCCGATGGAGCAAATCGAGGCCATCGACGCTGTCTGGCGTGCCGTCGAGGGACTGAACGTCGATCTGAAGATGGCGCTGCTTCTTCGCGACGTCGTCGGTCTCTCGTACACGGAGATCTCGGACTCGCTGGAGATCACGCTCGCAACGGTCAAGTGGCGGATCTACAAGGCCCGCGAGGACGTCCAACTCTCGATGGCCCGCGAGGGCATCACCTTCGGCGACGAGAGACAGCCCGCCGCCAACCGCGCCTCGTAACTACTTGGAGTGAGCACGTAACCAGGCGCTGAGGTTCCGCGCCTCGTCCGCCGGGGTCGCTCCACGTACCGGCGCCTGGATCTGCACCGGCTGCGACCTCGGCGAAGAACCGCCGCCGCCGCCGATCTCGAGCAGCCCGAGGATCAGGGCGACGGCCGTGACGGCGGCCCCGCCGAGGATCCAGAGCCACGTGCTGCTCCAGTGCAGGCCCCGGTGCGTGCGGGACTGCAGCGGCTCGGTCACCGCCGTTGCGACCAACCGCTCGGTCGGACGCTCGGACGCAGCGGCAAGCTCGTGCGCGAAATCAGATGCAGACAGCGGTCTGAAACCAGGATCGCGCGCGAGCGCGTGCATGACCGCTGCCTCGAGCGCCTCCGGAACGGATGGTTCGAGGTCGCGGAGCGGCGTGATCACACCGCCGGTCTGCAGCGCAGCCAACTCCGCGAGCGAGCCGAACTCGTATGGCGGTCTCCCCGTCAGCAGCTCGTAAACGACGGCGCCCAGGGCGTAGACGTCGGTCGTGGCGGTGACCTCCTCGCCGGCGATCTGCTCGGGCGACACATAGGCCGCGGTGCCGAGAACGGTTCCGTGCTGTGTCAGCCGTGTCAGTTCGGCGGCCCGCGCGATCCCGAAATCGGCGATCTTGAGGACGTCGTCTTCGCGGACGAGGAGATTCGCGGGCTTCACGTCGCGGTGGACGAGGCCCGCGTCGTGGGCGTGCTGCAGCCCCGCGCACGCCTGGAGCGCGAGAGGAACGACTTCCCCGTGGGTCAGCCGTCCACGGTCGGCGATCGTGTGGCCCGGGACGTATTCCATGACGATGAACGGGCTGCCCTCCGTTTCGCCGGCGTCGTACACGTGGACGACGTTCGGATGCGAGAGCCGGCTCGCGAGCCTCGACTCCTGCAGGAAACGTGCCCGGAAGTTGACGTCGCCCGTCAGGTGCTGCGCGAGCACCTTGACCGCGACCGCACGGTGCAGCTCCTCGTCGCGCGCGAGATAGACGACCGCCATGCCACCGCGGCCGAGCACGCGCTCGATGCGATAGCGCCCTGCGGCGAGAAGCAGCTCGGTCAATCGTTCCCCTCGTGCTTCTTCTGGCCGTTGTGCTTGCCGTTGTCGTGCTTGTTCACGGGCGGGACACATCGGATGCGGGAGACCAGATCTGCGACGGCCGAGCCGAGCTGCTCCTGAAACGCGCCGGGGATCTGCCAGTCGTTGATCGCTGCGACGGTCTCCTGCTGTAGTTGCCGCGCGACGCTCAACGCCCGGCAGTGATCGCCGGCGGTCAGCGCCCGGGCGACCTCGTCGCTGCCGGATGCCAGCGCCGTGGCTACCGAGTGGGGAAGCTCGGGCTGCGGCGCAGCTCGAGGCTCCGAGCCGCTCCCGCAACCCGCCAGGCAGAGCGCAGCCGCCATGACCGCGCACAGCTCAGGACGTCTCGTTCGGGTCTTCCTCCGCTGCAAGCTTCAGGGAACCCTGCCTGACCTGCTCGAGGTGGCGCTGGCGGATCGGGACTCCCCTTCGCTCGATTTAGTCGCCTCGCTCCAGCCGAGCCGCAAGCAGACGGGGAAGACCCCGCTCTCGCATCTCGGCCTGCGTGCGCTCGATCGAGTATGGGACCCGCCGGAACGCAGCAAACTTTTCGTCGAGATCGAGTAGCAGCCACGCCGCGCGCGGATCGCCGTCGCGTGGCTGGCCGACGGAGCCCGGGTTCAGCAGCCAGCGGCCGTCCAGCGTCACCGTCGAGCCGCCCGGCGCCGGCCCGCCCGCGACACGGCCGTTGTCCGTCGTGATCGCCAGAGCGACGTGACTGTGTCCGACGAGGACGAGCGGCGTGTCCGAGAGCTCGAGTGTCGCCCTGGCGGCCTCCTCCGTCAGGACGTACTCCCAGACGGGGTCGCGTGCGCTCGCGTGGAAGAGGTCGACGCCCTCGACCTCACCGAACGGCTTCAGGCTCGCGAGGAACGCACGCGACTCGGGCGTCAGGACGTCGGTGGTCCAGATGGCTGCGGCGGCGGCCTCGTCGTTGAAGTCGCTGACCGTGAGCTCACCGAGGACGACCAGGTCGTGGTTTCCCACCAGACAGTGGTCGGCGCGCGCTTTCACGATGTCGCAGCACTCGTTCGGACGAGGCCCGTAGCCGACCGTGTCGCCGAGGCACCAGATCGCCTCGACGCGCGCCGCGTCGACCTCCTCGAGCACGGCTTCGAGCGCGTGATAGTTAGCGTGGACGTCCGATATGACCGCGACCCGCATCGGCAGAGTCGCGACCTTAGCCGTCGCGGCACTCGTGTGGGTACTCGCTGCCTCGGCTCTGTGGCGGACGAAGGTACCCGCCGACCTCCACTTGCATCATCTCGACCCGCGAGCTGTGTTCGGCGCCACCGCAGTCGACGCGGGAGTGCGATACGAACGGTTCCTCGACTACGGCTGGCTGCTCGGAACGATTGCCAAAGTGCTCGCACTCGTCGTCATGGTGCGGCGCGGCCCACGGCTCGCCCGCTCTCTCGGGCTCGGCCGAGTGAACGCGGGACTCATCACCGGCGTCCTCGTCATGACCGTCTTGTGGGCGGTGTCGCTGCCGTTCCGCATCGCAACCGGCTGGTGGGAGCGGAGACACGGCATCTCGAAAGAGAGATGGGGAACGATCGTCGTCTTGCCGTGGCAGGGGCTACTGAGCGGCACCGTGACGACGGTCATCGTCCTGGCGATCGTGCTCCTGCTCGCGAAGCGGTTCGCCCGGAACTGGTGGATTTCCGCAGCAGTGATCCTGCTCGCGCTCGGCGCGATGCAGCAGTTCGCGGCTCCGTACGCGATGCGGATCGGAACGCATCCGATCCGCTCGCCGCGGCTGGCCGCGGCCGTCAGCCGGCTCGAGTCGCGTGAGCACGCCGGGCACCCGGCCGTCCGCGTCCAGCAGGTCCACGATCAGACGACGGCTGCGAACGCCTTCGCCGTCGGAATCGGGCCCAGTAGCAGCGTCTTCATCTGGGACACGATGCTGAACGGCCGCTTCACGCCCCGGGAGGTGCGCTTCGTCCTCGGCCACGAGCTCGCGCATCTCGCACGCACGCACCTCTGGAAAGGGATTGCCTGGGGAGCGCTGATCGGCATTCCTCTTCTGGCAGCCATCGCCCTCGTGACCGGGCGGCGCGGCGGCCTGCGCGACCCGGGCAACGTGCCCCTCGCTTTCCTGACGCTCACATTTCTGCTCCTTGCCGTGACTCCGTTCACGAACGTCGTCTCCCGACGCTACGAGGCCGAGGCGGACTGGGTTGGTCTGCGGGGATCGCAGGACCCGGAAGCCGCCAAGGGGCTCTTCAAGGGGTTCGTGCGGGTGGATCTCGCGGATCCGAGCCCGCCGGGCTGGGTGCACGTCTTCCTCGACGACCATCCGACGCTGCTGACGCGCGTCGAACAGGCGGAGGCGTTCGAGGGCGTCGCGCGCTAGTTAGGTGTCCGAGCGCGGCGGCGCTTCGGGAAGGTTGCGTATCCCTTCCTGCGTCGACCACTTCGAGAGGGAATCCTGCATCGCCGCCAGCAGCTCCTGGAAGAACTGCGACGACATGTTCACGCGCGAGACGACGACGCCAGGTACGTCGCCTTCCTCGATGTCGTGGTCGATGCGCGCGAAGGTGAGCGTGAACTCGTACGGCGAGAACGTGACGTTCGCGAAGTTCGCGTAGACGCCCGCCATCTGCTCCGGATCGAGATGGATGTTGAGCTGTCGCTCCTGAGACTCTTCGTCCACGGCCCAACGATACTACGGGCGTGGAACACGCCTTCAGCTTCCGCCGGTTTGCGTACGCCGTCTCGGCGATGGCCCTGGTTCTCGCGATCGGCACGGTCGGGTTCCGCCTCGCCATTCACGAGACGTGGATGCAGTCGTTCTACCGGGCGGTCGTCTCCAGCACCTTGACCGGCCTCGACACCGTTCCGAGGAACGACGGGGCCCGGATCGTGACGATCTTTCTGGTTCTGGCAGGCATCAGTATCTTTGCGTACATCGGCTCGCTCGTCGTCGAGGCGATCGCGCGCGGAGTGATCGGCGGGCTGTGGGCAGAGCGAAGGAGGCGAAGGGCGATCGACGCGTTGCGCGACCACTACATCATCTGCGGCTTCGGCCGGGTCGGACAGCGCGTCGCCGAGGAGTTTCGCCACGTCGGCGCGCAGTTCGTCGTGGTCGACTACAGCCCGGAGGCCAAGGCGGCGGCCGAGGAGGAGAAGGTCCTCTTCATCGAGGGCAACGGCACCGACGACGACGACCTGAACAGTGCGGGCCTCCAACGGGCGCGCGGGCTCGTCGCCGCCTCAGACGACGACGCCGACAACCTCTACATAACGCTCTCTGCGCGCGCAGCGAACCCCGAGCTGTTGATCGTCGCCCGCGCCTCGAACGAGGATGCGTCGAGGAAGCTGAAGCTGGCCGGTGCGGACCGGATCGTCCAGCCGTATCAGGCAGCCGGTCGTGTGATGGCGAACCTCCTGTTGAAGCCGCAGGTGACGGCGTTCGTCGATGTGGTGACGAGCGCGGGCGGCGCCGATCTCCGCTTCGAGGAGATCGAAGTGACCGACGCGTCCGGTCAGGGCGGCAAGACCATTCGCGACCTCGAGATCCGCAAGGAGACGGGCGCCCTGATCGTGGCTCTGCGCAAGCGGGACGGAACCTTCGACACGACCCCGACACCGGAAGCCGCGGTCGAGGTGGGGGACGTGCTGATCGCGGCCGGAACCGAAGAAGAGCTGCGCGCGCTCGAACAGCTCTTTGCTCCACGCGAGACGCTTGCCCGCTAACGTGGTCGACCGGCTGGCTGCGAGCCTGTCCGAGCTCGCCGGTGCGCCCGTCGAGCTCGAGCGGCCGAGCGATCCCGAGCACGGCGACTACGCGACGAACATCGCGCTCAGGACCGCGCCCCAGCGCAAGCAACCACCACGGGAGCTGGCGGCTGAGTTGGCGGCGCGCGCCCAGGAGCTCGAAGAGATCGAGCGCGCCGAAGTCGCCGGCCCGGGCTTCCTCAATCTCTGGGTGACCACCGCGTGGCTCGCCGAGGCATTGCAGGAAATCGGCCCGGACTACGGCTCCGGATCTGCGTCGGACCAGGCGCAGAGGATCCAGGTCGAGCTGATCTCGGCCAACCCCGCCGGGCCACTGACAGTCGGCTCTGCGCGCAACGGCGCGTACGGAGACTCCGTAGCGCGTCTGCTCGACTACGCGGGCCACGACGTCATGCGCGAGTACTATTTCAACGACGCAGGCCGGCAAGTCGACCTCTTTCGTGCGTCGGTCGAGGCGCGACGAAGCGGGCAGGAGTTGCCCGAGGGCGGCTACCAGGGCGAGTACATCAACGAGCTCGCCGCGCTCGAGGTCGATCCTGTCCAGCACATGCTCGGAGAGATCCGCCGGGAGGTCGCCGAGTTCCGCATCGACATCGACACCTGGCGGCACCAGGGCGAGATCGAGGAAGAGGTTGCGGCGCTGCTGCCTCGCCTCGACACCTACGAGGCCGAGGGGACGATCTGGGCACGCACCAGCGCGTACGGCGATGACAAAGACCGCCCACTGATTCGTTCCTCCGACGGGTCGTACCTGTACTTCGCCGCCGACGTGGCGTACGTGCGCGACAAGCTCGAGCGCGGCTTCGACCTCGCGATCTACGTGCTCGGTGCGGACCACCACGGCTACGTCGGACGTCTCAAGGCGGCAGCGGCGATGCTCGGCTACGACCCCGAGCGAATCGAGGTCTTGATCTACCAGCTCGTACACATCGTCGAAGGCGGTCTGACGAAGAAGATCTCGAAGCGTCGCGGCGACGTCGTCTTTCTGCACGAGCTCGTGGAGAAGATCGGGGTCGATGCCGCGCGCTGGTACTTGATCTCCCGGGGGCACGACCAGCCGATCGACATCGACGTCGACCTTGCAGCCGAGCGCTCGCAGAAGAATCCCGTGTACTACGTGCAATACGCGCATGCGCGCATCGCGGGCATCCTGCGCAACGTCGAAGCTGCTGAAGACAGCAGCGTGATCGTTCCCAAAGAGCTCGAGCGCGAGGAGCGCGACCTGATCAAGCGGCTCGCCGAGTTTCCGGTGATTGCTGCGGAAGCCGCAGAGCGCCGGGCGCCGCACGCGATTCCGATCTACGCGATCCGTGTCGCCGACGACTTCCACCGCTTCTACCACGAGCACCGCGTCGTGGGCTCCGAAACGGAGGCGTTCCGGCTGGCGCTCGTTCGCGCAGCCCAGCATGTGATCGCGCGCGCCCTCGATCTGATTGGAGTCGAGGCGCCGGAACGGATGTAGGCTCCCCGACCAGGATGAGCGCAAGGAGGCCCGACCGAAATCTCGCGCTCGAGCTCGTTCGTGTGACAGAAGCGGCGGCGCTGGGGGCCGGGCGCTGGGTCGGGCGTGGCGACAAGATCGCAGCCGATCAGGCCGCGGTCGACGGGATGCGGGCGATGCTCGACTCGGTTTCCATGGACGGCGTCGTCGTGATCGGCGAGGGTGAGAAGGACGAGGCGCCGATGCTCTTCAACGGCGAGCCGGTCGGCGACGGCACCGGACCTCAGGTCGACGTCGCGGTCGACCCCCTCGAGGGAACGCGGTTGACGGCGCTCGGCCAGCCGAATGCGATCGCCGTCATGGCCGTCGCGGAACGCGGGACGATGTTCTTCCCTGGCGCCGCCGTGTACATGGAGAAGATCGCCGTCGGGTCGCAGGGCATCGACGTCGTCGACATCAACGCCTCCCCGACGGAGAACGTCAACGCGGTCGCGAAGGCCAAGGCGGTGTCGACGCGCGAGATCTCGGTGGTCGTCCTCGAGCGTGACCGACACGAAGCGCTGATTGCCGAGCTGCGCGACGCCGGCGCGAAGGTCCTGCTCATCCGGGACGGCGACGTGGCGGCGGCAATCGCGGCCGGCCAGACCGGGACCGGGGTGGACATGCTCTACGGCATCGGCGGTACACCCGAAGGCGTCATCTCGGCGGCGGCGCTCAAGTGCGTCGGCGGTGGCATCCAGGGGAAGCTGTGGCCACGTGACGACGACGAGCGGCGGCAGCTCGTCGGCGCCGGGCTGGATCCGGAGCGGGTGCTGACGACGAACGATCTCGTTGCAGGCGCGGACATCTTCGTCGCCGCGACCGGGGTCACGACCGGCTCGCTGCTCCGCGGCGTGCGTTACCTACCGAACGGCGCGATCACCGACTCGATCGTGATGCGTTCACGGTCGGGCACGTCGCGGCGGATCGAGGCCACGCATGCGCTCGACAAGCTCCAGGCCCTGACGGGCCTCGAGTATCACTAGACGGCTACCGCTTCCTTCTCCAGCGCTGGCGCGTACGTCCCGGTCTCCGCGGCGCTGTTCATCTTTGCCCGATGGTAGTAGGCGCGTTGGGCCGCCTCGACGTTTTCCTCGTGGCCGCCCCAGGCCTTCAGTGCCGAGGCTTGGAGTGCGCGACCGTACGAGAACGACACCTTCCACGGATGCGGGCCGATGGCGTTGATCGCATTCAGCCGTCGAGTCGCCTCCTCCTCCGACTGTCCTCCCGAGAGGAACACGATTCCCGGCACCGCCGCGGGCACGTGGCGGCGGAAGCACTGCACGGTCTGGCGGGCGATCTCCTCGTCCGACACCTGCTCCGAGCCTTCGTATCCGGGGAGCACCATGTTCGGCTTCAGCAGGATTCCTTCGGGATGCACCCGCTGGTCGCGCAGCTCGGTGAACACCGCGTGCAACGTCTGTGAGGTCACGTGAAAGCTCCGGTCGATCGTGTGGTCGCCGTCCATGAGCACTTCCGGCTCGACGATCGGGACAAGACCGCTTTCCTGGCAGAGCGTCGCGTAGCGGGCGAGGGCGTGCGCGTTCGTCCAGATGCAGTACTCGCTCGGGATGTCCTTGCCGATCGTGATCACCGCGCGCCATTTCGCGAAGCGCGCACCGAGCTCGCGATACTCCGCGAGTCGCTCGCGGAGCCTGTCGAGCCCTTCGGTGACTGTCTCGCCTTCGGCCAGTGCGAGCGGCTTCGCTCCTTTGTCGACCTTGATGCCGGGAACGATTCCCTTGGACTCGAGCAGCTTGGGGAACGATGTCCCGTCGGAGGTCGTCTGGCGGATCGTCTCGTCGAAGAGAATCACGCCGCCGATGAACTCCTCGGCTCCATCCGTCGTGAAGAGGAGCTCCCTGTATTGCCGGCGCGCCTCCTCCGTGGACTCGATCCCGATCGAGTCGAACCGCTTCTTGATCGTCGCGTCGCTCTCGTCCGCCGCGAGGATGCCCTTGCCGTCGGCGACGATCTGTGCGGCGGTCTTCTCCAGCTGCTGAAAATCCATCATCCGCTCCTCCCTCGTCTTTGTCCTGGGAGAAGTATCCCCTAAGCTTTCCCACTTGGAGGGGCGACGCTGCGGCGGTTCGCCCCTCCCCCGAACGAGGACTTGGTAACAGCTCCGGGCGCCAGTACGATCTCGCCACGTGATCCGCCGTCTGGCCCTCACGGTTCTCGTCGTCGCGGCCCTCGCGCCGGCTCTGCGCGGGGATGCGGCCGCGCCGGTGCTGATCCAGCCCGGCGTGACCTTGGCCGGCATCGATGTCGGCGGGATGTCCAACGAGCAGGCACAGGCTGCGCTGCGCCCGGCATTCGCAAGGCCGGTTCGGCTCCGGGACGGCGACCGCCGTTGGAACCTCTGGCCGATTCGCTTCGGTGCGCGGGTGACTATCGCCGACAGCGTCGTGCAGGCGCTCGGCGCGGAAGCCGGTTCGGCAGTCCCGCTGCTTCCGGCGGTGGACGAGCAAGAGGTTCGGCGCTTCGTGAACGCTCTCGACAAACGCCTCTCCGTTCCCGCCACCGATGCGGAGCTCAGCGGGCTCAAGGGGCTGCGCCCGCAGTTCACGAAGGAGAAGCCCGGCGTCAAAGTCTTGCGCGAGCTCACCGTCCGCCGGATCGTGCACGCGCTGCAATCGCCGCGAGTGCGTCGCACCCGCGTCGCCTTGAAGGCGGTCATGCCGGCGCGGACGGTCGTCAACTTCGGCGCGGTGGTCGTCATTCGGCGCGGTGTCAACGAGCTGCGCTACTACAGAGGCGCGCAGTTGCTGCGGAAGTTCGGGGTCGCGACCGGTCAGTCGGTGTACCCGACGCCGACCGGGACGTTCAGCATCGTCGACATGCAGCTGAACCCGTGGTGGCGCCCTCCCGACTCGGCGTGGGCGAGAGGCAAGCAGCCGATTCCGCCGGGGCCGGGGAACCCGCTCGGCACGCGCTGGATGGGACTGTCCGCGCCGGGCGTCGGCATCCACGGGACGCCGGACGATGCGTCGATCGGCTACTCCGCGTCGCACGGCTGCATCCGCATGCACATCCCGGATGCCGAGTGGCTCTTCCACCACGTGAAGCTCGGCACGCCGGTCGTTATCACCGACGCCTAGCGGGGAAGCGGACGACGAGGCTCGAACTCGCGACCCTCAGCTTGGGAAGCTGATGCTCTACCAACTGAGCTACGTCCGCGTGCCCCGATTGTAGCTTCGACGGAGCGGCGAAGTCCCTACTCTTCGCCCTGCATGGATGCCGACGCCGTCGAGATCCGCGTCCTGGGCTGCCTGATCGAGAAGCAGAGGACGACGCCGGATGCCTACCCGCTCTCGCTGAACTCGTTACGGCTCGCGTGCAACCAGGCGACGGCCCGCGATCCCGTCGTCGCCTACGAGGAGCGCGAGATCAAGGCCGCGCTCGAACGGATGTCGGACCGCGGCTGGACGCGGTTCGCCAGCGGCGCGAGCAGCCGGGCGCTGAAGTACCGGCATCTCCTCGACGAGGCACTCGGGCTCACCGGGCCAGAGCTGTCGCTGCTCGGCGTCCTCATGCTGCGCGGCCCACAGACGCTCGGCGAGCTGAAGCAACGGAGTGAACGGCTTCACTCGTTCGGGTCGATCGCCGAGGTCGCAGAAACTCTCGACCGCCTCTCGCAGCGCGAATTGGTCGAGCGGCTCGAGCGGCGACCCGGTCAGAAAGAGGAGCGATGGGCGCAGCTCCTCGGCGGCGAGACGCATGGTGCCGCCGAGCCCGAGTCGCAGCAGCTCGACTCCAGCGACGTCGACCGAGTCGCCGAGATCGAGGCAAGGCTCGGGCGCCTCGAACACGCCTTCGACGATCTGCTGAGCCGCCTCGATAAGGTGCCCGACCGTGAGTGAGCCTCTGCACCGGCTCCAGGAACGGCTCGGCAAGATCACCGACCTCGAGCGGATCAGCCGCGTGCTCTCGTGGGACCAGCAGACGATGATGCCCCCCGCGGGCTCCGATCATCGCGCCGACCACCTGGCGACGCTGCGACGAATCGCGCACGAGCTGCTGATCGCCGACGAGACCGGCCGTCTGCTCGACGAGTTGCGTCCGCTCGAGGATTCGCTCGAGCCGAGCTCGGATGACGCTGCCTTGATCCGACTCGCACGGCGTGACTACGAGAAGGCGGTGCGCGTTCCGACGGACCTTCGCGCGGAGATGACGCACGCCGCCGCACAGGCGCGTCCGGTTTGGGTCAAGGCGAAGGCCGAATCGAACTTCGAGCTCTTCCTGCCGGCATTGGAAAGAAACGTCGAGCTCCGGCGCCGCTACGTCGCGTGCTTCGACGGTGTGGAGGAGCCGTACGACATCCTGCTCGACGACTTCGAGCCGTACACGACCACCGCGGAGGTGCGTGAGATCTTCGACGAGCTGAAGGCCGAGCTCGTGCCGCTGATCGCGGAGCTTCGTGACACCGAAGTGGACGACACATTCCTGCACGGAAACTTCCCCGTCGAGCGCCAGGAGCTGCTCGCGAAGGAGGTGGTCGGGCTTTTCGGCTTCCGTCCGGACAGCTGGCGACTAGATCCCACGGAGCACCCGTTCGCCTCCGGCGCCGGAGTCGACGACGTCCGGATCACGACGCACTACGACCCGGAGACGATGAAGTCGTTCTTCTCGACCATGCACGAGTACGGGCACGGGCTGTACTCACACCAGCTGCCGCGGAACCTTCAGCGGCTCCCGACCGGCAACGGCTGCTCGCTCGGCATCCACGAGTCGCAGAGCAGGCTGTGGGAAAACCTCGTCGGACGCAGCCCGCAGTTCTGGCGCTTCTTCTACCCGCGCGTTCAGGAGACGTATCCCGAACAGCTGAGCGGGGTCGAGCTCGACCGCTTCGTGGCCGGCATCAACCGCGTCAAACCGTCGCTGATCCGGATCAGGGCCGACGAAGTGACGTACGGGATGCACATCATCCTGCGCTTCGAGCTCGAGCAGGACATCATCAACGGCCGCGTCGAGCTGCGGGACCTCCCACAGGTGTGGAACGAGAGAATGCACGACTACCTCGGAGTCGACGTCCCCGACGACGCACACGGCGTTCTCCAGGACACGCATTGGGCCTCGGGGTTGATCGGGTACTTCGCGACCTACCTGCTCGGAAGCGTCATGTCGGTGCAGATCTGGGAGAAGGCGCTCGACGATGTGCCAGATCTGGAGGACCAGATCGGCCGCGGCGAGTTCGGTGCGCTTCGCGGCTGGCTAGGCGAGCACGTGCACGCGCATGGGCGGAAGTTCTCGCCGCAGGAGACGCTCGAGCGCGCGACCGGGAGCCGCATCGACGCGAAGCCGTACGTCGCATACCTTCGCGCCAAGTACGGCGCGGGCGTGGCCGCTTTGTAGAAGAGGTCTAGTCCTCGGGCCAGACCTCGGCGAGTCGACGTCTGGTCTCGGCAAGGTGCTGGGGTAGCACCTTGACGTCCGCGAGGACCGGCATGAAGTTCGTGTCACCGCCCCAGCGAGGCACGACGTGCAGGTGGACGTGGTCGACGACGCCGGCGCCAGCTGTGCGCCCGAGGTTCCAGCCGACGTTGTATCCGTGTGGTGCGTAGAGCGTTCCCAGCGCACCCATGCCGGCCGCAGCGAGCCGGTGAAGCTCCAGCACCTCCTCCGCATCGAGCTCCCCGTATTCGCCGATGTGCCGGATGGGCGCGACCATGAAGTGGCCGGACGAGTAGGGATACTTGTTCAGAAGGACAATGGCGTTCTCGCCGCGCCGGACGACCAGTCGCTCCTCGTCGTCGCCCTCCACGGCAGCGCAGAAGACGCACCCGGCGTCCTCGTCCGCGGACTTGATGTACTCGAGGCGCCAAGGCGCCCACAGCTGCTTCACGCGGCCGAGTCTAGAGAGGCTGATCCGCGGGCTCGACCGGGACGGCTTCCGGATCGACCCGCGCGCGCGTCGAGGCGAGAAGCATCACCGACCCCACCATGGCCAGGACCATGAGGAGGGAGGAGGTGAGGAGGATCGCCTGGAGAGTGAGCATGTCGGGAGTGAAACGCGTCGCTCACGACTTCGGGTACTCGGTTCCAACTCCTTCTAGGGCACCAAGGCGGCCGCGGCGAAGCGGCCCACGCCGCCTGCCGTGAAGCGGGCCTTGACCGAACGCTCGCCGCACACGAGCGCGGCGGAGAGGGCAGAGGAGACACGCTTGATATTCGCCGGCCCGCTGACCGTCAGCGTGGAGCCGCGAGGGGCGTGGAGCTCTGCGGCGAACACACCGTCGAGCGGGGTCTTGAAAGTGAACGTCTTCTGCTGGCCGCGACGGGAGAAGCGTCCGCTCAGGTACCTGAGCGGGGTCTTCTTCCACGGCTTGAGGACGTCCTGCTCGATCGCGCTGAGAGCCGCCGCATCAGGCGTGAACATCGGGTCGTAGCCCCACGGCGTCTCCGGCAGGCCGAGCTTCGCCTCGTTGAGATGCATGAACGACTCCGCGAAAGACTCGCCGGGATTCTGGAGGTAGTGCTCGCCCTCGTCGCCGGGGAAGGCCGCGCCCGCGATCTCCTTCTGACAGACGCCTTCATAGGTCGACCAGCGCTTCGTCCCGTAGGCGATCGCCGGCCACGGGTCGTTGAGCCTGTGGTTCGCGACATGGTGTCCGTACTCGTGCGCGACGACCTCTTCGACCGTGCTCCAGGGCGTGTCCTCGCCGATCGAAATGAGGTCGCCGGTCGCGGGAAAGTAGCACCCGTCCACCTCTTGGCTCTGGCAGAGGACGCCGACCTCCGCCGGGGGTGCGAGGAAGATGTTGACGGCCGAGATCTCCGTGCCATGCACGAGGCTGTCGACGAAGTCCGCCGCGGCCTGGTTCGCCGCCTCGTCGACGGGGTACTCGCCCGACGAATGGATCGTGACGTGCGCGCCGCTCTTGGCGGTGTAGACGCCGCCCCAGGCGCCCGGCGGCAGCGAGGCGAAGTGTCGCAGTGGGTCGTGGACGATTCGCGTGCGAACGCGTCCGATCCCCTGGCCGAGCCCGAACACGCTGAGCCTCTTGAGAGTGGGCCGCTCTGCGGCAGGGGTTGGGCTGCCGGCCGCGAGAGCGGCGAACGTGACGAGTAGCAGAGCGAGACCCCTGCGTCCGAGCGGCGCGGACATCTCGTAAGTACTCGGGGCCGCCGCAGGGGTTCTCGATGGCCCGAACGAGGGACTTGCCGCTTGGCTGCGCGGCGATTTTGAGGATCTCGTTAAGAACGACCCTGGTCAGCGGGCAGGCATGGTAGGAGTACCGACCGTGAGGGCGGTCCGCATAGTCGCTGTGGCAGTTGGTGCCGCGGCTCTGGTTGTGTGCTCGGGGACCTCGTCGGCGTCTCCGAAGCGCGCGGGGCAGACGTGTGGAGGGCTGCCGGCGTACATAACGGGCCCCGAAGTCGTATTTGGAAGGCCCACGACACTGGCTGCGGCTCAGAAGCTCCAGGCGCAAGTGATGGCACAAGGCTTCACGTTCACGGCGATCGAGGTCGGCTGCAACGAGTTCCGCGTCGTCATTCGCGGCTACGACACGTTCGCCACTGCCGTCGCAATCCAGGACGAGGCGAGGAGAAGCACGTTCAGGCCGACAGTGGAGTGCTATCACGCTCCCGACAAGAACGGTGAGCTCGAGGTGGCGATGGGACACGCACCCGACCTGGACTCGGCCAAGGCTCTCGTTGCCCTCGTAGCGTCACGCGGGTTCGTGGGCGCGCAACTCGAGGCCGATCCCTGCGGTGGCTACGAGGTGATGATGAAGGGCTTCGTCGATGAAGCGCAGGCGAACGCTTTTGCGGCCGAGGCGTACGGCGTCGGCTTCAATGCCCACCTCGAACCAGAGAGCTAGCGTCTCGGCTGGTCAGAGCCAGCGCTTGTATTTGAAGAACCCGATCATCCCGACGATCACCGCCACCATCAGGCCGACGATCGCCCAGAAGGCCACGCGCGTTGCCTCTCCCGGGAAGTTGACGTTCATGCCGAAGATTCCCGAGATGAGCGTCAGCGGCAGCAGAATGACGGAGAACACCGTCAGGATCCGCAGGACGTCGTTCTGGCGGTGCGAGATGACCGACTCGTTCGTGCTCTCGAGCGCCTCGACGACTTCCTTGTAGTTGTCCAACAGGTCCCAGATGCGCTCGGACGCGTCCACGAGGTCGTCGAAGTAGAGCTCGAGCTCCTCCGGGAGGAAGCGTTCGATGTGACGTTCGAGCAGGCGAAGAGCCGGGCGCTGCGGCTTGATGATCTTGCGGTAGGAGATGATCTCCTGCTTCACCTTGGAGATGTCGGTGACGATCTCCTCCGAGCGGCGATCCTCGATGTCGTCCTCGATCGAGTCGAGCTTGTAGGCGATCTTGTCGAGGATCGGGAAGCAGTAGTCGAAGAGATCGTCCAGCACCTCGTAGAGGAGCCGGCCTGATCCCTTGCTGAAGAGCTGCTCGCGGAAGCGCTCGTCCTCCTGCACGCGGTTGAAGAGCCGTGTGACCGGAAGCAGCTCGACGTTCGAGATCGTGACGAGATAGTCGGGACCCAGGAAGAAGTCGAGCTCGCCGGCGTTCAGGCGCTGGACGTTCTTGTCGTACGCCGGGAAATGGAGGACGCCGAAGAGGTAGCCGTCATCGACGTAGTCGTCGACCTTCGGCCGCTGGCGCTTCGAGAGGACGTCTTCGACGTCGAGCGGGTGCCAGCCGAAGCGCTCACGCAGCGAGTTGACCGTTTCGGGATCGATCGGCGGGTCGAGGTGGATCCAGGTGAGGCCGTTGGCGCTGAGCTCAGCGACGCGCGGTTCCGCGCGTGGGGCGACCGCCTCGGCGAATCCGCGAGGCCTCGTCCGCCGGATGCGGGGCAGGCTGGGCATCGGTACTGAGCGGCTCGTCGGTCGTTGGCACCATGTTCGCCATGGTACCCGGGACGCCTGCGAAGGAATCCACGTGCGGCGTGAGGTGGAGGTGTGCAGGGATCCGTCGTTCCAGCGGCAGCGAGTACACCGATGCGAGCAGGCAGATGACGGCCGCTGCGGGCCAGAGCGCACGTGGCTCGGCCTGGAGGACGAAGCCTCCGGCGGCCGGACCGACCAGCCAGCCGAGCTGCCAGGAGAAGCTCGAGAACGCCATGTAGCGGCCGAGCAGTCGCGGTTCCGCCAGATCCACGACGAGGGGAGCGTAGATCGCACCGTGCAGGCATTCCCCGAGAGCGAACACGGCGACCGCCACGCCGAAGACGACGGCCGCCTGAGTTCCGGTGAACGAGGTCCCGCCGACCAGCACCGCGAGGAACGTACCGGCCCAGATCACGCCCATCAGCGCGAGCCCGCGCATGCGTCTCCTGCCCTCGACGAGCTTCACGATCGGCAGTTGGCCGAGCGCGACGACGCCGGCGAACACGAACCAGACCACTCCGATCGCCGGCTCGCTCACGTGCGCGGTGTTCTTCGCGAACGGTGGCAGCAGCTCGCTCATGACCGCGATCCCGGCGCCGATGAAGATGACGTTGAGAAGGATGTAGCGCAGAAAGACACGGTTGCGGAGGACGTCGGCGTAGCGGCCGGGCTCGTGGTGCGCTTCGACATGACGTGGCGCGGGGACGAGGCGCAGCACGCCGGCGAAGACGAGAAACGTGGCGGCGTTGAGCAGGAACAGGACCGTGAACGTGCTCGGGTGCGCCGTGCGCGCGATTGCGCCGGCGACGAGGCCGCCGAGCGCGATGCCGAGGTTCATCGTCATCCGTTGTTGCGCGAACGCGGAGTGACGCCGCTCCCTGGGCGTCAGCGAGCTCAGGAGCGTGGACTGGCTCGGCCAGAACGAGCCGCTGCCGAGACCGACGAGCGCGTTCAGCGCGAAGGCCTGCCACGGATTGCGAATGAGCGGGAAGAGCGCGAATGCGACGGCCATCACGATCAGCGCACCGGTCAGCACCCTGCGTGGCCCGAGCCGGTCGGAGAGCGCACCGCCCACGAACCCGGAGACGAGCCCCGCGGCGGAGTTGGACGCGACGACGAGCCCTGCGACGCCGAGCGAGATGCCGCGGACGTTGTGCAGGTAGATGATCAGGAACGGCCCGATCACCCCGTTCCCGAACATGTTCGCGAGCCCGCCGGCCTGCAGGATCCAGACGTCCCGCGGCAGATGCGGATTGAGGCTGCGCAAGTATGAACGCACGGCCGCGCAGGCTATCGCCAGCAACGCTGCCGCGAATGCCGGCTCGGCCGGCGTTCGCTGCCCAACGCACATTGTCTGAGAAGCCGAGCGAAGTCATCATGGCTCGGCGTAAGCCGAGCCGGACTTCGCTCGGCGAATGCGCCTGGCAGGAATCGAACCTGCGACCTTGCGCTCCGGAGGCGCACGCTCTATCCCCTGAGCTACAGGCGCGGGACGATTAGTGTAGCCCCGATGGAAGTGAGTGCCCGGACGGCGACGCTGGAGCTCGCGGAGACGTTCGTCATCTCGCGGGAGTCGAGCGACACCGCCGAGGTCGTGTTCGTGGAGGTCCGTCACGGCAAGGTCTCGGGCTTCGGCGAGGCGGCCCCGATCGACCGCTACGGAGAGAACACGGAGTCCGCGCTTGCATACGTCGAGGAGAACGGCGACCTGCTCGGCGACGACCCCTTTGCGCTCGAGGCGATCGAGCAGCGACTTCCCCCTGGCGAGTGGGCCGCGCGTGCCGCGATCGATGCGGCACTCCACGATCTGCAGGGCAAGCTCGTCGATCTTCCCGTCTGGCGGCTGCTCGGGTTGGAACGCGAAGGGCCTCCCACGTCGTGGACGATCTGGCTCGGCGAGCCGGACGACATGGCGCGCCGTGCGACGAGGGCCGTCGACTTCGCGCGACTGAAGCTCAAGCTCGGCGCACGCGACGGCCGGGACGTGGAGCGGGTGCGCGCTGTTCGGGAGGTCACACGCGCGCCGCTCCAGGTGGACGTGAACGAGGCCTGGACCTTCGACGAAGCAGGCGATGCCTTACCCCAGCTTGCGGAGCTCGGTGTCGCGTACTGCGAGCAGCCCCTGCCGGCCGGCGACCCCGACGGTGCGCGCTTGAAGGCCGCGTCGCCGATCCCGATCTACGTCGACGAGGACTGCCATCGGTTGAGCGACGTCGCGACCTGCGCCGAGCGGGCGCACGGCATCAACATCAAGCTCGCGAAGTCCGGCGGCATCCGCGAGGCCGTGCGCATGGCACACGCGGCGCGCGCGCTCGACCTCGGCGTCATGCTCGGCTGCATGGTCGAGTCGGGTCTCGGCATCGCAGCTGCCACACAGATCGCGAGCCTGTGCCACCACGTCGACCTCGACGGCAACCTCCTGCTCGCCGAAGACCCGTGGCCCGGCGTGGAGTTCAACGACGGAATCCAGTGGCCCTCCGACCAACCGGGACTCGGTGTCAGAGAAGAAGTACCTGATCCTCGCTGAAGAGTTCTCGCACGACCCGCACTACGCCAAGACTGCACGCGGAGTCATGCGCTACCGCCGCGATTCGGTCGTCGCGATGCTCGACTCGAAGCGTGCGGGCGAGAGCGAGGACGGCGTTCCGATCGTCGGTACGGTCGAAGAAGGGCTCGGCTTCGAGCCGAACACCGCGCTCGTTGGCGTTGTCACCCAGGGCGGGCACTTTCCCGGCGACTGGCAGGAGCTGCTGAAGAGCTGCGTCGTGAGCGGGCTCGACCTCGAGAACGGCCTGCACGTTCGGCTGCGCGACATCCCCGGGTTGCCGGACCTCGCCGCGAAGCACGCGGTCGAGCTGCGCGATCTCCGCGAGCCGCCGACCGACCTGAGCACGGCAACGGGTGAGAATCTCGAAGCTGCTGCAACGATCGTCCTGAGCGTCGGGTCGGACTGCGCGATCGGAAAGATGACCGCAACGTGCGAGCTCGACCTCGAGGCTCGCAGACGAGGCCTCAAGTCGGTCTTCGTTCCGACCGGGCAGACCGGGATCGCGATCGCCGGCTGGGGGATCTCCGTCGATGCCGTCGTCTCCGACTTCCTCGCCGGCGCAGCCGAGCGTCTGGTGGTCGAAGGTGCGAAGAGGGGCGATCTCCTCTGGGTGGAGGGACAGGGCGCGATCCTGCATCCGGTCTACTCCGGCGTCACCGTGGGTCTGATCCACGGCAGTGCCCCGCATCTCTACGTGCTTTGCCACGAGGTGGGGCGGACCGTCGTCGAGGGCGACGCGACGGAGTCGCCAATCTTGAGCCTGACGGAGCTCATCGACCTCCACGAGCGCATGTCGCTCAAGCTCCGGCCGGCCAGGGTCGCCGCCATCGCCCTCAACACCTCGGGCGTCTCCGAGGAGGAGGCCCACGCTGCGATCGCCGCCGCCGAGGAGGAAACCGGCCTGCCGGCGGACGACCCGGTCCGCTTCGGAGCCGGAAAAATCCTCGACGGGGTGCTCAAACTCATCGACTGATCTGCCGAAGAGAAGGGCATGTGGCGGATCACTGCGGTCCTGGCGTGCGCCTGCACGGCCCTGGCCCTCGCGGGCGGAGCCTCGAGCACCACCTTCGGCGTTGCCGACGACGCCGGTAAGTACGCCGACGACGGCGGGCCCGGCTTCTTCCACATGCTCACGGATCTCGGCATGACCGAGAACCGCATGGCGGTCTTCTGGGACCCGTCCCGGCCCGACACCATTGTCGACCAGGCCTTCCTCGACCGTGCGCTCCCGGAGGCGATGCGCCACGGCATCGAGGTGATGTTCGCGATCTACCCCGAGAAGGCCCGCTCGCTGGTCGACACGCCGAACGGCGTGCAGCTCTTCGCACAGTACGCAGCGAGGGTCGTGCAGCGCTATCCCTACGTCCGCAAGGTCATTTGCTTGAACGAAGGCAATCAACCGCGATTCCACCAGCCCCAGTTCGACGAGTCCGGCAAGGGCATCTCCGGCTATGTCCAGGAGCAGGCGATGGCCGCCTGCTACGACGCGGTCAAGGCCGTTGACCCGAACATCACGGTGATTGCGTTCGGCCTCTCGCCACGCGGCAACGACGACTTCGAAGCTTCGAGCAACGTCTCGCACTCGCCCATCCGCTTCCTCGAAGAGGTCGGTGACGCGTATCGTGCGAGCGGCCGGACGAAGCCGATCGCAGACGAGGTCTCGATTCACTGCTACCCGAACCTGAACACGGACGCACCGATGGTGGGATACGCCTGGCCGAAGATCGGGTGCGCAAACTTCGACCGCTTCAAGCAGGCCTGGTGGGACGCGTTCCACGGCACGGCACAGCCGCTCTTCCGCGAAGCCGGCGACGTCGGCGCAGGACCGTACGTCCACATCTACGTCGACGAGGTCGGCTACCAGGCGAAGATCTCGCCCGACAAGGCCGGCCTCTACACGGGCGCAGAGAACGTCCCGGCCATCGACGAGGCGACGCAGGGCACGTACTACGGCCAGTTGGTCGCGATGATGGCCTGCGATCCGAACGTGGCGCTCCTGAACTTCTTCCATGCGGTCGACGAGACGAGCCTGCCGGCCTGGCAGAGCGGGCTCGTCCTGCCGGACGGCACGCGGCGCGCGTCGTTCACCACGGTCAAGAACGCGATCATGGCCAACCAGGAGTGCAACGGGACGCCGGTGAAATGGCGTCACACGGATCGCATCGTCGGCGGTCAGGCAACGTTCAAGCTGCCGCAGTCGTTCCTCGTCCGCGCCGCCGAAGGCTTCACGTACGACGTGAAGATCACACGCCCGACGAGCACGCGCAGGCTGACGGGTGCTGCGGGTCAGGGCGAGGCCGCACGGGACGTCCTCTTCAAGCTGCCGAAGCTGAAGCACGGTTCGTACCGGGTCACGGTCACGCTCCACGCCGAGAGCAATCCCGACCGCACGGCCACGTTCACCCGTAGCTTCCGGGCTTAGTGGACAGGTCCCATTCGGCCAGTCTTCAAGACTTGCCGAATGCGATATAAAAACCAACATGACCGATCCGCCCGTGGCAAGGCTGGCCGATCTGCTGGTCAACTACTCGCTCGAGCTCAAGCCCGGCCAGATCGTCCGCTTGGACGGCGGGACCGTCGCGGCCCCGTTTGTCCGCGAGCTCTACCGGGCGGCGCTGCGTGCCGGCGCCTATCCGCGCACGCGGGTCGAGGTCGAAGGGATCGACGTCATCGCGGTCGGAGAGGCGTCCGAGGAGCAACTGACCTTCATCTCCGAGATCGATCGCTACGAGATCGACCACGTCGACGCGATCGTGACAATCTGGGCCGACCGGAACACGCGTGCATTGAGCCAAGCCGATCCGCAACGTCTGAGCAAGAAGATCGCGTCGCGGCGGCAGCTGACGAACCGCCTCTGGGAACGCATCGACGAGGGGAACGCGAAGTGGGTCGGCACGAGATTCCCCACGGACGCGCACGCACAGGACGCCGAGATGTCACTCGCCGAGTACGAAGAGTTCGTCTACGGCGCGTGTCACGTAGGCGGGGACGAGGACCCCGTTGCGCACTGGCGCGCGGTCTCCGGCGAGCTGACGGAACGCGCGCGCGAGCTGGACACCTTCACCGAGCTTCGCGTCGTCGGGCCGGACACCGACCTCCGGCTCAACGTGGCCGGCCGCACGTGGCTCGCAGCGGACGGCAAGTTGAACATGCCTGACGGAGAGATCTTCACGAGCCCGGTCGAGAGCGCGACCGAGGGCGAGATTCGCTTCTCGTTTCCGGCGATCTTCCAGGGGCGCGGGGTGGAGGACGTTCGTCTCCGCTTCGAGGGGGGTCGCGTGGTCCGAGCCGAAGCCGGGAGCGGGAACGAGTTCCTCCAGTCGTTGCTCGACATGGACGAAGGCGCGCGCATGCTCGGCGAAGTCGCATTCGGCCTGAACTACGAGATCGACCGCTTCACTCGCGACATCCTCTTCGACGAGAAGATCGGCGGCACGATGCACTTCGCGCTCGGCTCGAGCTTCAAGAAGCTCGGCGGCCGAAACGAGTCCGGCCTGCACTGGGACATGATCTGCGACCTTCGGGCGGAAGGGGAGGTCTATGCCGACGGCGAGCTCGTCTGGAAGTCGGGCAAGTTCCTGCGGGCGCCGCGAGCCGGAGTGCGCGAGCCGGTCGCAACTTCCTGACCCGCGTCGCCGTCATCTCCGACACCCACCTCCCGCGCGGGGCGCGGGCGCTCCCCGAGGAGTGCGTCCGTCTGATCGCTGGCGCCGACCTCTTGTTGCACGCCGGCGACTTCGTGTCGGCGCAGTTCCTGGAGCAGCTGCAAAAGCTCGGGCCGCCTCTGGCCGGCGTCTGCGGAAACATGGACGAGCAGGCCCTCAAACAGACATTGCCCCGGCAGCGCGTCGTCGAGGTCGACGGCGTGCAGATCGGGATGGTCCACGACGCCGGCCCGCGCGAGCGGCGCGAAGCCAGGCTCGCCGCCCGTTTCGAGGACTGCGGTGCGGTCGTCTACGGTCACACCCACGTTCCGCAGGTGGAGCGGTTTCAGCATCTCTGGGTGCTCAACCCAGGCTCCCCGACTGAGCGGCGGAGCGCCCCGGCGCACTCGATGATCATCCTCAGCATCCAGGGGGCCCGCATCACGCCTGAGCTGGTGATGCTCTGACCTCGTAGACCACCAAGAGGTGAACTCCGCTTGACAAAGCGAACAGGTGTTCGCTACTCTCCGAACACATGTTCGTTCGATTGTCAGTCCTCCTCCTGGCCATCTCCCTCGTGGTGGGCGTCGTCGCCCGGCCGTCCGGCGGCGCTGGGAAGCCGACGCGCTACGTCGTCAAGCCGACGGATACCCTCTGGTCGATCGCGGCCGCCCACTACGCGGGGGATCCGCGGCAGGGGATCTGGGAGCTCCAGCAGCGCAACCAGCTGCACGGCACGACGCTCGTGCCGGGGCAGCGGCTGGTTCTCCCCTAACGACTCCTACTGCTCGGTGAGGGGTAGTCCGGCGGTGTAGACCTTCTCGCCGCGGAAGAGACGCTGCTTCGGGTCCCAGGGAAAGAAGATGACCACCTTCCACGCAAGTGGCTCGCCGGACGGAGGAAAGCCGAGCCATTCAGCCTCGTGCGTGCCGGTCACGTCCGCCTCCTCGCAGACGCCCTGCGGTCCGATCACGATGTCCGTGAGGTCGAAGTGGATGTCGGGGAACGCCGAGAGCAGTTCCATGTAGAAGCGGGCCGCACCCTCGTGACCTTCCCAGCGGTGGCCGCTTTGCGCCAGCTCGTACACGCAGTCAGGCGTCAGTGTCGAGATGAGGCCCGGCAGGTCGCGCGCGTCTTCGGCGATCGAGTGGCGCTTCCAGAGCTCGCGGATCTCGTCGAGCTGGCCGGCTGAGGCTTCGCGGCGGATCAGGGCTCGGACGTCCCCCGTCATACGAACTCCCAGAATGTGCGCAGCCGATCGTTGAACGGCTCGCCCAGCAGCTGGGGATTGTGTGCCGACGGGAATGTGGCCGACTCTGCACCCAACCGGTCGACCAGGACGTCACACACGGCATGGAAGACCACACGCCCGCGGGCGGCGGCAATGGGTGGAACGGAAGCCCAGTCGCCCCGCACGACGAGCGTGCGCACTTCGCCCAGCTCGTCGAATGGAATGTCCGCCTCTGCCGGGCTTCGTTCGGCCCATGACGAACGAGCTGCCTCGAGATCCCGGCCGGCGAGAGCTTCGTCACGCGCCGAAAATCCGAAGTTGCGCAGAAAGCGCGCGTGGTAGTCGCTCGCGTCGCGCGCCTCGCGCATCGCCCCGTCGACTCCTGCGATGAATTCCTCGACGACGGGATTCCCGCGAACGAGACCGAGCGCGGGTGGCTCGATTACGGTCAGCGAGCGCACCGCGTGAGGATTGCGGGCCGCGGCGAGCAAAGACACGACTCCGCCGTAGGAGTGACCGACGAGGTGCGCACCGTCTCCCAGCAACTCTGCGACGTCGGCGGCGTCACGCTCGAAGTCGACGCGTCCCTGCGCCGGGCTGCCGCCGAAGCCGCGACGGTCGACGAGCAGGAGCCGATACGACTCCGCGAGAGGACGCTGCTCGCGCCAGGTCTCTTCGCCCCAGCCGAAGCTGCCATGGACGAGGACCGCCGGCTCGCCGTCGCCCCAGACGGTTACGTTCAGCGCGGTCGCGTGCTGCACGCGCCGAGCCTACAACTCAGGCTGTGGCTGCCACCTGGTACGGCTGGCCCGGCTCCTCACGTTTGGGCGGCGCGTCCGGCTCGAACAGAGACGGCTTCCGCCGGAAGGCCGCAAAGAACGCGTCCACGACACTCGGCGAGAACTGCGTCCCGCGACAACGCCGCACCTCGGTCGCTGCGTCGTCGACGCTCAGCGCGAGTCGATAAGGGCGATCGGTCGTCATCGCGTCCCAGGCGTCCGCAAGCCCGACGATGCAAGCCTCCTGTGGGATCGCGTTGTCGGACAGGCGATCGGGATACCCGCCACCGTCCCAGCGCTCGTGGTGGTGCCGGATGATCGGCACCGCATCGTGCAGGCGGCTGAAGTGGGACACGATCGCGGCGCCGTCGGCCGGATGCCGCTTGATCGCCTCGTACTCGTCCTCGTCGAGCCTCGCCGGCTTCGTGAGAATGCTGTCCGGGACGGCGATCTTCCCGATGTCGTGGAAGAGGCCGCCGAATCGAATCGCGTCGAGCCGGTCGCGCGGCAGGCCCAACTCTTCCGCGATCGCAAGCGCGATGCTCTGCACGCGTGCCGAGTGGCCGGCCGTGTAGGGGTCCTTCGCGTCGACCGTCGCATTGAGGCTCTCGATCGCTTCGAGTGAGCTCACTTCGAGCCGGCGGTAGGAGTCCATCAGCTCGCGTGAACGTGCCCTGAGGGTCGTCGCCTGGCGTTTGATCGTCGCGGACGCCTTACGAACCAGGAGCGCGAGTGCGGCGTACAGCGCCGCAAACACGCCGATGACCACGATCCAGATGACACGCTTGCCGGACGCGATGAAGGTCTCAGTGTGCTGGGGCTTCGCATAGATCTCGTATGCCCCGAGTGCGTGCGTGCCGTCGGCGCTCATGATCGGCGCGTAGACCTCGAAGACATGGTTGACGCCGAGCCCGTGCTCGACCGCGTCCTCCGCGCCTCCGAGCTTGCTGATCGAGGCATGCGCCTTTCGCTTGTCGATCGTCTCGCCGAGGTCCCCGAGCAACGCCGACGAAAAGCGCCGGCCGATTCGCTCGGGGGCTCGGTTCGTCCAAACGAGTGTGCCGTCGGGGCGCCACACCTTGACCGAAAGGAGGTCGGGCTGTCGCCGGAGCTGGGCCTTCAGCTGGAGCGGCAGGTGAGGCGAGATATGGAGCTTGTCACCGCTAACGAGCTGCGGCCGGAGCACTCCGTCGACGTACTGCGTCAGACTCGTGCTGGCGTCGTCGAGGGCCTGACGTTCGAGGGACGTCGTGAGGAGCCAGCCGAGCATCGTGGCCCCTATGAACAGGATCCCGGCGCTCGCGAGCAAGAAGACATGCAGAAGCGTGACCGAGCGGCGGAGCGCCCAGCCACCGGAAACCCCTGGAGCCGCGGGAGAAGGCATCTCGTCCTCAGGGCGGCTATCGGCCTCGCTCCCGGATGACTTGAGGGTCCCAAACCTAGAATCGGGCCATGGATCTCGACGTCGTCTTCCTGGGAACCGCAGGCTCCATGCCGACCGCCCAACGGGCGCCGGCGGCCCTGCTCGTCCGCCGCGGCGGTGACCGGCTGCTCTTCGACTGCGGCGAGGGAACCCAGCGCCAGCTCCTCCGGTCCTCGGTCGGCCTCGTCGAGCTCGGGGAAATCTTCGTAACGCACTTCCACGCCGACCACATCCTCGGGCTCCCGGGTCTCTTCAAGACGTTCTCGCTGCGGGGGCGTGAGCGTCCCTTAGACGTGTACGGGCCGCGCGGGCTCGTCGATCTCCTCGGGTCGCTCAGGCGCGTCGTCGGGAAGCTTTCGTACGAAGTGCAGGTGATCGAGCTCGAGCCTGGTGACGTCCTCGAACGAGACGGATACCGTCTCGCGACCTTCGCCGTCTCTCACGGTGTCCCCGCCGTCGGCTGGTCCCTGATCGAGGCCACTCGGCCCGGCCGCTTCGACGTCGAAGCCGCCGACGCCCTCGGCGTGCCGAGTGGTCCCGCGCGCGGCGCGCTGCAGCAGGGGGAGTCGGTCACCTGTCCGGACGGCACGACGGTCCACTCCGATCAAGTGCTCGGCGCGCCCCGACCGGGCCGCAAGATCGTGATCACGGGAGACACAGCGCCGGCCGAGACGATCGTCGAGGCGGCATGGGGCGCAGACGTCCTCGTCACCGAGGCGACGTTCTCCGAGGAAGAAGCCGAGCGCGCACAGGAAACCATGCACCAGACCGCCGCCCAGGCCGCCGGCATCGCAAAGCGCGCGAACGTCGGGCTGCTCGCACTGACCCATCTCTCCAGCCGGTACTTCGGGCCGGAGATCGCCCGTGAGGCACGCGAGATCTTCTCGGAGACGGTCGTACCGAAGGACTTCGACGTGGTCGAGGTCCCGCTCGCCGAGCGGGGAACACCTCAACTCGCCAAGGGTGGGGCCCTCCACCGCCGCGAGCCCGAGGCCGTATCATCCGCGCCGCAATGACGGGCATGGTGCGAGTTGCGGTGGCCGGTGACGTCGCCGAGGCCGAGGAGATCCAGGAGATCCTGCGCTCGGCCGGTATCGATGCCGAGATCGCCGACGGGGAGGACGACTCGGTGACCGTCTCGGTCCCCGAGTCCTCGGTCGAGCAGGCCCAGGACGCCATCGAGGCCATGACCGAGCCCGAAGACGTCATCGGCGAGCCGTAGTATTGGAGGCAATCATGTGCATGGTGGTCTTCCGTGGCCGTCCGACCGCGACCTCGTCGCGGCCGCGGCCAGCACTTTCTCCGCAGTAGCAAGCTCGCAGCGGAGCTGGTTCGCGCCGCGCGCGTTCAGCCCGGCGACCTCGTTCTCGATCTCGGTGCCGGGACCGGCGCCCTGACAGCTGCTCTCATCCAGCGCGGAGCGTCCGTGGTCGCGGTTGAGATCGACACCGAGCTCGTTGCCGGTCTCCGGCGTCGCTTTCCCGATGTCCGCATCGTTGAGGACGATTTGCTGCGCGTTCCGTTCCCGCGCGAGCGGTTCAAAGTCGTGGCGAACCTTCCCTTCGGATGTGGTACGGCGGTCCTCCGCCGACTGCTCGATCCACGAGTGCCCCTGGACGGCGCAGACGTGATCCTCGACTGGGGACTCGCGACGAAGCGCGCATCCGTGTGGCCCGGCACGCAGCTCAGCTCATACTGGGGCGCCTGGTTCGAGCTCTCGGTCGCACGCCGGCTGCCGCGCAGCGTCTTCGCTCCGCCGCCTTCGGTCGATGCCGGAGTACTCAGAATCGTTCGGCGGGCCGACGCGCTCGTTCCTACGTCGGAACGTGCCGTCTATGAGGCATTTCTCGTACGTGGCTATCGCGAGGGTCTCAGGTCGGTTGTGCCGCCGCGGCGACTGAAACGTCTGGAAGCCGAGCTCGGCCTGGCCCGGCAGGCGCGGCCGCGTGACCTCGATGCCGCGCAATGGGCGGGCCTCTGGCGCGCCGTCCGGCAAAGCGTTTAGAGTCCCGCGCGACCCGAACCCTTTAAACCGGTCCAGTGAGGCCGGGAAGGAGTCGCATGAAGCTGCTTGCCCGCAAACCGTCGACGCTGCCTACCCGGTGAGTGCCGTGGAGGCTCCGGCGGGGCGGGTTCTCCTCGATGCCGACGCTCTGCGCCGGACGCTGACGCGAATCGCGCACGAGATCATCGAGGCGAATCCCGATCTGACGCGAGTCGCGCTCGTCGGCATCCAGACGCGCGGCGTCCCGCTCGCGCATCGTCTGCGACGGCTGATCGAGGAGCGGGCCGGCACGGCTCCGGATCTCGGCGCCGTCGACATCACCTTCTATCGCGACGACGTCCAGGTCCGCGGAGGTGGTGCGCCGCGCCATCCCCAGCCGGTCGTCCGCTCGACGGCACTCGACTTCCTGCTCGAAGGCAAGACCGTCGTGCTCGTCGATGACGTGCTCTACACCGGCCGCACGATCCGCGCGGGGATCGAGGCGCTCTTCGACTATGGCCGGCCCGAGCGCATCCAGCTGGCGGTGCTCGTCGACCGCGGTCACCGCGAGCTGCCGATCCGGCCCGACTACGTCGGCAAGAACCTTCCGACCTCGCGGGACGAGCGCATCCAGGTACAGCTCGTCGAAGTGGACGAGGTCGACCGCATCCTGCTCGTTCCCGCACCAGAGGAGGCCCACGAGGATGGCTGAGATTCGCGTCATGCGGGAGGACCTGCGTCCGCCCTCGTCGCCGCCGAGGCGGCACTTCATCTCGATCAAGGACGTCACGCGTGACGACGTCGAGCGTCTGCTCGCGACGGCGCGCACGCTCGAGCGCAGCATGCAGCGAGAGGTGAAGAAGCTCCCGACCCTCAAGGGGCGACTCGTGATCAACGTCTTCTACGAGTCGTCAACGCGAACGTCGTCCAGCTTCGAGCTGGCCGCGAAGCGGCTCTCCGCCGACACGATGTCGGTCAAGTCGTCGGGGTCGTCGGTCGACAAGGGGGAGTCGCTGAAGGACACGGCGATCACACTCGGCGCGTACGACCCGGACGTGATCGTCATTCGACATCCCCAGATCGGGGCGCCGAACCTCGTCGCACGGGTGACCGACGCCCACGTCGTGAATGCCGGCGACGGAAAGCACCAGCATCCGACACAAGCGCTGCTCGACCTCTACACGATGCGGGAGGAGCTCGGGCGGGTCGAGGGCCTTCATGTTGCGATCGTCGGCGACGTCCTCCACTCACGAGTGGCCCGGTCCCTGATCCAGGCTCTGGCGCTGATGGGCGCGCACGTCACTCTCGTCGGCCCGCCGGCGCTGCTGCCCAGGGGCGTCGAGGCGATGGGCTGCGAGGCGACCACGGACATCTCGGCGATCGCCGGGGCGGACGTCGTCTACGTCTTGCGGATGCAGCGCGAGCGGATGCAGGAGGGCGCCAACTACGTCCCGTCGCTGCGCGAGTACGCTGCCCGCTGGGGCGTGACGCCGGAGCGTCTCCGGCCGGGACAGAAGGTGATGCATCCCGGGCCGATGAACCGCGGCGTCGAGATCGATCCTCGAGTCGCGGACCATGCGGACGCGCTGATCGAGACGCAAGTCCGCGCCGGGCTCGTCACGCGCATGGCCGTCCTCTACGACCTGCTCACGAGCGGGCCGATCGAAGTCAAGACCGAATCGGTGCTCGAGGTCGCGTGATGCTCTTCGTCAAGGACGCTTCCAAGGAGAACATCGTCGTGCGCGGCGCGCGTGTCATCGACCCGGGCGAGGGGGTCGATGCGGTGCTCGACGTCCGCGTCGACGACGGGGTGATCGCTGCTCTCGGCCAGAATCTCGACACGAACTCTCACCACGTGCTCGGCGGGGAGGGACTGGTCCTCACGCCGGCGTTCGTCGACCCACACGTGCACCTCCGCACGCCGGGACGTGAGGACGAAGAGACGATCGCCTCCGGCACGGCGGCAGCCGCGGCGGGCGGCTACTGCGCGATCCTCGCGATGCCGAACACCGATCCGGTCGTCGACTCTGCGACAACGCTCGGCTCGTTGATCGAGGCCGCTCGCACCGAGGCCGAGGTCCCGGTCGGGTTCCTGGCCGCGATCACCAAGGGCCAGGCCGGGGCGGAGTTGACCGAGATGGGCGAGCTCGCCGCCGCCGGAGCGGTGGGCTTCAGCGATGACGGCGTTCCCGTCGCCGCGCCGGGGCTGATGAGACGCGCGCTCCAGTACGGCGCGGTGACGGGCAGGCGGATCGCGCTGCACTGCGAGGAGCGAACGCTCTCGCGCGACGGCCAGATGCACGAGGGCGAGGTCTCGGCGGAGCTCGGCTTCACCGGCTATCCGTCCGTGGCGGAGAGCCTGATGGTCGAACGTGACCTCGCACTTGCCGCCTACGAACGGCAGCCGCTTCACCTGCTCCACCTGTCAGCGTGGGAATCGGTGCAGGCGCTTCGACGCGCTCGTGAAGAGGGCGTGCAGGCGACAGCGGAGGTGACGCCGCACCATCTCTGTCTGACCGACGAAGCGATCCGGTCGCTCGATCCGAACCTGAAGATGAATCCGCCGCTGCGCTCGGCATCGGACCGCACCGCGCTCATCGAAGGGCTGAAAGACGGAACGATCACTGCGGTCGCCACCGACCACGCCCCACACGCGCGGCACGAGAAGGAGGTCCCGTTCGAGGCGGCGCCGTTCGGCGTCACAGGCCTCGAGACGGCTTTCGCGGCGCTCTACACCCACCTCGTCGAGCCGGGCTTGATCCCGCTCGAGGTGGTGCTGGAGAGGATGTCGGCCGGACCTGCACGCGCATATGGGCTCGACGAGCCGCGCATCGCCGTTGGCTCCGCCGCGAATCTCGTGCTGCTCGACCTGAACGCGAGCTATCGCATCGCGGAGGAGTCCTTCCGATCCCGCTCCGTGAACTCGTGGCTCCTCGGCGAGACGGTGAAGGGCAAGGTCCGCGCGACGATCTCCGCCGGGCGACTGGCGTACTCGACGTGACGGGATTCCTCGCGCTCGAGGACGGCACGGTCTTCCGCGGCGACTCGGTCGCGGCCGAAGGGTTCGCCGTCGGCGAGGCGGTGTTCACCACCGCCATGACCGGTTACCAGGAGGTCGTCACCGATCCGAGCTTCGCCGAGCAGCTCGTGTGCTTCACGGCGCCGATGATCGGGAACTACGGCGTCGCCGAGGGCAGATCGGAGTCGGCGCGCCCACACGCTCGCGCCGTCCTCATGCGCGAGGCGCGGGGACCTGCGTGGACGGACTGGCTCCACGAACGCGGCATCGTGGCGCTGAGCGGAATCGACACGCGTTCGCTGGTCCTGAAGCTTCGGGAAGCGGGGGCGATGCGTGCGGTCACGGTCGCGGGTGCCGGCTCTGCCGAGCAGGCGATCTCCGTTGCCCGATCCCAGCCGTCGATGGTGGGTCGCGCGCTCGCGCCCGAGGTCTCGACTCGAACGCCGTACATCTACTCGGACGCCGGGGTGGCGCGGATCGCCGTGGTTGACTACGGCTGTAAGCGCTCCATCCTCCGCCGGGTGGCCGGCGCAGGTGGGGCGGTGACGGTCTTTCCGCACGACGCGACGGCCGACGAGTTGCTCCGCTTCGACGGGGTGCTCCTCTCCAACGGCCCCGGCGACCCGGAGCCACTCGTGGACGAGATCGCCGTCGTTCGTGACCTGATCGGCCGTGTGCCGCTGCTCGGAATCTGCCTCGGCCACCAACTGCTTGCACTGGCCGCCGGGCACGAGACCTTCAAGCTTCCCTTCGGACACCGCGGCGCGAACCATCCAGTTCTCGAACGCGCGACCGGTCGCGTGCTCGTCACGAGCCAGAACCACGGCTTCGCGGTCGCGCCCTCGGAGTCGCGCGAGGCAACGTACGTGTCGCTCTACGACGGAACCGTGGAAGGTCTCGATCTGCCGCTCGAGCACGCGCGGTCGGTGCAGTTCCACCCGGAGGCAGGACCCGGCCCGCATGACGCCTGGCCGATCATCGAGCAGTGGGTCGAGGAGGTGGCGTATGCCCAGGCGGCCTGATCTCGAGTCGATCTGCCTGATCGGCTCGGGCCCGATCGTGATCGGGCAGGCGTGCGAGTTCGACTACGCCGGCTGCCAGGCGTTGAAGGTCCTGCGGGAAGACGGCTTCCGCACGATCGTCGTGAACTCGAACCCGGCGACGATCATGACCGACCCGGGTTTCGCAGATCGCACCTATCTCGAACCGCTCGACCTCGACGGCGTCAGCGATGTCCTTGCGCGCGAACGACCGGACGCGCTGCTCCCGACGATGGGGGGTCAGACCGCGCTCAACCTCGCGAGTGAACTGGCGGAGGCCGGCATCCTCGACGAGCTCGGCGTGGAGCTCATCGGCGCGCCGCTCGACGTCATTCGGCGTGCCGAGGACCGCGAGCTCTTCCGCGACGCGGTCCGCTCAGTCGGATTGCGCACCCCGAACTCGCGCATCGTCACCGACCTGTCCCAGCTGGCCGGCCTGGCGACGCCTGCCGTCGTCAGGCCGGCATTTACCCTCGGCGGCCACGGTGGGGGCTTCGTCGAGACGGTTGACCAGCTGTACCGCCAGGTCGAGCTCGGCATCTTCGAGAGCCCGATCGGACAGGTGCTCGTCGAGGAGTCGGTGCGCGGCTGGGACGAGTTCGAGCTCGAGGTCGTGCGCGATCGCAAGGACAACGTCGTGATCGTCTGCTCGATCGAGAACGTCGATCCGATGGGTGTCCACACCGGAGACTCGGTGACGGTCGCCCCGCAGATGACGCTGTCGGATCATGCGTATCAGGAGCTGCGCGACGCGGCCGCCGCAGTGGTGCGGGCAGTAGGCGTGGAGTGCGGTGGATCGAACATCCAGTTCGCGCGCGAGCGTGACACGGGAGAGCTGCG
>VAXG01000028.1 GCA_005883355.1 Actinomycetota bacterium | reverse complement strand
AAAAACTACATCTGGGACTCACAGGCCGTTAAACGGCTGGAAGAAACGCAGGCGGGCGACCATGGGCTCGGTAGCTGGGGCAACGTTTCGAGCGAGATACGTGGCTATCCATTTCCAAGCGACTAAAGTCGCGTTGCCTCTACTGACGACGACGGGTACAGAACGGGCACACCGCGTAGGTTGCACCGATTTTCAGGTAGCTACAGAACCCGCAGTGGTGAGCCATCGCCGTGTGGTTTCTGCGTCCGTGTGCAGCACGGCGCAGCCTGAAAGGCGGGAGCGCATGTCCGACGACGCCAAGTTCATCCTCGGCATCGGCTAGCCGTTGCCGGCCGTCGCCGGCTCACGATCATCCTGATTACTGAATCGGGTTGAGGGTATCGGCGCCTAATGCTCCTGAAAACGCGGTCGCGCTTTCCGTCGCGGTTGTTCTTCGCCGCGGAGCGGTCGTTCGGCGATCAGGTCAGCAGGCAGATCTGCAGCCACCATGAACGCCGTCTGCAGAGGATCGGCTGGGAGCGCGCGTTACACCCACCAGTCGGAGGTTGGGCCGTCGGGGAGCCGCCGGCGCGCCCTGGAAACGCGATCGACGTCCTGATCGACGGCGCGCAGGCCCTGCCGGCGATCGCGGCGGAACTGCGGCAGGCCCGCTCGCACGTTCATCTCACCGGGTGGTACTTCTCTCCTGACTTTGCGCTCGAGCGCGACGGCGATGCGGTCGTTCTTCGAAACCTGCTCGCGGAACTGGCCGAGCGTCTCGATGTCCGCGTGTTGGCTTGGGCCGGCGCTCCGCTGCCGTTCTTCCGGCCCTCGCGGGGGGACGTACGGAAGATGCGGGAACGACTGATCAGCCACACGAAGATCCGCTGCGAGCTCGACCCAAAAGAACGGCCGATGCACTGCCACCACGAGAAGACGATCGTGATAGATGACCGCGTGGCGTTCGTCGGCGGTATCGATCTGACGTCAGAGTCGGGTGATCGTTTCGACCACAGCCGGCATCCGCCTCGCGCGAGCGTCGGCTGGCATGACGCGTCCAGCCGGATCGAAGGCCCCGCCGTAGGCGACGTTGCTGAGCACTTCCGGATGCGCTGGCACGAAGTGACCGGCGAAACACTGGCCCCGACGCGCCCTTCCGTCCGCGTCGGCGACGTCGAGCTACAGATCGTGCGCACCGTGCCGGAGCATGTCTATGCCGCAACTCCGAAGGGCGATTTCAGGATTCTGGAGTCGTACAAGCGCGCCCTTCGAGCAGCCGAGCGATTCATTTACATCGAAAACCAATTCCTCTGGTCGCCCGAGATCGAGGTGGTCCTCCGCGAGAAGATCTCGAATCCACCTCACCCCGACTTCCGGCTGGTGCTGTTGCTCCCGTCGAAACCCAACACCGGCGCAGACGACACTCGGGGCGTACTCGCCAATCTGATCGAGGCGGACAAGGAAGCCGACGCCGACGCGGGCCGGCTCCTCGCCTGCACACTGTTCGCCCGCTCAGGCCCGCTCGCCGACCCGATCTATGTCCACGCAAAGATCGGAATCATCGACGACAACTGGCTCACCATCGGCTCTGCAAATCTCAACGAGCACTCGCTCTTCAACGACACGGAAATGAACGTCGTCAGCCACGACGCCGATCTCGCCCGACAGACACGGCTGCGCCTCTGGTCGGAACACCTCGAGCTACCGATCGAACAGATCCCGCCCGATCCGATTCAAGCGATCGACGATTTCTGGAAACCCATCAGCGAAGAACAACTCGAACGGCGAAACGCGGGCCGGCCACTCAGCCATCGCCTCGTCCGGCTACCTCACGTCTCGAGACGCTCGGCACGCGCGCTCGGCCCAGTCTCGGGCATTCTCGTCGACGGATAGCGTGCGGGCCTGTCCTGCTAATCAGGGACGAATCAGGATGCTGACCCTCATCGAGCGAGCGGCTCCGAGCTCGTCCTTTGCGGTCAGGTAGAAGACGTAGCGGCCGCGGCGAGCCGGTCTGCCCGTTATGGAGCCCGTCTTCGAATCCAGCTGCAAGCCGGCCGGAAGCACGCCCTGGGCGACGCTCCAGCTCCGCTTGCCGTAACCGCCCTCAGCGACGACGTGTGCCTGGTAGAGCTTCCCGACGCGGCCGACCTGCGGCATTCTCACGGACGTCAGCCGTAGCTTGTCGGTCACGCCCAGCGTGATCGTGTGCACTGTGGTTCGCCCGAGAACGTCGGTCACGCGAAAGGTGAGAGCGAAGTTGCCCGAGGTCGCGGGCACGCCTTTGATCATCGCCGTCGAGCCGTTGCCCTGGTCGCCGATGAAGCCAACGTGAGTCGGCAGCGAGCCCTGCGTGAGCTCCCAGCGATACGGAGCGGTACCGCCGGTGGCGTTGAGCTCGACCGTGAGTGGAACCGTCACCTCCGCGACCTGGGTCGCGGGTGCGGCGATCGAGAGCGGCGGAGTCGGAGCGGGCGGGGGGGTCGGAGTCGGGCTCGGAGCGGGAGTCGGAGCGGGACTCGGAGCGGGAGCGGGGTTGCCGCCGCCCGATCCGTTGATCGTGATCGTGAACTCGCGCTGTGCATTCGACGGCACGCACCAGCTGGCGGAAGGTGGATTCTCGTCGCTCAGGTTGACCCAGAACGACCAACCGCCTGCCTGGGTCGGGGTGCCGCTCACGTGGCCGCTCGACGCAAGGCTCAATCCCGGCGGCAGCGACTCGCCGATCAAGCTGTACTGGTAGGGCAACGCGGGACCGCAACCGCCCGCTCCGGTGAACGTGAAGCTGTATGACGACCCGACCGTCCCGACGGGGGTCATGTAACTCTCGTCGGTGAACCTCAATGCCCATGCGGCTGAGGCGAAGACGAGTGCGGCCGCAGCCACGGTGAAGAAGACAAGCGATTTACGTTTCATTGGTGAGACCCCTCTGGGTAGTCGTGGCAGCTTTTGAAGATGGATCGGCACCATCTTCGCCGCCACTTGTAAAAACCCCGTAAAACGTCTCCGGCCGGGCTAGGCTCCCGGCCCCGTGCCTCTGGCCGCGCGAGGTCGAGCGCTGGCTCGAGTGCCAGGCACCGGACTAGTCCGGAATGCGCAGGACGATCTTGCCGAGTTGATCCCCGGCCTCGAGCCGCTCGTGGGCGGCGGCGGCTTCGGCGAGCGGGAACACCGCGTCGACCACCGGCACGGCGCGTCCAGACTTCACCAGCTCGTAGACGGCCTCGAAGTCCGCCTGGTTGCTTCCACCAGATGCGGTGGAGGTTGGCGGGCGGATTCGGGCCGGTTGTCGCGCCGCAGACGCAGATGCGTCCGTTTGGACGGGCCGCGTCCAGGGATCTCTTCCACGTTGCCTCGCCAACGTTGTCAACGATCACATGCGCGCCTCCGCCGGTGATCTCCTTGACACCAGCCGCAACGTCGTCGGTCTCGTGGTTAAACGTCGCCTCGGCGCCGAGCTCGCGCGCCCGCGCCAGCTTCTCCTCATTGGACGAGGTGACGATCACATGCGCGCCCAGAGCGTTGGCGATTGCAAGGGTCGCGGTCGCGACCCCGCCACCGATGCCCCACACGAGCACCCACTCGTCATCCTGAAGGTGCGCCTTGGTGACGAGCATCCGGTACGCGGTCTCGAAGACGAGTGGGAAGGCGGCGGCGGACTCGAAGTCGATGCTGCCCGGAAGCGGATAGACCTGGGAGCGAGGGACCGCGATCAGCTCGGCATGCGTCCCGTCGGAGTGCTCGCCGAGAACCGAGACCTTGCCGTCGCCCACCTCGTGGCCCGGGTTGATGACGACCCGGTCACCGGGCGTGAAGCCGTCTCCGGAGACCACGACTCCGGCGCCGTCGGCGCCGAGGATTCGTGGCTTCGGGACGGACGGGAGGCCCTTGCGAATCCACAGGTCGAGATGGTTCAGGGACGCCGCGCGCAACTCGATCAGGACCTGTCCAGTGCCTGGCACCGGATCGGGGGCGTTCTCGTACCGAAGCACGTCAGGCCCGCCATCCTCGTGAATGCGCACCGCCTTCACCAGGCACAATCTCGCATATGACCGCTGCCGAGCTTGAGCGGCTCGCCGAGGAGCTGGAGCTCGACGTCGTCGGAGCAGCGCGTGCATCTGCGTACGAAGAGACGGAGCGGCACATCCGCGAGCGAAAGGCCCGCGGTCTCTTCGCCGATATGCGCTTCACGATGGCGCAGCCTGACGTCTCGTGTCATCCGGAGACATTGCTCGAAGGTGCGCGAACTGTCGTGTCGGCGGCCTACTGCTACTACGCGCCGGAGCCCGCGGTCGAACAGGGAGAGGGGAGACTGGCGCGTTACACCTGGCACGACGGCTACGCCGTGCTCCGCGAGCGCCTGGACGAGCTGGGACGCCGGCTCGGCGGCGAGTACCGCGTCCTCGTCGACGCCAACCAGCACGTCGACCGCGAGGCGGCCGCCCGGTCGGGCGTCGGCTTCTACGGGAAGAACACGATGCTCATCACCCGGCGCCACGGCTCGTGGGTCGTGCTCGGGACGCTGGTAACGACCGCCGTCGTGGAGGCCACCCCGCCGCTCGACCTCGACTGCGGATCCTGCACGCTCTGCATCGAAGCATGTCCGACGGGCGCACTCGACGAGCCCGGCCTCGTGGATTCGACGAAGTGCCTCTCTTACTGGACGCAGGCGCCGACTTCGATTCCCGAGGACTACCGGGCGGACCTCGGCGCGCAGGTCTACGGGTGCGACATCTGCCAGGACGTCTGTCCGTGGAACCGCGGCATCGAGAAGAGGCGTGCGGCTGATCCGTTGCCGTCCGGCGCCGAGCCGCATGTCCGTCTTGTGGATTGGCTCCACGACGACGGCGAGGCGTTGACGCATCGGTACGCGCGACTTTACGTACCGAAGAACGATCCCCGTTATCTGCGCCGCAATGCTCTGGTTGCTCTCGGAAACACCGGCGGCATCGCCGACCTGCCCCTCGCGGAGCCGTTTCTCGCGAGCGAGGACGAGCTCTTGCGCGAGCAGGCCGAATGGACGGTGGGACGGATCGAGGAGAGAGCGGCCGACTAGGCGCGCGCTCGGAGCCGCGAGACCCCGAGCTCGTTCCCGAGCTCGCGGGCGCGATCGGCGACCGCCTTGCGCATCTCCTCGGGCTCGAGCAGGATCGCCTCGCCGCGTTGCGACAGCACTTCGCCGATCAGCCACTCCACGCCGCCGACGGGCATCTCCGCGAGAGCTGTGCCGTCCTTCAGCGGCGTCGCGCCACGCTCGGCGGCCCAGCGGGCCGCGACGCCCTTGAGATAGAGGATCTTCGCCGACCGTCCATCCCGGAAGCCGTGCGGGTCGAAAGCGGTGCGCGGTTCGAAACGCTCCTGGGTGAGCTGCGCGCTGCGCATGCGGTCGAGGCGGAAGCTCCTCTCGGCGTCGCGTGAACGGTCCCATGTGTGTACGCGCCAGTTCGGAAGCTCACGTTCGAGCGAGTACGGCTCGACGATGCGCTTCGACCATGTTTGTTCACCTTCCTTCTGGTACTCGATCTCGACGAGTCGGCGCTCGCGGATGCCCTCCGTGAGAGTCGCGACGAGATCCGCCTCCGCTTCCACGATCTGTGGATTGGGCGTCTGCGCGAGCTCGAACTGACCGAACGTCTCCTCGAGCTTGGTGCGGACGCGGTCGAGCGGAGTGTGTGCGTCGGCGGCGATCATCGGACCGACGAATTCCAGTGCCAGGCCGATGGCGCGCGCCTCGAGCGGGGTAAGCCGCGGCGCGAGCCGGAACGTGTCCCCGTACAGCTCCTTGTCCACGTGCACGTTGTCGCCCTCGAGTGCGGCATAGACGGTGTAGCAGCCGCCGCCGAAGTTGACGAGGTTGAGGAGTTGGAGATGCTCTTCCAGCTCTTCCTCCGGAATGTGGAACCGCTCGACGATCTCGCGCGCCGGGATCACGGCGTCGTTCGCCTCCCCGCACGCTGCGAGGAGGTATGCGAGGAGCGCCTGCAAGACCGCAAAGCGCTCCGGGACGACCGGGCCGGCGGGACGTTCGCCCGAGGCTTCCACATGTGACACCGGCGATGCGGCGGCCAGTCGGGGCGCAGGTTCCTCGTGCCGGTCGCGGACGGCGCGGAGCGCCTGGGCAACTTCACGCCGGAGCGCATCTGGCTCGAGCGGGATCGCGCGCCCGTCCTGCCGGAGGATCCAGGAGGCGAGTTGCGGCAACGAGGAGTAACCCGTGAGGAAGACCCCGTCCTCGAGTTGACCTGCATTGCCGAACGCGCGCTCGACCCACCAAGCGGTGTCGCCCGCGAGCTCGATTCGCGCCTCGCCCTCGATGTCGCCGATCTGCCACGGCGGCCGACCGCGGTACTCGTCGATGTCGAAGTCGGCCGGAATCCGGAAGTCTCGCTCCCGTCGAGTGGCGAATCTGATGTCGCCTCGGATGCGGGAGACACGGAAGGTCCGGATGTCCTTGCGGTCGAGATCCTGGCCGATCACGTACCAGCTCCCGTTGTCCGAGAGCAGGCCGTACGGGTTGACCGTGCGCTCGCCCTGACGGTTACGCGAGATCGAGTAGTACGGGAACTTGATCGTGCGCTGCTTCGAGATCGCGCCCTCGAGCTTCCCGAGCCGCCCGGGCATCTCGGGTGAGTAGTCGGGGTCGAGCACCTCGACCCGCACAGCGGTCTCCGAAGCGTGTTCGCCGAAGCCCTGGCGCCCGAGCGCGAGGTTCTGGAGCGCCAGTCGAAGCGGCTCCGAATAGGCGAACTGCCCCTCCAGGAGGTACAGCGCGGTCTGAAGCGCAGCGAGCTCGTCGTCCGCCAGCTCGAGCTCGGCGAGGAAGTAGTTCTCCGACCGGAGGGTGTAGAGCTCTTCCCCCGTGAACTCGTCGCGCTGCGACTGGAGCGGGACACCCAGCGCAAGGAGCTCGGCGCGGTCGGAGTAGAAGCGCCGGGCGAAGGCTTCGTCCGACATCTCGGAGTAGCCCTCGACGTTCGACTTCACGTCGCGTGCGGTCAGCAGCCGACGCTCGGCCATCAGGTAGGCGACGAGCGACAGCTGACGGATCAGCTTGTCGGTGTCGTGAGACACGGGGCGAATCTATCGGACTGACAGCAGGCCCCGACGTCCAGCGCCATTGATCGAGCCGGCGGACGAAGCCGTGGTGGAGCGGATTGTTGACGATGTAGTCGACCGCCGCCTCGTATTGGTCCTCGGACTCGATCACCCTCGACCAGTACCGCCGCCCGAAGACGTGATCCTCTCTCTTGTGGCGCTCGTTGAAGGCGCAGGCGTAGGCGCCGTTCAGGTCCCGCATCCCGTCGGACAGGTTAGGGAGCGGCGTTTCGACGAGGAGGTGGTAATGGTTGCCCATCAGGCAGCGCACGTGCGTGCGCCAGCCGTAACGCCGTTCGATCCGCCGCAGGATGTGGAAGAAGACGATCCGGTCTCCATCGTCGAGAACGATTGCCGCATAGTTGTTTCCCCGGATCCCGACGTGGTAGTAGGCACCCGCAGCGAGGTAACGGTGAGGCCGTCCCATCTCCCGAAAGTAGCGCTAGGAAGACGCGCCGGTCCGGGCTGTGACGGTTTCGCCCCACCTCCGACTCGGACCTGTCACGTGCCAGGCACGAGACTGGGGAGGAAGGAGCATGGCCACGGGAGACGTGGCTCGCGAGGATGGAGTGCCGTCGGAGCTAGGCCGCGACTTTGGAGCGCTCGAGATGCTGGTGCGACGGGCAGTAGTCGCGCTCCGGGAGAGGCGTGCGCTGGCAGGGCTTGCCTTTTCGCGTCGTCGCGCGGCAGCGCGCGATGCCGCCGTCCAGAGCTCCGGCCTCGATCTGCTCCTCGATGAACGCCGTGGCGGCCGCCACGCCTTCCTTCACGGCCCACGCAACTTCTGCCTGAACCGTGATCGGGAAGTAGCGACGGATGTCCTGGAAGAGCGCCCGGTCCGGCTTGGCGAAATAGAGCGGGTCCTTCGCGAGCCGTTCCATCGTCAACTCGCACTGCTCGAGGACGGCCCGGCGGTACTCGAGATGCAGTTCGGGGGCCACATAAGGGTCGATGAGGTCCTTAATCGACCTGTAGATGGCTCTCGAGTATTGATACATGCAGGCTTGAAGCTGGGCGGTGTACTCCTCGATCACAGTATCCCTAGCTGCCATTAATCCCCCGCAAAGCTTTGTTAACCCGCAGTAAACCGTGGTCGGCGCGTGTGCCTTCGGGGCGCAGTCTATAGGGTCCGGGCCCGTGTTACAAAGTCCGGGGCTTTGTTGCCTCGACTGAGAACGAGCTAGCTGGTGATCTGCCGGACGTAGGCGGCGCTGAAGCCCTTGGAATTAACGGCCACCAGAGCACGGTCGGCCTGCCCGCGGGAGGTGTAGATACCGCTGAAGACCACGGAGTATCCCGGGTGGAGGCTGGAATAGAGGCTCGAATCCAGGACTCCGACCTGCGGGAGACCGGCCTTGGAGGCCGCCCGGGCCCGGTCCAGGGCGAGCGCACGGCCGTTCGACCCGGCGGGAATGGACTCGAGGACGACCGTGTACCCGTTCTGCCCGGCCGGCCAGGATGTCAGCGAGCCCGGCCGGGGTGCCGTCGTGGTGGCCGGGGGCGGCGTGGTCGGGGTCGAAGGCGCCCCGGGTGTCCCGGCCGGAACCGTCGGCAGGGCCACGGTCGCCGTCGGGGGCGCCGTCGTCGGGGAGTGCGGGGCTCCACCCTGGGTCGCCACGATCGTGGAGCTCCCGTTGCCGGCGTCGGCGAGGACGATGGCCGCCGTCGCGCCCGCCACTGCGATGAGCAGGAAGAGCAGCACCGGCCAGATCCAGTCGCCCGGATACCAGCCCAGCCGCTGCTGCCAGACCGCCGCGAGCCGGCCGAAGACTCCGCCGCCGGGCTGCAGCCTCTGCCCACATTCGAGGCAGTACTCCTGGTCGGGGCCATGCGGCGCGCCGCAGCGAGGGCACGGCTGGCTCTGCGGCGGGACGCCCGGCGTGCTCATTGTTCCCAGCGTTCCGGCGCCGGCGTCGGCAGCGCTTCGAGCAGCTCGGCCTGGGAGTCCACCTCGGACTTGCGCGCCGGCACGACCGCTTTCCCGCAGACGGCACAGAACTTCGCATCCGCCGCCAGCGCGCTGCCGCACTGCGTGCAGCCGACGACGGGTGGGGTCGCGGCCGCCGGTCTCCCGCAGTTGGCACAGAAATGCGAGCCCCACACGAGGGGAGCCCCACACGCGCAGCGGGCGGCCGGCGCGGCGCGCCGAACGGAGACGGCGGCGGCAAGCAGCGTGTCGAGCTCCTGCAGTCTTTCGTCGAGCGCGATCAGCTCGTCGCAGCGCTCGACCAGCAGGTCCTGGCGAAACTGATCGCGGCGGAACATCTCCAGCATGAGCCCGCCGAGGTCGCGCAGGCGCTCCTCACGGACACGAAGCAGTGCACGCCGCTCCTTGCGGAGCTGGCCCGGATGCGGGAGGGCGCGGCGCGCGGGGCCGGCGGGGCGGGCGCCCGCGACCGTCCGCTCGTCCTTGCGGCGGAAGCGTGCGAGCAGCGAAGGCCGCGCCACGCGAATCAATGTAACAGCGAGGTGAGATGCCCTAAGGCTGGCGCGGCGAGGCGGCTCTCCGGCCGAACCCGGCCACGAAGAGGACGAAGAGGATGATCGCGACCGCCGCGATCGGGATCCCGAAGATCCAACCTCCGAAGAGGGACACGACGATCGCGACGACCGCCAGGGCGAGCACGAGCCCGATCATGAACCCACGGTTCCGGTCGCAGCCGCCACGAAACTACGGCAGGTCGATGACGACGAGTCGCGCCTCAGTCATCTCGCGCACTGCGTAGTGGGGTCCCTCGCGCGTGTTGCCGGAGTCCTTGACCCCGCCGTATGGCATCTGGTCGGAGCGGAACGTCGGCGCCTCGTTCACAGTGACGCCCCCGAATTCGAGCTCCTGCGCCGCCCGCAGTCCGTTGTCCAGGCTCGCCGTGAAGATCCCCGCTTGGAGCCCGTAGCGGGTGCCGTTCGCAAGCGCGATCGCCTCGTCGATCGAGTCGACGGCGGTGACCGTGCAGACCGGTCCGAAGACCTCCTCGCAGGAGACCTCGTCGTCGGGCGCAGGGTTCGCGATGACCGTCGGACGGATCAACTCGCCGTCCAGCTCGCCGCCGGTCAGGACCTGTCCGCTGCTCGCCTTGATCCATTCGAGGATGCGCTCTCGCGCGCCTTCGTCGATCACCGGGCCGACGTCCGTGTCCTCGTCGCTCGGATCCCCGACCTTCAACGCTTCGACCAGAGGGACGAGCTGCCGGACGAACTCTTCGTATGCGCTGCGCTCGACGTAGACGCGCTGGACGGAGATGCAGCTCTGGCCCGCGAACGCGAACGCGTTCTGCGAAACCTTCATGGCCGCCAGCGACAGGTCCGCATCGGCCGCGACGATCACCGGCGTTGCGTTGCCGAGCTCGAGGTTCACGCGCTTCTTCGGCGCACGCTGCTTGAGCTTCCAGCCGACGCTGCTCGAGCCGGTGAACGTGATCAGCTTGACGCGCTCGTCCTCGACCAGCACGTCTCCGATCTCGGACGCCGGGCCGACGAGCACGTTGAGCCAACCGGGAGGAAGGCCGGCCTCGTCCTCCAACTCGGCGAGGAACAGCGCCGACATCGGTGTCTGGCTCGCAGGCTTGAGCACGACCGCACAGCCCGCCGCCAGGGCCGGTGCGATCTTGTGCGCGACAAGGTTGAGCGGGAAGTTGAAAGGGCTGATCGCGCCGACGACGCCGATCGGTCTGCGGAGGGTGAAGGCAAGCTTCCCCTCGCCAGCCTGCGCGGCGTCCATCGGGACCATCTCTCCGGCGAGCTTGCGCGCCTCGACCGCGGCGAAAGTGTAGGTGGACATCGCGCGCGCGGCCTCCACGCGTGCGGCCTTCAACGGCTTGCCCGCTTCGTCGGAGATCAGCTTCGCGGCCTCTTCGAGGCGACGACCGAGCGCACCGGCGACGCGGACGAGGATCTCGGCGCGCTTGTGCGCCGGCAGCGGTGCCCGCATCGCGCTCTCGGCGGCATCGATCGCGCGATGCGCTTCGTCGGCGCCGCCCTTCGCCACCCGGCCCACGACCTCGCCGGAGTAGGGCGACCGCACGTCGAGCCAGTCGCCCGTCTCGATCCACTCGCCGTCGACGAAGAGCTTCCGTTCGGTCGCCGTGGCCGCCATAGTAGAACCCTATGCCGCCGGAGACGCGGTACGCGAAAAGTGGCGACGTCAACATCGCCTACCAGGTCGTCGGCGACGGGCCGTTCGACCTCGTCTACGTGCCCGGCTGGGTCTCGAACGTCGAGCTCCTGTGGGAAAAGCCGAAGCCTGCGCGCTTTCTCGAGCGCCTGGCGTCGTTCTCCCGACTGATCCTCTTCGACAAGCGCGGGACAGGGATGTCCGACCGGGTTTCGACCGACCGGCTGCCGACGCTCGAGCAGCGGATGGACGACGTGCGCGCCGTCCTCGACGCAGTCGGGTCGCAGAACGCCGCACTGCTCGGGCACTCGGAAGGCGGCAGCATGTCCGTCCTCTTCGCTGCGACGTATCCGGAGCGCTCGCGTGCGCTTGTCCTCGTCGGAACATTCGCCAAGCGCATTCAAACGGTTGACTATCCGTGGGCACCGTCGCTCGAGGAGCGGCTCGAGACGATCGCGGAGGTCGAACGCGACTGGGGCGCCGGCCTCGACCTCACGGACTACGCGCCGCACGAGGATCCGGCTCTGATCGAGTGGTACGCGACCTGCCTTCGGCGGAGCGCGAGCCCGGGAGCAGCGGCCGCACTCCTGCGGATGAACTCGGAGATCGACACGCGTCTCATCCTTCCGACCGTTCGCGTCCCGACGCTCGTCCTCGCCCGGACCGGCGACCGGGATGTAACGGTTGACGAGGGCCGCTGGCTCGCGTCGCAGATCCCCGGCGCACGCTTCGTCGAGCTTCCCGGTGACGAGCACCTGCTCTGGGCAGGAGACCAGGACCGCCTGCTCGCCGAGATCGAGGAGTTTCTGACGGGGGCGCGCTCGGCACCAGACTACGACCGCGTCCTCTCCACTGTCCTGTTCACCGACATCGTGGGCTCGACGGAACGCGCTGGCGAGCTCGGCGACCGTCGCTGGCATGAGATGCTCGACGAGCACCACGCCCGCGTTCGAGGCGTGCTCGAGCTGTACCACGGGCGGGAGGTGGACACGGCCGGCGACGGCTTCTTCGCCAGCTTCGACGGGCCTGCCCGTGCCATTCGGGCCGCGTGCGCGATCCGCGAAGGCGTCCGGGCGCTCGGCATTGAGATCCGCGCAGGGCTTCACACAGGCGAGTGCGAGCTGATGCGCGACAAGATCGGCGGGATTGCCGTCCACACGGGCGCACGGGTCGCGGCCGCCGCTGATCCGGGCGAGGTGCTCGTGTCGAGTACCGTCAAGGACCTGGTCGCCGGCTCCGGGATCGTCTTCGTCGACCGGGGCGAACGGGAGCTTAAGGGTGTGGGTAGCTGGCATCTCTACTCTGTCGTGGATGCCTGACGCCCTGATCATCGACGCAGTTCGCTCGCCGATCGGAAGAAAGAACGGCGCGCTCGCATCGATTCGCGGCGACGAGCTCGCAGCGCAGGTTTTGAACGGTCTGGTCGCGCGGCACGACCTCGATCCCGCAGAGATCGACGACGTTCAGCTCGGTTGCGTGACGCAGATCGGCGAGCAGGGTTGGAACCTCGGCCGGATGGTCCCGCTCGTCGCCGGCTGGCCCGAATCGGTGTGCGGAACGACGGTTGACCGCCAGTGCGGCTCGTCCATGCAGACGAACTTCAGCGCGGCGACCGCGATCTCCGCCGGGCAACTCGATCTCGTCGTCTCTGCGGGCGTCGAGACGATGTCGCGCGTTCCGATGGGATCGAACGGAGGCGACCTCTCGGACAAGCTGCTCGACCGCTGGGAGATCGTGCCCCAGGGACTCTCCGCGGAGGTGATCGCCGACGAATGGGGGTTCAGCCGCGAGGAGCTCGATGCATTCTCGCTCGAGTCGCATCGCCGAGCCACTGCGGCTGCCGACGAGGGTCGCTTCGACGAGGAGATCGTCCCGATCGACCTCACGAACCCGCACGCCGGCGTCGTGCTCGGCGTCGACGAGACGCCGCGGCGCGACACCTCCGCCGCCGCCCTCGCCGCGCTGAAGCCGGCGTTCCTCCCGGAGGGAAAGGTGACGGCCGGAAACTCATCGCAGATCTGCGACGGAGCTGCGGCCGTGCTGGTGGCCGGTGAGAGCGCGGCCGGCCGCCTCGGACTGGAGCCGCGGGCGCGCTTCGTCTCGTTCGGGCTCGCAGGTGTCGATCCGCATCGGATGCTGCACGGGAATCCACAGGCCTGCGACAGGGCGCTGGCGCGTGCAGGCCTGACCTGGGACGACATGTCCGTCATCGAGGTGAACGAGGCTTTTGCCTGCGTCGTCCTGCAATTCGCGCGCGACGCAGGCCTCGAGTATCGCTGGGACGACATCAATCCGAACGGCGGCGGGATCTCGCTCGGACACCCGCTGGGCGCGACGGGCGCCCGAATCACGGCGACTCTGCTGAACGAGCTGGAACGCCGTGATGCGCAGTACGGGATCGCGACGATGTGCATCGGTTTCGGCCAGGCGCTCGCCTGCGTCGTCGAACGCGTCTGAGCGTTACTCTCTCGCGCGTGGGGGAGATGGCAGGACGCGCGGTCGCGCGCGAACCGAAAGAGATCGTCGCTCGCGGCTACGACGCGATTGCCTTGCGCTACGCGGAGTGGGCCGGACAGATCGACTCTCCCGTCATGGAGTGGGTGCGCGATCTCGACGCGCGTCTCGACGTCGATGCGGACGTGCTCGAGCTCGGTTGCGGCCGCGGCGTGCCGACAACTCGCGAGCTCGCCCGTCGCCATCGCGTCACCGGAGTGGACATCTCAGCCGTCCAGATCGAACTCGCGCGCCATCATGTTCCCGAGGCGAGCTTCGTCAACGCCGACGCAACGGAGCTCGACATCGCTCCCGCGTCTCTCGACGCGGTCGTCGCGCTGTTCGTCTTCGGCCACGTCCCCATCGAGGAGCAGTCCGGCCTGATCGCCCGGATCGGGCTCTGGCTTCGCGACGGCGGATTTTTCCTCGGCACGTTCGGCGCAGGAGACGCCGGCGAGCACATCGACGCCGACTGGCTGGGCGCGCCGATGTTCTTCGCGTCTCTCGACAGCGAGGCGTACTCGCCGTTGCTGCGCGACGCCGGCCTCGAGCCGGTGCGTGACGAGGTCGTCGCGCATCACGAGCCCGGCCACGGTGACGTCTCGTTCCGGTGGACGCTGGCTCGAGCGGCCGCCTAGTGGAGATCCGGAGAGTCGGCGTCGTCGGCCTCGGCACGATGGGGGCCGGCATCGCGCAGGTCAGCGTCCAGTCCGGGTTCGAGACCGTCGGCCGGGAAGTGAGCGACGAGCTCACCGAGCGCGGCCGTGCCACCGTCGAGCGGTATCTGGATCGGGGCGTCGAGAAAGGCCGGCTGTCGCAGCCCGAGCGCGACGGAGCCGTCGGGCGATTGACGCTGACGACGGATCTCGCCGACCTGGCCAGCTGCGACCTCGTCATCGAAGCAGTCCTCGAGGAGCTCGACCTGAAGCGTGAGCTGTTCGCGGAGCTCGACCGCGTCACGCGGTCGAATGCGATCCTGGCGACGAACACGTCCGCGCTGTCCGTTTCCGAGATCGCCGAGGCGACCGAACGGCCGCAGCGGGTCGTCGGTATGCACTTCTTCAACCCCGCCCCCGTTCTGCCGCTCGTCGAGATCGTCCGCGGGCGCGAGAGCTCGGACGAGGCCGTCGACGCGGCCTACGCGTGGGCCGAGCGGGCCGGCAAGCGGCCGGTGCACTGCAACGACACGCCCGGGTTCATCGTCAACCGCATCCTCATTCCGCTGCTGAACGACTGCGTGCGCGTGCTCGACGAAGCGAAGGTCGCCCCGGAAGCGATGGACAAGGCGATGACGAACGGGGCCGGCTGGCCGATGGGTCCGTGCGCTCTGATCGATCTGATCGGCATCGACGTGCACGTGCACGCATCGGAAGCTCTGCACGAAAAGCTCGGCGAGGAACGCATGGCGCCGCCGGAACGCCTGGTGCGTATGCAGCAAGACGGTGTGCTCGGCCGCAAGACCGGACGCGGCTTCTACGAGTACTAGTGCTTAGGCCGCGAGCCGCTCGGGCAGCTGGACCACGACCCGCGGCAGCTGCGGGTGGCGCGCATGCGCCTCGCGCCAGATCGCCTCAGCCCGCTCAGCCTGGAGCGTCTCGAGCGCGACGGCATGCATCGTGGCGATGGAGGCGAGCTCCACCAGACGCTCAGCCTCTACGTGCGTGATCTGCGAAGCCACGCTGGCGAGCGCGTCGAGTCGCGCCACGAGCAATCGCGAGGTCCGCTCGGAACGAGTCAGTTCGGTCATGGCCCGCATCTTCGGGGGCGCGTCGGACGGTCCTCCTGACCCAGGTCCGGTGCCAGGCACGTGACTGGGCCGAAATGGCCCGTCCTCGCCTTACAATCTCCTTACGTTCCAATGATGCAGGGCACAATTGCAACGTCGATACTGACGAGCGATGAGGCGCCTCCTCACCTTTGCCATGCTCGCAGCGCTGGCGTTGCCGGCAGCTTCTGTTGCCCGCAATCAGGGCGCCGCCGACGGCACCGTATCCGTGCGCGACGCCCGCGGCACGATCACGATCTCGGCGCGAGGCGGTGTGATCGGGAGCTTCGCGCGCGGCTCGGTGACGATCAACGACCCGATCGACGGCGACGGCACCGGCCCGATCGTGACCGGGGACGACTGGTCGAAGGACAAGGATGCCACGACGACCACGTGGGGAGGGACGAAGGTGCGGTTCCGGATCATCGGCGGCTCTTTCCGGATCGTCGTCAAGGGCCGCGGTATCAATCTCTCGCTGGTCGGAACGGGGAGAGTGACGCTGTCAGGAGCAGGCACAGTGGACGACGGGTCGTATTCCGTGAACGGTGGGGAGTACCTCGCGCTACCGGGGTTCCCGTTCGTCTTTCCTCTGTCAGCCACGAGTCCTTAGAGGCACCCTCCTGAGCGCCAGTACGCAGTCAGTGCTCGTCGTCGAGGACGAAGCGTCGATCGCGTCCTTTGTCTCGCTCTATCTGAAGAACGCCGGTTACGAGGTGCGGACCGCGTCGAACGGCACCGACGCCCTGGCGTCCGCGCAGAGCGAGCAGCCGTCGCTGATCGTGCTCGACCTGATGCTCCCGGACATCGACGGCATCGAGATCTGCCGGCGCATCCGCCAGAAGTCCGACGTGCCGATTCTGATGCTGACCGCTCGCGACGAGGACGTCGACAAGATCATCGGGCTCGAGGTCGGCGCCGACGACTACATGACGAAGCCGTTCAACCCACGCGAGCTCGTCGCGCGCGTGAAGTCGATCCTGCGCCGCGCCGCGCCCGAGCGCAAGGAGCCCGAGAGTGCGGTCCTCCAGCACGGCGACCTCGTGATCGACGCGGGCCGGCGTGAGGTGAAGGTCGGCGCCGAGGAAGTACAGCTCGCACCGAAGGAGTTCGACCTCCTCTGGGAGCTGCTCGACCATCGCGGCCTCGTGCTGACGCGCGACCAGCTGCTCGAGCGCGTCTGGGGCTACACGTTCGCCGGAGACACCCGGACCGTGGACGTCCACGTGCGCCAGCTGCGGCGGAAGCTGGGCGAGGCCTCGCCGATCGTGACGGTGTGGGGCGTCGGCTACAAGGTCGGTCCCTCGCGGGATGCGGTCAGGGCCTAGCAGGGCCGCCAAGTACCTTGTAGGTCCTGATGTTCAGCTCGCTGCGCTTCCGGTTGCCGGCGCTCTTCCTGCTCGGCATCGTCGTGAGCGGACTGATCGCGGCGGTGGTGGCGCTGCGGCTCTTTCAGGGGTACGTCCTCATCCGCTCGAAGGCGGACCTCCGCCGCGAGGCGATCGGGCTCACGGAGGTCTTTGCCCAGCAGGCGATCACGGCGAACGACACAGGCGTGCTGCCGCTGATCTCGAGACAACTTGAGCGGGCGACCGGCGACCGTCTCTTCTATGTCGGCGTCTCGCCGTTCCCGGACAAGAGCGTTAAGAGCGTCGGGCTCGAGGTCCTGCCGCAGAAGACCGTGGACTGGCATTCGGGCAAGACGATCACGTTCGAGTTCACACCGCCGGGGGCGAGCAAGACATACGTCGCGGTCGCACGTCCGCTGAAGCTCGAGAAGAAGGGGCCTGCCTTCGGAGACCTGATCGTCGCGAAGCCGAAGACGGAGTTGAATCAGCAGCTCATTCCCCTGCTCGAGCGGCTCGCGATCGCGTCGCTCGGCGGCATCATCGTTGCGGGGCTGCTCGGGTGGTACCTGTCGCGCCGCATCACGCGGCCGGTGCTGGCGCTGTCGCGGGCGACGGACGAGATCGCGCGCGGAAGCTACGACGTCGATCTGCCGCAGATTCGGGGGAGCGACGAGATCGGGCATCTTGCCGACCGTTTCCGCGAGATGGCCGGCCGCATGTCCGATGCCGAGCGTCAGGAGCGCAACTTCCTCATGAGCGTCTCTCACGAGCTGCGCACGCCTCTGACCGCCATTCGCGGTCACGTCGACGCTCTACGCGAGGGTGTCGCCGAGGATCCGGAGGCGCGCGCCGCCTCACTCGACGTCATCGCGCAGGAGGGTGCGCGGCTGGAGCGACTCGTCGGCGACGTCCTCGACCTGGCCAAGCTGGAGGCTCACCGCTTCACCGTGCACACAGAAGAAGTGAATATGGAGCGGCTCTGCGATCAGGCATACAGCGCCTTCGGCGAAGAGGCCCGCCGCCGGCGGATCGAGTACGCGAAGCTCTTCGAGGCGCACCCGACAATCGTCTCCGACGGCGATCGCGTCCTGCAGATCATCTCCAACTTGCTCTCGAACGCGTTTCGCTGGACGCCCGACGGCGGGCGGGTGCAGCTCGAGTTGACCGCGTCGAACGGTCGTGTGTCGGTCGCGGTCGACGACACGGGCCCGGGCGTCGCGATCGAGGAGCAGGAACGGATCTTCCGGCCGTTCTGGTCGCGCGACGATTCCGGTACCGGGCTCGGGCTGGCGATCGCGCACGAGCTCGCCGCGGCGCTGGGAGGGAGCATCCAGCTCGACTCTCGCCCCGGGCAGGGCAGTCGCTTCGAGCTGATCCTCCCGTCGAGCGCAAATTAGTCTCCGGTTCACATGGGCCTCCCGGAAACCACGCCGCTCTACGAGCTGCCGCGCCGGCCCTCGCGTCTTCGGGCGGCGCTGGTCTCGTTGCGACCTCGACAGTGGACGAAGAACCTGCTGCTCTTCGCGGGGATCATCTTCGCCGCGAAGCTCGGCGATCTCAGCCGCTGGGTCGAGGCGCTCGCCGCCTTCGCCGCGTACTGCGCGGCGTCGAGCGCGAGCTACCTCGTGAACGACGTCCGAGACGCGCCGCACGACCGCTTGCATCCCACAAAACGTCTGCGGCCGATCGCACACGGCGATCTCTCACCGCGTCAGGCCATATTGCTCGCAGCCCTGTTGCTCGCTGCGGCCGTGCTCCTCGTGGCGCCGCTGGGCCTCGCCTCGATCCTGTTCCTCTGCACCTTCGTCGGCTTGCAGGCGGCGTACACGCTTTCGCTCAAGCACGTCGTGCTGTTGGACGTGATGACAATCGCCGGGCTTTTCGTCGTCCGCGCGGCGGCAGGTGCGGCGGCCGTCGAGGTCAGGATCTCGCCCTGGCTGCTGCTCTGCACGGCACTGCTCGCGCTCTTCCTCGCCCTGGCGAAGCGGCGGGGCGAGCTCGTGCTCGTGGGAGCCGAGGCAACGCCGGGCCGGCCCGTTCTGGAGGGCTACTCGCTCGCGCTCGTCGACCAGTTGGTGACCGTCGTGGCCGCGTCCACCGTGATCTCGTACTGCCTCTACACGTTCACCGCGCGCGAGTCGAAGGCGATGATGATCACGATCCCCTTCGTCCTCTTCGGCGTGTTCCGCTACCTGCTCCTCATGCACGGGCGCGATCTCGGCGAGGAACCGGAAGAGATCCTATTGCGCGACCTCCCGATCCTGCTTTGCATCGCAGGCTGGGCCGTCTGCGCGGCGATCATCCTCGCGGTGACCTAGAGGGCTGGTGTGAGGTTCATCCGACCCGGGCGGAATCTCATACCAGGCCTCAATCAACAGAGGCGCTACGAGCTTGCTGCATCCGGACGGCGGTCTTCCATCCGGTAGACGACGGCGCCGCGATTTTCCTGCACGCCTTGCTCGAGCCTGCTCAGGACTGCTTCCATGCGGGCGAGCCGCGTGTCGACGCCCTTCCATCCCGACGAGACGAGATCGACGAGCAAGGCAAGATCGTCGACACGGGCGTTGCGCTCGGCGAGTAGGTCTCGCTCCAAACGCTCGAGGCGCCGGATGACCTGGTTCATGAGCCCACGGATCTCGGCGAGATTGCGTCCGACCGGCTGCGCCTCGTTGCGGACCGCTTCCCCGACGCGGGCGGGGAGCGTGTCTTCGAGTGCCGCCGCTGCGGCTGCGAGAGCGTCCACCTGCTCGCGTGCCCGGACGACGAGGCTGTCGAGCGCGACGCCCTCCGCCCGCTGCTCGACCCGCTCCTGTGCTCGTTCGACGACGCTGTCGTCCATGTCCGGCAAGAGTACCGTGGGAATCGGATGAAAACGAGGGAGCTCGAATACGACCTCCCGCCGGAACTTATTGCTCAACATCCCCTGGCGCGACGCGACGAGTCGCGACTGCTGGTCTACCCACGCGTGTCCCAGCGGGTGCACGAGCGCAGGTTCGCAGAGCTACCGGACGTGATCGGCGATGCGCTCGTGGTGGTCAACGACACGCGAGTCGTTCCGGCGCGCATTCCGATCGAGGCTCCGAAGGGCGAGGTCCTGCTCGTCGAGCGACTCGACGACGACGGGCTCTGGGAAGGGTTGGCACGACCGACGCGGCGGCTTCGACCCGGACACCGCTACGGGCCGGTCGAGCTCCTCGAGCATCTCGGCGAAGGACGCTGGCGTCTCCGGCTCCACGGCGAGCCTGCGGGTCAGACTCCGCTGCCGCCGTACATCACGGAGCCGCTCGCGGACCCTGCGCGCTACCAGACCGTCTATGCGCGCGACACGGGCTCGGCCGCAGCGCCGACGGCCGGCCTCCACTTCACCGACGAGCTGCTTGCGCGTCTCGACGTCGAACGCGTCACGTTGCACGTCGGGCTGGACACCTTCCGTCCGGTGACCGCCGACGATCTCGCCGAGCACAAGCTGCACGGCGAGCGCTACGAGGTGAGGCCCGAGGCCTGGGAGCGCATCAGGTCTGCGCCGAGAGTGCTCGCCGTCGGGACCACCAGCGTGCGGGTCCTGGAGACGGTCGCACGTGGCGGTCCTCTTTCCGGCAGGACGGACCTCTTCGTCACGCCGGGCTTCGAATTCCTGCGGACCGATGCGCTGCTGACGAACTTCCATCTCCCGCGTTCGACGCTGCTCGCGCTCGTGATGGCTTTCGCAGGGATGGAGGAGACGCGGCAGATTTACCGGACGGCCGTCGAGCAGCGCTATCGCTTCTATTCGTTCGGCGATGCGATGCTGGTGTTGTGAACGTCCGCCGCGCTCAGCAGGAAGACGCCCTGACCGTCGCCGGGCTGCTCGACGAGGCGACCGTCTGGGTGAACGACCTCGGGTTCAGTCAGTGGCCCTTGCCGTTTCCCCGCGACCAGCTCGCCGCCGCGATCGACCGCGGCGAGGTCTACGTGGTGGAGTCGGAGGACGGCGATGGAGTTGCGACCGTCTCGATGCTGCCCGACGATCCGGAGTACTGGGGCGATCAGCCCCCCGACGCTTTCTATGTGCACAAGCTTGCCGTGCGGCGCGACCAGGCGGGCCGTGGCATCGGTGCGGCGATCGTCGAGTGGGCCAACGCCGAGGCGGCAGAGGCAGGGCGTGAGTTCCTGCGGCTCGATTGTCTCGCTGACAATCCCGGGATCCGCGACTACTACGAAGACCTCGGCTTCGAGCACCGCGGCGATCTCGTCCTCGACGGCCAGAAGATGAGCCTGTACGAGCGGCCCGTGCGATGAGCGAGACGTACAGCGTGACGGCCAGGGACGGCGCCGCGCGCGCGGGGATCCTCCGCACTGCGCACGGTGAACTGCCGACGCCCGCGTTCATGCCGGTCGGGACGAAGGCGACCGTCAAGACCGTGGATCCGGACGAGCTGCATGCGCTCGGTACGCACATCCTCCTTGGTAACACCTACCACCTGCATTTCCGTCCGGGAGAAGACGTGATCGCCGAGCTCGGCGGGCTCCATCGCTTCATGGGCTGGGACGGTCCGATCCTCACCGACTCGGGTGGATTCCAGGTCTTCTCCCTGCGCGACACGATCGCCGCCGTCGACGACGACGGAGTCACATTCCGCTCCGTCTACGACGGTGCTGCCGCGCGCTTCACGCCCGAGTCGGTCGCGGGAATTCAGAAAGCCCTCGGGTCCGACATCGCGATGTGTCTCGACATCTGTCCGCCGGCCGATGCTCCGCGTGCCGAGCTGGCCGAGGCGGTGAGGCGAACGACGCTGTGGGCCGGCCGACAGCGCGACGCCCCGCGCGCGGAGGGCCAGCTCCTGTTCGGGATCGCACAGGGCGCATCGGACCCCGAGCTCCGCCGCCGGTCGATCGCGGAGATCGCCGCGCTGGGCTTCGACGGTCACGCGCTCGGTGGCCTTGCGATCGGCGAAGAGCGAGGGCTCATGTTCGAGACCACGGAGTGGGCCGCCGACGAGCTTCCGGACGACCGGCCACGCTACTTCATGGGCATCGGCGATCCGGAAGGCGTGCTCGAGGTGATCGAGCGCGGCGTGGACATGTTCGACTGCGTCCTGCCGACGCGTACTGCCCGGACCGGGAGTGCCCTCACGTGGGAGGGCCGGCTGAATCTGCGCAACGCCCGCTTCGCCCGCGACCCCCGTCCCCTGGACGAAAGCTGCCCTTGCCCGGCCTGCACGCGGTTCAGCCGGGCCTATCTGCGCCACCTGGTGAACCAGGAAGAACTGCTGGGGCTTCGCCTGCTGAGCCTCCACAATCTACGATTCCTCCTTGACCTGACCGCGAACGCGCGTGCGGCGATCGAGGAAGGCCGGTTGGCGGCATACAAGGCC
>VAXG01000027.1 GCA_005883355.1 Actinomycetota bacterium | reverse complement strand
CCGGTATTAATCCGGGTTTCCCCGGGCTATCCCAGTATCGAGGGTTGATTACCCACGTGTTACTCACCCGTTCGCCGCTGTCCCCAGGCCCGAAGGCCTGGTTCTCGCTCGACTTGCATGTGTTAAGCGCGCCGCCAGCGTTCGTCCTGAGCCAGGATCAAACTCTCCGTGAAGATGGATTGCCGGCAGATTAAGCGGTCGTCCGGCAAAGCCGGCCCGACCTCTTAAAAGGCATCACGAGTGATGCCTTAGCACCGGCGATCTTTCGTCACCTTGAGCTTGTGCTCAAAGTCTGTCTCTTCGTCATCGCCACGCCGGCAAAGCCGGCCCGGCTTTGAAACGGCATCGCAAGCGATGCCTCGAGACATGACAGGTTCATTCGTTTCCTCCCCGATCCCGAAGGTTCGGTGAGGTCTCGACGTAAACGCACGCTGCTGAGTTTTCAAAGACCGTCGCTGCTAACGGCGTAAAAAAGCCTCCGACTCGCGTCCAGAGGCCCAGGGAAGCTCGGAAACTTTCGTCGTATCCGCTGCGTCCTGAGGGCGCTCCAGTTGTCGAGTTATGGGGACGTCCTACACCGCCCTATCGGGCAGCCGAGGCATGGTAGCAAGTCTCAGCCCCCAGTCAAGCGCCAGAAAACCGCATGAATCGACGCTTCCCGGCCTGGACGAGGGCACCCGCGAGGGTACTCCTCTGAACGTCGATCTCCGTCGCGGGCTCGCCGTCGATCTTGACCCCGCCCTGGGAGATCAATCGCCTGGCCTCGCTCGTCGAGCCGACGCCGAAGTGCTCGACCAGGAGGGCCGGGAGGTGGACCGGATCGCCGGGCGGCAACTGCACCTCGGCGACCTCTTCCGGCGCCCGTTGGTCGCGGACGACACGCGTGAAGTAATCCTCGCCCCGCGTCGCGCCTTCCTCCCCATGCCACCGAGAGACGATCCTGCGGGCGAGCTCGAGCTTCCACTGCATCGGATCGTCCGGATGCGGCCCGCCGCCCGCGAGCATCTCCCACCACTGTGGCAGCGTCTTGTCCGGTATCGACATCGTTTTCCCGAACATCTCCTCCGGTGACTCGTTGATCCCGATGTAGTTCCCGCGTGACTTCGACATCTTGTCCTCGCCGTCGACGCCGACGAGCAGCGGATACGTCATGACCAGCTGCGGGTCGAGACCGTAGTCCTGCATGACGTCCCGGCCGGCCAGGAGGTTGTAGAGCTGATCGGTGCCGCCGATCTCGATGTCTGCTTCGGTCGCCACCGAGTCATATGCCTGCATCAACGGATAGAGAAGCTCCGAGATCGAGATCGGCTCGCGCGCAGCAAAGCGCTGGGCGAAGTCGTCCCGCTCGAGAATGCGTGCGACGGTGATCGTGCGCGCGAGACGGACGACCTCCGCATAGGAGAGTTTCCCGAGCCACTCTCCGTTGAAGCGGATCTCCGTGCGCTCTCGGTCGAGCACTCGGAAGGCTTGTTCTGCGAACGCCTTCGCATTGGCATCGAGCACTTCGCCCGGGAGTACGGGCCGTTCGTCGGAGCGACCGGAGGGATCGCCGATGCGCGCGGTGTAGTCACCGACTATCAGCACCACGGTGTGGCCTTCGCGCTGAAATTCCGCCAGGCGGTCGAGGACGTAGGCAAATCCGAGGTGGATGTCCGGCGCGGTCGGATCGATGCCCAGCTTGACGCGCAACGGGCGTCCAATCTCCAGCTTTCGTTCGAGCTCGCCCTTGGGGAGCACGTCGACCGTATTGCGCGTGAGGTCGGCAACACTCATTGCAGCGAGTCTATTGCCGCGTCGAGGACGGCTCTGCCGGCGAAGCTTGCGGGGCCTCGATCGCGATCGGCTCGATCTCGTCGGCGGGCTCGAAGCCCGAGACCTGTGCCAGGAACGAGAGGTGAGCCTCGCTTGCGCGCTTGATGTTCTCGGCCTTGCGGAAGCCATGGCCCTCGCCTTCGAAGGCGATGTAGGCGTACGGAATGCTGCGGCGCTTCAGCGCGTCCACGATCACCTCCGCCTGGGAAGGCGGCACGACCTTGTCGTCCAAGCCCTGCAGCAGCAGAAGCGGATCGGAAATCGAGTCGGCGTGCGCGACCGGGGAACGGTCCCGATATAGGTCGTCCATTTCTGGCCACGGTCCGACCAGATACTCGTCGTAGTGCGACTCGAACTTGTGCGTGTCCTCGTGAAAGGTCACGAGATCCGCCACGCCGTAGTACGACACTCCTGACGCGAACTCGTCGCGAACAGCCAGGGCCATCAACGTCGTGTATCCACCAGCGCTGCCGCCCGTGATCTGGACGCGACCCAGATCGATCTCGCCACGATCGCCAAGGTAGAGCACTGCGGCGGCGCTGTCTTCGACGTCGATCTCGCCCCACCGTCCGCGCAGCCGGTCCCGATACTCCCGCCCGTAGCCGGTGCTGCCGCCGTAGTTGAGGTCGACGACGGCGATACCGCGGCTCGTGAAGAGCTGGACATAAAGATCGAGCGAGGGTGTCACGTGTGCAGTCGGCCCGCCATGGACGAGGACGACGAGCGGCGGCCGCTCGTCGTCGGGGCCCGAGAAATCGGGATTCGCCGGCGCGTAGTAGAAGCCGTGCGAGATGAGCCCGTCGGCACCCGGGAAGTCGACCGGCTGTGCAACGGAGATGTAGCGCTCGTCGAGCCTCATCTCGGTCGAACGGCGCAAGACCTTCCGTTCGCCCGAACCCAGATCGAGCTCGATGACCGCGGCAGGCTCGGTCGGTGTCGAGGCCGGGAAGACAAGACTCGTGCCGTGACTCTGGAGCGACGGCGACGCATAGCTCGTGTAGGGAAGGTCGAGCGGCTCGAGCCTTCCGCTTTCCGGGTCGAGCAACTCGAGACCGTCGATCGCGGCCCTGGTGAAGATGCAGGCAATGCGACCGTCCGCGAGGAAGGCATAGCGCGAGAGATCGAAGACCCACTGCGGATAGCCGAGCTCCGCCTCCTCTCGAGTCAACGCGTGCACCTCGCCGTCGCGCTCGACGTACAGGTTCGACCAGCCAGTCCGATCCGACACGAAATGGAGAAGCCCGTCGCTGCTCCATTGGGGCTGGAAGATCGACTCCTGCTCCGAGCCGGCCACCCGGCGGCCGTTCGAGACCGAGCCGTCCGGGTTGAGTTCTGCGACACAGAGATCCGTGCCCTCGAACGGCATGTGCGGGTGATCCCAGGCGACCCACGCCAGAAACTTGCCGTCAGGGCTCGGACGGGGAGCGGCGTAGAAATCGCGTCCGGTCGAGACGACCTTCGGGTCCGAGGACCCGTCTGCCGGCAGGACGACCAGCTCGTTCACCGGCTCGCCCTCGCCATGGAGCTCACGGACGCAGACGATCAGGCGGCCGTCGGCGAACACGCGGCCGTCGGCGTACCGCACCGCATGCGGCTCGGGAGCCTCTGGGGTGATCGGCTTCGGCTCGCCGCCGGGGTCGATCCGATAGAGGCGGCTGTCATCGAAGCTCGAGCAGAACACCACGCGGCCGTCGCGGAACCAGGCGCCGCCGCCGTACTCGTGCACGCGCGTGCGGACGTTGAAGCCCGGGGGAACGATGTCGGCCGGCTCTCCGCCGTGCGGACGGAAGACGAGCGCACTCCTCCCGCTTTCCTGCGGCCGGCTCTCAGTCCAGTAGACGCCGTCTTCGCTGACGTCCAGGTAGGCGAACGAGACGCCGCCTTCACTCGCGACGAGCCCGGTCGTGATCGGAGAGGCCCAGGACCCGTAAGGCGCCGTCGTTGCCACCGGGCGCAACGTATCGAACCGGAAGGCGTGAGGCGCGAGTCCTTGCGACCCGAGCGGCTAGCCGACCCTGGGGAGCGCGTGGAACGTCATGAGCAGACCCGCCGCCACGATCACGAGCGCGCTCGCGGTGGGCAAGAGGGACACAACGCGGCCGTCGAAGCCGACGCGGCGGAAGACGCCGCGCGCGAGCACAGCCGCGAGGCCGATGCCGGTGATCGTCAGCGCCAACCCGGCGCTGAAGGCGACGACGAGCAGCATCCCGAAGGCAACGCGGTGCAGCGTGATCGCAGCCAGCAGAACGACCAGCGCGGATGGGCAGGGCAGGAGCCCGCCCGAGACGCCCACGGCGACGAGTGAGCGTCGGTTGAGCCCATGCCCGTGATCGTGGTGATGTTGGCCGTCTTCGTGCGTGTGCGTGCGGCGTTGCCGCCAGCGAGACCGCAGCACGGACGCCCCGATCAGAACGACGAGCACGCCCGAGACGAAGTTGAGCCAGGGGTACAGCTCCTCCGGCACGATGAAGCGTGACAAGACGAGCGTGACCACACCGAGCGCGAAGACACCGACCGTGTGCGTGGCGGTCACGATCAGGCCGAGCAGAGCCGCGTGGCGCGGGGTTCCGCGTTGGCCGACCAGGTAGGCCGTCACGATCGTCTTTCCGTGTCCCGGCGACAGCGCGTGCGCCATGCCCCAGAAGAGGGCTGCGCCGAGCGAAGCGACGGTCACCCAGAAGCCGAGCCGATCTCGGCCGACGAGGCGCGCAAAGCCCGAGTCCGCCACGCGGTCGGGCGCCTGCAGCGCAGTCCCGTTCGTCACATGCGGAGGCGTCCCGGGGACGGTGCCTGGGACGAGCCTTGTCCGGGCGGTCGTAACGCCGAGCGGGCTCGACAGGAGGTCCTTGGGATAGGCGCGCAACTCGTGGCTCTCGCTGGGCGCGGATCCGACGACGATCTCCTTCCAGCCGATGCGATCCGCGTAGTTGGTGTCGCGGTATTCGACATCGCTCGCGCGGTCGAGTGTCGGTCCCCGCAGGATGGTCTCGAGCCGCGTGGTCCGCAGGCCACCTGCGCCCGCCGGGTGCGCGAGGGCGGTCTCGATCGGAGTCAAGCGCACGCGGCGCCCGTTCACCGTCAGGTGCGCGCCGCGCGCGAGGCGACGTGCGTAGGCCTGCGCATCGATCTTGCCTGCCTGGAAGGTCGGGATCTCGGCGAGGTCGAGGACATAACGAACGTAGATCCGCGGGCCCGCGACTTGGATCCTGCTGAAACGGTTGACGGTGAAGTTGCCGAGCGGATGAGCCGACGCGGCGACGGGCAGCACGAGCGCGGCGATCCCGGCGGCGAGCAACGCGAGCCGCTTCACGCCGAGTACCTCACAGCGACCGGCGCCCACAGCACCGAGAAGTGCGGGTTGAGGGCGAGAGCGCGGCGGAACCACGTCTTCGCAACCGCGCTGTTGCCCAGACAGCGTTCCACCATCCCGCGATGGAAGAACTTGACGGCATCGTGGGTGCCGAGTCGCAACGAACGCTTCGAGTAGTGCAGCGCCTCTGAGCAGTGGCCGGTCCGTGCAAGCGCCCACGCGAGCACGTCGTCGCCGTCGATCGAAGGCCGTTCGGCCCGCGCGGCCCTGGCCAGAGAGAGAGCGCGCGGGAGCCGAACCGCGTGATCCACGTCGAACAACGCGGTCTCGAGATCCGTCCTGACACCGTTCGCACGCAGCAAGCGCCGAATCGCGCCGATGAGTGCGTATTGCCGCCGCGCCGCGTTCTCGTTGCCGGCCAGTCGTTCGAGGTCACCGAGCGAAGCGACGAACTGCAGCAGCGGGATCGCATCCACTGCTCGCTGCTCGTACGCGATGGCGCTGCGAATCCGGCCGCGCGCGGCCTCCACCTGCGCGAGCCCGTCGAACGCGTAGACGTAACCCGGGCGCACCGCGAGCGCTGAGCGGTACTGACGCTCGGAAGCCGCCACTCGTCCCTGCGACCAGAACAGCTTTCCCAGCTGGGTCCGCGACCACGCGAGCGCTTCGGGCTGACCCGCCGCGGCGTCGATCGCAAGTCGCATCGCGTGTGCCGCTCCGCCGACGTCGCCGAGGAGCTCACGTGCATAGGAGACACGCGCATACGAGGACAGGCTCGGCTTGAGGGACGCCATCCGGTCGAAGGCCGCAAAGGCCTCGCGGTAGCGGCCGAGCTCGACCAGAGCGTCACCGACGATGCCGTAGCCGCGTGCCGTGGACGGTGAAAGCGCGACGGCCCGTTGGCCGAGTGTGAGCGCCTCACGAAAACGATGACGGGAAAGCGCGAGCGCGCCCAACCCGCCGGTGGCGACGAGGTCGTCGGGCGAGTAACGGAGGGCGCGATGCAGCACACCCTCGGACTTCGTGTAGTAGCTCGGGTCGCCGGTTTCGCGTGCACGCTGCTGGTAGGCGAGGCCGAGTAGGCCCAGGCCGACGACACCGGTCGGATTCGCGCGCACCTGCTGTTGCAGCTGCGGGATCAAGGCGCTCCCGCTCGCGACGATGGCCGAGGCCACAGGGACTCTTGCGGCCTCTTGCGCCGAGCCGTCGGTCAGCACGCCGCCGAGCAGGAGGGCGGCAGCGGTCGCGCCCGCCGCCAGCCCTCCGAAGATGAGCCGCTTCGCAGCCATTAAGGCTGCTGCAGGCCCTTGGTGTTGTCGTACCCGCTGAACGGATCGGCCTGGTACGGGAAGGACGTCATGTACGGGACGTCGTTCGCGTTCACGCCGTCGCCGAGCGGCAGGCTGTGGCCGATCAGAGCGCCGCCGACAGCACGTTCGGCGATGTCGATGACGTCATCCTCGAGCCGGCGGCCGTTCGGCCATCCGGCCAGGTCGCCGCCGAGCACGCCGAGGCGGTTGCCCTGTCCGACGGGCGCCGTCGGCGCGATCGCCAGGTTCAGCCGAATCTCGTCTGCCAGGGTGTTCCCGGTGAAGTTGAGGTTCGGCTCCTTCAGACCGGTCAGCAGCACCGAGACGAGGTCGGTGCGGTTGTTCTCCTGGAACGGGCCGAACTGCGGATACAGCTGGTTGAGCAGCTTGGCCAGGATCGGGCTCGAGTAGTACTGCTCGAACTGCTTGTCCTTGTTTGGGTCGGAAGCGTTCCACTTGTCCTTGAGCTGCGTCGGGATGAGCAGCTCGTTGATCAGTGGATTTCCGAGCCGCGAGACCTGCTGCCACTCGGTTTCCTTCTGCAGGACCTTGCGGCCGCGCCATTTCGCGAGCGTGACCTTGACGACCGGACGTTCGCTGGCCGACCAGACGCCGACGATGTGGTTGGACCCGTTGTCGAGCTGCGACAGCGGGACCTGCAGCGAGACGGTGTGAACTGCGTAGCCCGCGAAGAAGTCCTTCCCTCCGCCGCTCGCCCCCGTGCCATTGCGAATCGCGACGAGATCGAACGCCGCGCCGATGTCCCCGAAGAATCCGTCGTCGCGCTGACCGGCGAAGACCTTCGAGCCGTCACTCAGATCGTGCACACCCGCCATTGCCAGCGCGTGGTATCCGGGCGTCGACCTTGGTCCGATGTTGTCGGGCGGCGTCAGCAGGCCCTCGCCGACGACGCGGGAGGAATTCCCGTCGACACGAGTGACTGTGTAGGACTGCTGCGTGTTCTGCAGGAACGCGACCGGCGCCTGGTTCTTGAACCGGAACCTCCAGGTGACGTCCGGCTTGCCGTCGCCGTTCTTGTCGGCGTAGATGACGTAGCGTGCCGACGGCGAGAACGTGTACCAGTTGGGACCTGCCGCCGGATCCTCTCCTGGGATGTAGTTGGAGATGATCGTCACGCTGTCGGGCCGGTCAGGGCTCCGGAACGCGTACGTATCGGTGTTGTCCGCGGAGGGATCCTCCGAGATCAACGGTGCTTCCCGGTGACTCGATGCCTGAGCCGCCGCAGGGCTTCCACCCCGCGACGCGAGCGCTGCGAACAACGCTCCCAAGGCTGCGGCCGCCAGGACTAGGACTGCCAGCTTTCGCATCGTCCTCTCTGCTCCTTTCGGACGGCCGGTCGGGTCTGCGGTGGCCGTCGTGTCGGCGCTGATTCGCTGCACGCGGCTGACCGGTTCGACCCGAACCGAAACGCGGCACGACGCGAATGAGAGGGATGAGCGAGACTCCTCGGCTGATGACGCGCACGTTCGCGCACCTTTCCGACGAGGCGGTGGTCGCCATGCTGGCGCGCTCTGACGAGTCGGCGCTGGCCGAGCTCTACGACCGCTTCGGGCGCGTCGCCTACGGGCTCGCGCTACGGATCCTTCGTGACGAGAGGCTCGCCGAGGACGCGGTGCAGGAAGGGTTTCTCGCCGCGTGGCGCAACGCCGACCGGTTCATCCCGGAACGCGGCAAAGCGAGCACGTGGTTGTTGACGCTCGTTCATCGTCGCGCGGTCGACCTCGTGCGGCGCGAGGATCGTCGACGCGCCGAGCCCCTGACCGACGGCGTCGACGCTCCCTCCTCGGGCTCGGCGGAAGACGACGCGTGGCTGCGGTTCGAGCGTGAACGCGTCCAGTCCGCCCTGAAGCAACTTCCGGATCAGCAGCGAGAAGCGCTCGAGCTCGCGTACTACGGCGGCTTCACACAGTCCGAGCTGGCGGAGAGGCTCGGCGAGCCCGTGGGTACGATCAAGAGCAGGATGTTCACCGGCCTTGCGCGGCTGCGCGAGCTGCTGGCAGACCCCAGACCCGGAGAGGCGGCATGGAAGCCGACGCCCTACACGACCTGACCGCCGCCTACGCGCTGAACGCCCTCGATGCGGAGGACGCGGGACGCTACGAGGCTCATCTGGCGCGTTGCCAGCGCTGCCAGAGCGAACTCGCCGAGTTGTCCGAATCCGCGAGCGCACTCGCCTACGCCGCGGATGCGCCGAGGCCGTCTCCGGAGTTGCGCTCGCGCATCCTCGAGCAGGCGAGGTCCGAACGCCCCAACGTCGTGCCGCTGCGCCCTCGCTGGCTGCGGCCCGTCATCGCGGCAGCCGCGGTGGCGGCCTGTGCTGCGATCGGCCTCGGGCTCTGGGCTTCCTCGCTCTCGGGCAAGCTCGACCGCACTGAAGCGGACCTGGCGCGTCAGCAACGCGTGGCGCAGATCCTCGCTCAGCCCGGCTCGCACAAGATCGCGTTCTCGCGCGGGACGCTCGTCGTCGGAGCTGACGGCAAGGGAGCGCTGCTGCTGAACCAGCTTGCCGAGCCCGGGTCGGGCCGCACCTATGAAGCGTGGGTCGCCGACGGTGGCGCTCCGCAGCCTGCTGGGTTGTTCTCGGGAGGAACGACGGTCGCAGTCCCCCTCGATCAGCCGGTCCGCGCCGGGGCCACCGTGCTGGTCACCGAAGAGAAGGCAGGCGGGACAGAAGCTCCTTCACGGGCGCCGTTCCTGATCGTCAGGAACACGGCTCAGAGCTAGAATCGGGCGCTTGCTTCGCCGCAGACGCAGCACCCGCGCGCCCGCCTCCAACGGACGCCGCCGGAGGGTCCGCAAGCTTCGCCTGTCGGCCCTCCTCCTGCTCCTCCTGGTACTGGGTTTGACGTCCTTCACGTTCGGCCTCATCACGGCGATCGCAAGTCAAATTCCGACCTGCGATCCAGCTCGCGTGCCGCGCGAGGTGGACGGACACATCTACGCCAACGACGGGCACACCATTCTCGCGACCTTGCGAGGGTCCGAAAGTCGCATCCTCGTCGGCACTGCCGACATCGCGCCGATCATGCAGCAGGCGATCGTCGCCGTCGAAGACAAGCGCTTCTACGAGCATCACGGCGTCGACCTGCGCGGCATCGGCCGCGCGGTGTGGGCGGACGTCACCAGCAAGAAGGTCGTGCAGGGCGGATCGACGATCACGCAGCAGTTCGTCAAGAACTCTTGTGTCACGTCCGCACGGACGATCAGCCGCAAGTTGAAGGAGGCCGCACTCGCCTGGCAGCTCGAACAGCGCTGGAAGAAGCTGCGCATCCTCACCGCTTACCTCAACACCATCTACTTCGGAAACGGCGCCTACGGCGTCCAGCGCGCCGCACAGACGTACTTCAACACGTCCGCCTCGAGATTGTCGCTCCCGCAGGCAGCCTTGCTGGCCGGAATTCCCGCCGACCCCTCACGCTTCGATCCGGTCACGAATCCCCGGGCTGCGCGGGCGCGCCGCCTCGAAGTTCTCAACGCGATGCTCGCGCAGGGCGAGATCTCCGCGCGCGACCTCCGCCGAGCCGACCGTACGCCGCTGCCAAGAGCCGCCGACGTCCACCTGCCCGGGATTCAAGGACCTGCGCCCTACTTCGTCAACTACGTGAAACAGCAGCTGATCGAAAGGTACGGAACGCGGCGCGTCTTCGGGGGCGGGCTCAATGTCCGGTCGACGATCGATCTGCGGCTGCAGAAACTCGCACGACGGGCGATCGGCACTGTCCTCAAGGAGCCGAACGGACCGTCTGCCGCGCTGGTGTCCATCCGTCCGACCACAGGCGAGGTGGTTGCGATGTACGGCGGTGACAACTTCCGGCAGAGCCAGTTCAATCTCGCCGTGCAAGGTGAGAGGCAGCCCGGCTCGTCCTTCAAGCCTTTCGTCCTCGCCACCGCACTCAAGCAGGGCATTGCCCCTACGACGACCTTCCCGTCGAAGCCGGTTTCGATCTTCATAGGCGACAAGTACTGGCCCGTGCACAACTACGAGAACGACTACATAGGCTCGGCCGATCTCACGACCGCGACGGTGGTGTCTGACAACAGCATCTTCGCGCAGCTCACCCGCCTGGTCGGACCGGCCAATGTCGCTCGCACCGCACACCAACTGGGCATCACGCGGCACCTGAATCCCTACTTCGCAATCGGGCTCGGTGCGGACGCCGTCAGCCCGCTCGAGATGGCGCGTGCGTTCTCCACCTTCGCGAACGACGGCCGCCGGGTGGACGGCTCTGCGTTCGGGAACCGGCCTCGCGCAATCGCAAGCATCGACAATGCTGAGGGCAGGCTCATCGAGGACAACCAGCCGGTCAACCGAGTCATCCTCGACCGCGAACAGGATGCGCTCCTCACGAGCATCCTCCAGGGCGTGATCCGCGCAGGGACGGGCAGGCGGGCCAGCCTGCCGAACCGTACGGTCGCGGGGAAGACCGGCACGACGGAGAACTACGGCGACGCGTGGTTCGTCGGGTACACGCCGCAGCTTGCGACGGCGGTGTGGGTCGGGTATCCGAACAAGTTGAAGCCGATGCTCACCGAATACCACGGGCAAGCGGTGGCCGGCGGGACCTTTCCGGCCGACATCTGGCGCGTCTTCAACCAACTCGCGCTTGCGGGCACGCCGGCCCAGTCGTTCCCGTCGTACTCCTACCAGTACTCCTCGGCCAAGCGTGTCGTGTGGCGCGACGGTCTCCTCCGGCTCGACAACGGCCACTGCCGTGGCACCGAGTTGGTCTCGTACTTCGTCGGGCGCGGCCCGGGTCACACCGCGGATTGCAAGCCAAACGAGGTCGACGTGCCGCGGGTCGTCGGCATGTCGCTCGCGCGTGCGAAGATCAGGCTCGGCGCGCAGCCTCTGACCGCCAACGTCGTCTACAAGCCGGCGCGAGCGAAGCAGCGGCTCGACCTCGTGCTCGACCAGTTTCCGCGAAGGGGACGGCTGTCGTCGTACGACAAGGTGACCCTCGTGCTCGCGAAGCCGCTGAACGGCGTGGTGCCGAAGGTGACCGGACTGTCGCTCGGCGAGGCGCGCCGCCGCTTGCACGCGCGAGGGCTGGTGACGATCGAGCGCTTCGCGAAGGGCCGCGCGGGCCGTGTGCTCGCGCAGACGCCGGCCGCCGGTGTCGCGGCGGCGCCGCACATGACGGTCAAGCTCGTGGTAGGCCGCGGCTGACGTAGGGCGAGCCCGCACTCAGGTAGCGCCAGCTCAGCTCGGTGGCGCGCGTGATCCCGATGCGTGGGCCCGTGACGATCTCCGGGACCTCGTCTCGCTCCACGAGCTCGAACGGAGGAACGTCGAGCGCGAGACCGTCGTGCTCGCGCGTGATCCCGAGTGCCTGGCAGAGCTTTCCCGGGCCGGAGCAGAGCGCTCGCACGTCGTCCAGCCCTCGCCGGCGCCGTTGGAGGTCCAGTCCGCTCGTCGGCTCGAGCGCCCGGATGAGCGCGGCCTCGGGCACGCCCTCCTCCCCGCACACCAGGTTCAGACACCAGTGAATGCCGTATGAGCGGTAGACGTACGCATGTCCCGGCGGGCCGAACATGACGGCGTTGCGTGCCGTTGGCCCGCGATGGCCGTGACTGGCCGGATCCTCTTGGTCGTAAGCCTCCACCTCTACGATCCGGCCGCCGACGCCGTTGACGAGCAACGTCACGCCGATCAGGTCCGGTGCGACCTCGTGCACGCTCCGGCCGAAGAAGAAGTCACGCTTCAGCATTCGCCTGGGCGTCATACCGAAGCAGCGCTGGAAACGCGGCGGCAAGGAGCAGGCAGCCCGCAATGCACGCGACGCCGCCCGAGACGATCGAGAAGCGGAGGCTGGTCACCGACGCAAGGGCGCCCGCCTCGAGGTTGCCCAGCGACGGCGCGGCGGCGACCTGCATGAACTCGATGCCCGAGACTCGGCCGAGCACCTCCTTGGGTGTGATCCGGTAGAGCATGACCGAGCGCAGGATCGCGCTGATCTGGTCGCCCAACCCGGCCAGACCGAGCAGCACCAGCGCCAGCCAAAGCTGCTGCGCGACGCCGAAAGCGGCGATCGCCATTCCCCACAGCGACGCGGTGATCACGACACCGAGGCCTTGCCGGCGCACGTGCCGCAACGGTCCCGAGAGCAACGAGACGAGCAAGGCTCCGGCCGCGGGGGCCATGTAGAGGTAACCGACCAGTGACGGATCGCCGAAGCGGTGCGCCGCGATCGCCGGGAAGAGAGCGCTCGGCATTCCGAAGACCATCGCGTTGGTGTCGACGAGAAAGAAGCCGAGGATCACGGGCTGACTGCGCACGTACCGAAAGCCGGCGACGATCGAGCCCCAACTCGGACGGTCGGCGTCCTCCCTCGCCACAAGCCGCGGCAGGAGCGCGACTGCGGCAATCGCACCGACATACGAGAGCGAGTCGCCGAGATACACCCACTTCAGGTCGACGAACTTGATCAGAAGGCCGGCGATCCCCGGCCCGCCGACCGCACCGAACTGCGACGTGACGCTGTTCAGCGCCGAAGCAGCCATGAAGTGCGACTCGTCGACGAGTTGGGGCGTCATCGACCGCTGGGCGCCGACGCCGATGCTGAAGGCAGCGGAGATCACGAACTGGAAGACGTACAACGGCCAGACCCGCGGATGACCTAGCGCGGCGTTCGCCGCAAGTCCGAGGCTGCCGGCGACCATCCCGCACTGCTGCACCAGCATTACTCGGCGCCGGTCGAACGCATCGGCGATCGCCCCTCCGACCACCGTCAGCGTCACCAGCGGGACGAGGTGAGTGAGCGAGATGAGTCCGACGGCGAGCGTCGAGCCCGTCAGCTGGTACATCTGGTACGCCAGCGCGACCTCGGCGATCTCGGTGCCGATGAACGAGATCCCTTGCCCGAACCAGAGCCGCCTGAACGCGGGGTGGCGGCGAAGCGGCGTGACGTCGAGCACGAACCGTGACGCTCGTTGACGGAAGCCGCGGCGCTCGGCCGCAGCGACCCCCGGTTCGTCCGTCAAAGCAGGTTGGCGTCCTTCGTATGGAAGCCGAGGGCGGCGGCGGTCGTCCGAGTCGCTTCGGCCACGCGCCGCATTATCGCCGGTGACAGCCTCGCTTCGCGAACAGAGTGGCCTAGACTCGGCGGATGACGGTCTGCCCGAGTTGCAGCAAGGAGCTGCCTGGGGCGTTCCCGTTCTGCCCGTTTTGCGGCGTCTCCCTGACGGTCGCTGTACCGCATCCCGTGCACGAGGAGCGCAAGGTCGTCACTGTCCTCTTCGCGGATCTCGTCGGCTTCACCAAACGCGCCGAGACCATGGACCCCGAGGACGTGCGAGCGCTCCTCTCCCCGTACTACGAACGCCTCCGTGCCGAGCTCGAGCGCTTCGGCGGTACGGTCGAGAAGTTCATCGGCGACGCGGTCATGGCGCTGTTCGGTGCGCCGGTGGCGCACGAGGACGATCCCGAGCGGGCTGTTCGAGCAGCCCTTGCGATCGGCCGGTACGCGGGAGAGGAAGGGATCGAGCTTCGAATCGGGATCACTACCGGAGAGGCGCTCGTGCGGCTCTCGGCGAAACCCGAGCAGGGTGAGACGGTGGCGACAGGCGACGTCGTCAACACCGCCGCTCGCCTGCAGGCCGCCGCTCCTGTGAATGGCGTGCTCGCCGACGAGACGACGTACCGAGCGACGAGGAACGCGATCGAATACCGAGCAGCTGAGTCTGTCGAGGCCAAAGGGAAGGCGGATCCGATTCCGGTCTGGGAGGCACTCGAAGCGCGCGCCCGCTTCGGCGTGGACGTCACCCACCATGCGCGTGCAGAGCTCGTGGGTCGTGAGCGCGAGCTCTCCGTTCTTCGTGACGCGCTCGATCGCGCGCGGCACGAGCGGATCCTACAGCTCGTCACGCTCGTCGCCGTCCCAGGGATGGGCAAGAGCCGGCTCGTATACGAGCTCTCGCGGATCGTCGACGCCGACCCAGAGCTGATCACGTGGCGCCAGGGCCGCTGTCTTGCCTACGGCGACGGGGTCGCCTTCTGGGCGCTCGCCGAAGTCATCAAGGCGCAGGCCGGGATTCTCGAGCGGGACACCGAAGCGGAGGCGGCGGAGAAGCTGCGAGTTGCGGTCGCCGATGCCGTCGACGACGCGAGCGACGCCCGCTGGGTCGAGTCGCACCTTCGCCCCCTGATCGGACTCGAGAGCGAGACGGTACTCGGCCGTGACCGTCGTGGCGAAGCGTTCGCGGCGTGGCGGCGGTATCTGGAGGCGCTCGCCGAGCAGCGGCCGCTCGTGCTCGTCTTCGAAGACCTCCACTGGGCCGACGAGGGTCTGCTCGACTTCGTCGACGAATTGATCGACTGGCTGAGCGGCGTACCTCTCCTCATCATCTGTAGCGCGAGACCGGAGCTCCTCGAGCGGCGTCAGGGTTGGGGCGGCGGGACGCTGAATGCCTCAACAGTCGGGCTCTCCCCGCTTTCGGAGAAGGAGACAGCAGTCCTGATCTCGCAGGTGCTCGAGCGTGCGCTGCTTCCGGCCGAGATCCAGCAGGCGCTGCTGGAACGGGCAGAAGGTAATCCGCTCTACGCCGAGCAGTTCGCACAGCTCTACCTCGAACGCGGCTCGGCAGAGGACCTGCCTCTTCCCGAGACGCTGCAGGGGATCGTGGCCGCACGCCTGGACGGCCTTTCAGCCGGCGCGAAGGCACTCCTCCAGGATGCTGCAGTCATCGGCAAGGTCTTCTGGACCGGTGCGTTGCGGAGAGACGAACGGGAGACGGCCGAACTCCTGCACGGACTCGAGCGCAAGGGATTCCTGACGCGTCAGCGCCGCTCATCGGTCGAGAGCGAAGGCGAGTGGGCCTTCGCCCACATGCTCCTGCGCGACGTCGCCTACGGGCAGATACCGCGAGGCGAACGCGCCGAGAAGCACCGGCTCGTCGCCGAGTGGATCGACTCGTTGGGCCGCCCGGAGGACCACGGAGAGATGCTCGCCCACCACTGGCGCGCGGCCCTCGAGCTTGCCCACGTTGCAGGCCGGGACCCCGGCGATCTGGCCGAGCACACTCGCCTCGCCCTACGCGGCGCGGGTGACCGCGCCTTCGCGCTGAATGCCTACCGCGCGGCCGATGGCTACTACGAGGAAGCGCTCGCGCTCTGGCCGCCGGACGGCGACGAGCGGCCCGACTTGCTCTTCCGGCGGGCGCATGCGCTTCACCTGGCCGGAGACGAGCGCCGTGAGGCTGCGCTCGAGGAAGCTCGCGACGCACTCATTGCGGCCGGGAACCGCGAGACGGCGGGCGAGGCCGCCGCGTTTCTCGCGCGTGCCGCCTGGCACCGCGGCGGGCGCGACGAAGCTTTTTCCCACTTGGCCAGAGCCGAGGAGCTCGTCGCGGCTGCGCCCGCGTCGGCCGCCAAGGCGCGGGTACTCGCGACCTCCGCCCGGCAGCGAACGCTCGCCGGCGAGTCGCAGGAGGGAATCCGCCTCGGCGAGCAAGCACTCGAGCTGGCCGAGCGCTTCGAGCTCGCAGAGCTCGAGGCACACGCGTTGGCGACGATCGGCACGGCGAAGCTGCTGCGAGACCCGGACGCCATGAGCTACCTGGAACGGGGCCTCGAGATCGCGCTCGCCGCGAACTCGCCGGAGGCTGCGACGATCCTGATCAACCTCGCCGTCGGGGCGTTCTTCGGCGGTGACGTGCGCCGGGAGGACGAGCTCTTCGGCGAGGCCTACCTGATGGCCGAGCGCTTCGGCGACCTGGACACGCTTCGCTTCAGCCGCGGCGACCGGATCTGGACACGGTGGGCACTGGGACACTGGGACGAAGCAGGCCGAGCCGCCGACGAGTTCATCGCCGAGTGCGCAGCCTCGCCCCACTATCTCGAGGCCTCGGCCCGCGAGATTCGGGCTTACCTGCGTCTCGCTCGCGGTGACCGCGACGGCGCTCTGGACGATTACCGCCGATCTCTGGAGCTGGCACGACAGATCAAGGATCTCCAAACGCTGCTGCCCGGCTTGGTCCAATCCGCGCGTGGCCTCGTGCTGCTCGGCAAGATCGACGAGGCGCAGGCACTCGCTAGAGAAGCGATCGAGCTCGTCGGGGAGCGCGTCGAGAACGCTTTCATTTTCTGGATGCTCAATCCCGTCGCACGGCAACTGGGGCTTCGGCAGCAGGTGCGCGACGTTGTGGTGCGGGCCCCCGAGGGCCCCTGGAAGGAGGTCGCCCTCGCCGGGGCGGACGGAGACTTCAGCCGTGCCGCCGACCTCTTCGCCGCGCGCGGTGCGCCGACGTTCGAAGCCGAGGCCCGCCTCTGCGCGGCCGAAGAGCTGTTCGAAATAGGGCAGAGAGCCGAGGGCGAATCCGAGCTGCAGAAGGCGCTCGCGTTCTACCGCAAGGTCGGCGCGACGAGCTACATCCAGCTGGGCGAGGCACTACTTGCTGCTTCGGCCTAGCACCCTCGTGTCGGCCGGCTACGCGGCGTTCGCGACGGCGGCGCTCAGCACCTCGACGACACGGTGCTGGTCGGACGCTTCGATCTGCGTGAAGAACGGTAGTGCGAGCGTTCGGCGCGAAACCTCCTCTGCGACGGGACAGAGGCCAGCCGCGAATCGGTAGCGCTCTTGCATGTAGGGCTGCAGATGGATGCAAGGCACGTACTCCGCCGTCGCCACTCCCTCGCGCCTCAGAGCGTCCATCACGGCGGCGCGGTCGAGGTCCGCATCGAGCTTGACCACGTAGACGAACCACGAACGTTTGTGGTCGCCGTCGCCGGCAAACGGCGTCTCGACACCACCGACGTCCTCCAGTAGTTCGCCGTAGCGAGCGGCGGCCGCCTCCCGCAGCTCGAGGATCCGATCGAGCTTCTCCAGCTGCGCGAGCCCGATGGCAGCCTGAATGTCTGTCCAGCGATAGTTCATGCCAACCCGAACGTGATGGAACCAGCCGCCTCCTCCATCGTAGGATCGCCCCTGATTGCGGAGGCTGCGCAGCAGCTGCCACTCGTCCTCGGAGTGGGTCGTGACGATGCCGCCTTCGCCTGTGGCCATCTGCTTGTTCGGATAGAAGGCGAAGACCGCCGAGGGCCCATGCGCTCCGAGGGGCCGGCCGCGATACTCCGCGCCGAGGGACTCGCATGCGTCCTCGATCAACGCAAGTCCGTTGCGGTCGGCGATCGTCCGCAGCTCGTCGAGCTCGCAGGGCAGACCGAACATGTCGACTGGCACGATCGCGCGCGTGCGTTCCGTGATCGCCGCCTCGACTGCAGCAGGATCGAGGTTGAGCGTGACGGGGTCGACGTCCGCGAAGACCGGCGTCGCGCCCTCGAGGATGAAGCAGTTCGCCGAGGAGACGAACGAGAGCGGCGACGTGATCACCTCGTCGCCGGTCCCGAGCTCTGCGATCTTGCAGAGAAGGTGCAACCCGGCAGTGCCACTGGAGAGGGCTGCCGCGTAGGGCGCACCGACTCGCTCGGCGACCTGCTCCTCGAAGCGGTCGATCCACGGACCGAGTGACAGCCGTCCCGACCGCAGCACCTCCAAGACGAGCTCTTCTTCACGCTCGTCGAGCCACGGCCGGGAGAGTGGGATCTCCCGGACTGCTTCGGTCACGCTTCGGCTCGTGCCGGTTCGGTCGAGGCGTATTCGAGCCAGTGGGACCAGCGCTCGCTGCCGCCGCGCACGGTGTCGAGATATGCCTTCTGAATCGCGAGCGTCACCGGCCCGGGCGGTCCGATCGGCTGGTCGTCTACCTCGCGCAGCGGCGTCACCTCTGCCGCCGTCCCGGTCATGAAGACTTCGTCCGCGAGGTAGAGGTCGGTGCGGATCAGTTGCTTCTCCACGACCGAGTGGCCGAGGTCCTGGGCGATCTGGATGATCGTGTCGCGTGTGATGCCGCGCAGGATCGACGCGGAGAGATCCGGCGTGAAGATCGTCCCGTCCTTCACGATGAACACGTTCTCGCCTGAGCCGTCCGCGATGAAGCCGTCGTCGGTGAGCAGGATCGCTTCGTCATAGCCGGCTCGGTTCGCCTCCATGACCGCGAGCATCGAGTTCAGGTAGATGCCCGTTGCCTTCGCGACGTGCGGGATGACATTCGGGCCCACGCGAGTCCACGACGAGATCTTCGCCCGGATGCCGTTCTTCATTGCCTCGGGCCCGAGGTACGTTCCCCACGGCCAGCTCATGATTACGACGTCGACGGGATTGCCGGTCGAGGCGACACCCAGCTCGCCGAAACCGAAGAACGCGATCGGCCTGATGTAACACTCGGCGACGCCGTTTGCGCCTATCAGCTCCATCGTGGCCGCTCGGAGCTCGTCAACCGTGTAGGGGAGGTGCATGTTGAGGACCTGCGCGGAGCTCTGAAGACGCTGCAGGTGCTCGGTCAACCGGAAGACGGCGCTGCCCTTCGGCGTCTCGTACGCCCGAATTCCTTCGAAGACGCCGGAGCCGTAGTGGAGACCGTGCGAACCGACGTGGATCTTGGCGTCGGCC
>VAXG01000125.1 GCA_005883355.1 Actinomycetota bacterium | reverse complement strand
CGATCGGACGCTACTGGGCGATCGTGACAGTGCGCGACGGCCGCGTCGTCCGCGTCCGTGACTATCCAGGTGTGCGCCCCGGCCTCGAGGCGCTCGGCCTCGACGAGAGCGCTCTCTAAGATCGTTCCAAACTGAAGTCTCGGCATTACCCCTTCCCAGCGAGTCGTTCGAGCATGGACTCGACGTCGCCTGCTTCGAACGGGTAGAGGAAGAGCGCGCGTTCGAACCCACCGCGGTCGGATCAGATACGCCGCTTCACTGTGGTTGACCCAATACGGATGCCCGCTCTCTACTCACCGCTTTTCAGACGTAGGCTGATCTGGTTTAGCCCTCTGCCCGACTCGAACCGTCGATCCTCTTCACCATGAAGGCGCGACGGCCCCCTCGTGCGACCACCATTTCCTCCAAGGTGGTGGCAGCTTCGTTGTTCAAGCCGAGGGCGCGCTGGATCTCGTTGCGGTTTGGCTGGATGACGCTCGTCTGATTTAGCAGTATCCGGTTTCGTGACCTGGGTTTCCCTGGTCTGGCGGAACTTGCTGCGGAGGCCGGCGCGAACGGCGCTCACGACGGCCGGCGTCTCATTGGGAGTCGGGCTGATCGTGGCGCTGCTCTCGCTCTCCGCCGGGGTGGAGAGGACGGCCGGGGAGCTGATCCACGTTGGACGCTCCGACTTCGGCGTCTTCCAGTCCGACGTCTCCGACTTCAGCCGCTCCCTCTTGCCGGAGAGCATGGCCAAGCGCATCGCGACGGTCTCGGGCGTCGCCGAGACCGCGCGGCTCAAGCTCTTCGCGACTGACGTGCGCGGACAATCCTCCTTTTTCGTTTTCGGGCTCCGGCCAGACGAGTTCGTCTGGAGGCGGCTGGTGTTGATCCAGGGCCGCCGGCCGCGGGGAAGCGAGGCGTTGCTCGGAGACCGCGGCGCGCGCCGACTCGGCCTCGGCCTCGGCGACGAGCTCGCCGTCGCGCAGGGGAAGCGCTTCCCGATCGTCGGGATCTACCACAGTGGCAACGTCTTCGAGGATTCGGGGGCCGTGTTGCCGCTCGGCGTCCTCGAGCGTCTCGCGAACCGTCCCGGGGAGATCACGACGGTCGCCGTCGCTCTCCGACCCGGACTGCGCGCGCGCACCGTCGCCGCGCGGGTCGAGCACCGCTTCCCGGGGACGGTTGCCGTCTACGAGCCGGGGCAGGCGATCAAGGTCGACACCTCGAGCCGGCTGATCGTCGACACGGGCTGGATCATCTCGCTGCTCGCACTGATCGTCGGCGGCATCGGCGTGACGAACACGATGGCGATGTCGGTCGTGGAACGCGTCAGGGAGATCGGGATTCTGCGTGCGGTCGGCTGGCGCGCCTGGCGCATCGCGATGCTGATCGTCGGCGAGGCGATCGCCATCTCGTTGCTGGCGCTCGGGATCGGGCTCGGTCTCGGCGTGCTCGCGGCCAGGCAGTTCAGCGAGCACACGAGCACCTCGGGGCTGGTACAACCCGACTTCACCGCCGGGGTCTTCGCGTGGGGCCTCGCCTTCGCGCTCGCGGTCGCCGTGCTCGGTGCCGCTTACCCGACCTGGCGCGCGGTGCGGCTCACCCCGGTCGAGGCGCTTCGCCGCGAGTAGTCTTACTCGCCCTCGACCTCCTGCACATGTCCGTCCAGAAGATGGAGGGCCCGCTCGGCCGAACGGGCCACGCCGGCCTCGTTCGTGACGAGCAAAACGGTCATCCCCCGCTCGGCGCGGACTCTCTCGATCAGCGCCAGGACCTGGGCCTCAGTCTCCGAGTCCAGCGAACCCGTGGGCTCGTCGGCCAAGAGGAGCCGCGGCTCGTTCGCGAGCGCACGGGCGAGCGCGACGCGCTGGCGCTCACCACCGGAGAGAGTGCCGGGGAAGGACCGCTCGCGCCGTGCCAGACCGACCTCGTGCAGCAGCGAGCGCGCCCGCTCCTCACGCACGGAGCGAGCCGCGCCGCGACCCAGCATCGGCACCTGCACGTTCTCCAGGGCGGTCAGCGTGGGAATGAGGTTGTGAAACTGGAACACGAAGCCGACCGTCGCCGCCCGGTACTTGGCCGCGTCGAGCGTCTCGAGCGCTGCGCCGTCGACCGAAATCGTTCCCCTGTCCGGCTGGTCGAGCGCACCGATCAGATTGAGCAGCGTGCTCTTGCCGCTCCCCGACGGTCCCATGAGCGAGGCGAACTCGCCCGGCGCGAGCCGCAGAGAAGCATCGACCAGCGCGCGGATTCTGCCGCCCTCGAACGCCTTGCCGACGCCGTCGACGGCGACGTCGACGCCCCCGCTCACCGGGGCTGCACCCAGTAGTTCAGCTTGACCGTGTGGCGCCTTGCGGTCACGAGCGCCTGGAAGGTCAGCCGCTGCCCCCGCGATGTTGCTGGGAACTCGATCTCCTGGCCCTTCTTCTCGCGCCAGGTTCCCGTGAACGTGTAGACGCGGCCGTTGTCCACCTTGCCGACCGGTACGCCCGCAAAGAGGAATCGCATCGTCACGCGCGCGCGAATCGGCCGCCCCTCCGGATCCGTCGCGCGAATCGAGATCACCCACGGCGTGGTGGTCCGAGGCGTGTGCGTCGGCGCATGAAGCGTCGCCTTGAACGGGGCCGAAAGAACGACGGGCAGCGCAATCACGCTGAGCATGTGTCAATCGTAGAGACCTTCGAGCGCCTCAGCCGGGGGTGCCAACGGTCTCGGATCCCTCGAGAACGGACTCGAAAGGTCGCCGTCCTGCTCGATCCGCTCCAGCGCGACGGCCATGTTTTGACACCCCCTCGCCCGGAGGCTCGGTCGCGATCGCAAACCCTGTCGCCCCCAAACCTTGAAACCTCCGCTCCCTTCACGTCCGTCCTCGGCCGTGCGCGAGCGAACGCCGAAACCGGCGGTTGCGAGAGCGAGCTTGCAGGGGCCGGCCGATGTCGCCTGTCCGCTGCCCCCGCCCGCGGTCAGCGATTCGCCTCGCGCGCGCGTCTGACGGCTAGGTTTGGCGTCTCGCCGGTCCGCGTTCGCCGGGTTTCACGGGTCGAGCACGCGGGCCGGAGCGCGCCCTCGCCGTAGATCTTGACGAGCCCGCGCGCGCGAGCGAGCGGCGACCCACACGATCAGGATGGATCCGAGCTGAGCGCAGCCCCGGGAGGACCGAGCCTGGACAGCGCGGCGAAACGGCAGCCCGGTGGGCCCGGTCCGCAGCTGTTGGTGATGCGGCGGTCGCGCGCGGCCGAGTTTCAGGCGCCTCGGGCCCGAGCTACGCTGTTGATTCAGGCCCAGCGAAGGAAGAGGTCGCTTGAAGTGGGCAGCTGTCAGGGCGGAACGCGCGCCCCCTTGAATCAGCGGCGGTCGATCGCGAGCGGATCTCGGTTTCATGCGCGATAGCCGCCTGCGGCCGCGGCCGATGGTCGAACCGATCTCCGTGGTCGAGCGTGGCTTCTTCGGGAGCGCCGGCTTCTACGTCCGCGTTGGCGTCCTCGTTGTGGTGGCGCTCTCGTTGTTCGGGATCCTCGGACTGCGGCTGTGGTCGCTTCAGATGATCCAGGGACGCCACTACGCGCACGTCGCGCAGGCGCAGAGCTTCCGGACGATTCTGCTACCGGCGCCGCGGGCTTCGATCTTCGATCGCAGCGGCCGCCTGCTCGTCGGGACGCAGGGGCGGCTGGGCGTCACAGCTGACGTGGCGACGCTCGGACGGGTCGACTCGGGCGGGCGCTGGCGCCCGACGCCCGCCGGTCGCGTCCAGCTCCGTCGGCTCGCTCGGCTTGCGCGGGTGCCGACGTGGAAGCTGATCACCCGCCTGCGGCGAAGCATCCGCCGCTCTCCGTACGCGCCGGCGATGGTGCTTCGGTCCACGAATCTCGCGCTTGCGCTCTACCTCGAGGAGCGGGCATCGTCGTTCCGGGGGCTCCAGGTCGTGGCCGTGCCTGAGCGTAGGTATCCGCAGGGGAGGCTCGGGAGCGAGTTCCTGGGTCTGCTGGGAGAGGTGAGCGCCCGCGAGTTCCATGAGCATCGCTACCGAACGGCCAAGCCGGGCCAGTTCGTCGGGCAGTCGGGCGTCGAGGCGAGCTACGAGCGGCTCCTCGACGGCGGACTCGAGCGGGCCCGCGTGCCCGTCGACGCCCGCGGAAAAGTCGTCGGTCCAGTTCGGACGCTGCCGTATCGGACAAGCGCGCGCGGGCTCCGGCTCACGATCGACGCGCGCCTACAGAGTGTGGCGGAGCGTGCGATCGTCGACGGGATCGCCTTCGCGCATCGGGCCGGCCACGCCGACGCTGACGCCGGTGCCGCGGTCGTTATGAATCCTTGGAACGGCGCGATCTACGCGCTCGCGAGCTCTCCGCACTACGACCAGGCCGCCGCTGCGCACAACCCTGGCTATCTCGCGCGCCTGCTCGCCCCGCGCAATTCGATGGTGCCGCTTCTCGACCGCGCGACCCAGGGGCTCTATCCGACCGGTTCGACCTTCAAGCCGATCGCGGCCGAAGCGGCCCTTGCGACCGGACTGATCACGCCACGGTCGATTCTGCCCTGCACCGGTTCGCTCACCGTCGGCAACATCGTCTTTCACAACGTCGAGCCCGCGATCAACGCCGACCTGAACCTCGACCAGGCGCTCACGATCTCCTGCGACACCTGGTTCTACCGGATCGGCACCGAGTTCTACGCGCGCCAGGCGGCAACCGGAGCGCTCGACCTGCAACGCTGGGCGCTGCGGCTCGGGCTCGGACACCCGACAGGACTCGACCTGCCGGGAGAGGCGGGCGGCGTCGTCCCCACACCCGCCTGGCTGCGACGGACATTCCACGATCCGGCCCAGCGGATCTGGTACGAGGGCTACTCCGTCAACCTCTCGATCGGTCAGGGCTACCTCGCCGTCACGCCGCTCCAGCTCGCCGTCGCCTACTCCGCCCTCGCGAACGGCGGCAACGTCGTCCGGCCCCACGTCGCGAGCGCGGTCGTCTCCGCGACGGGACGCGTGCTCCGTCGCCTGCGCTTTCCGCCGGCCGCACACCTGAAGCTCACCGATGCGTGGGCGATTCGGCAAGGCCTGTACGACGCGGCGCACGCCGGAAACGGCACCTCTGCCGCGGTCTTCGGCTCCTTCCCGATCCCCGTCGCCGGAAAGACGGGGACAGCGCAGACCCCCCACGGCAGCGACCACTCCTGGTACGCGTCATGGGCGCCCGCCGCGCACCCGCGCGTCGTGGTCGTGGTGCTGATCGAGCACGGCGGCTTTGGCGTCGAGTCTGCCGCACCCGCCGCCCGCGAGATCTACTCCGCCTTCTTCCACAAGTAGCAAGAGAGCTAGCGCCCGCGCGCCAACGCGGACGCCAGCCGCTCGTGCGCATGCCTCGCGTGCTCCGAGCAGTACCAGCGACCAGCGACCTCCTCAACCGCGCGTTTCCGACAATACGGTTTCGGATCGCCCGCCTGACATCGTCGTCGCCCGTGAGTCGGCACGGCCCAAATTCTAAGGAACCACAGTCCCCGCTTCGAGTCCAGCTAGCCCCACTGAACTTGGGCAGCTGCGCAAACCGTGGGCGTGCGGCGAGCGCAGCGGTGTCATCCTGCCCAACCGCCTTACCATCCCAGACGGGATGCGTGCCTACCTCGATGCGCGCATCCCGCAAGTCGCCGGCGCGGCCGTGTCCAGCCGCTTGTCACATCCAGACGGTCTTGTGTGGGCAGGTTCGTCCTTCAGCACGGCATGAAGCCGCTGCACCCGAGTTGGTGTGAGGAGGACGAAGAGGCTTATCAAGCCCGTTTAGCGCGCTGGCGGACCGCGTCATGCGCTCTCGTCGACGCCTTGAACCGCGCGAGAAACAGGCGCTCGAGCGATGGAGTACGTGCCAATTCGACTCCTTCCCTTGGATGACATCTCAGGCTGTTTAGCCAGGGATGCCTGCTGGATTCCATTCAGTCGCTGCCTGCGCGTAACGACA
>VAXG01000129.1:595-11206 GCA_005883355.1 Actinomycetota bacterium | reverse complement strand
AACGGCACATCCGTGAACGATCTCATCGTCACCCCTGTGAGTGAAAGCACCTCTCAACAATTCGGGGTCGTCCTCGCGATCGACTCGAGCACGAGCATGGAAGGCAAGCCCGAAGAGGCGGCGTTCTCGGCAGCCCGCGCCTTCGCGGCCCAGCGAAAAGGACAGGAACAGCTCGCCGTTGTGACGTACAACGTCGCGCCGACGGTCGCGCTTCCGTTTACGACCGACCAGGCGAAGATCGACCTTGCCCTCGCCCAACAGCCGGCCTTCCAGTTCGGCACGCACATCTACGACGCGGTCGGCCACTCGCTGAAACTCCTTCGAGACGCCAAGATCAAAGCCGGAACGCTGATCCTGCTCTCCGACGGCCAGGAGCATCGTGCCCCCGGCGACAGCGCAAGCCACCAGACCCTGGCAGGTGCAGCCGCGGCGGCACGCTCGGCGCACGTCCGGATCTTCGCGGTCGGACTTCGTTCGCGTCTCTCGAAGCTTCAGGCGCTGAAGAAGCTCGCACGTGACACCGGAGGCCGCTACATCGAGACGACCTCGATCAGCGAACTGCAGCAGATCTACCGTCAACTCGGCTCGAGCCTCGCCAGCGAGTACCTGTTGCGCTACGCCTCCGTCGCGGGCCCGGACAAGCACATCAGCGTGACGGTGCGCGTCGACGGTCTGAGCAGCGTTGCCAGCACGGAATACCGCACGCCGCCGTTGCCAGTCGCGACGAAGGGGGCCACTCCTCCGTACAAGCCGTCGAAGTTCCACCGCTTGTCAACGTCAGCGGTGACCATGAGCCTGGTCGGGATCCTGGTCGCAGGGCTGATCGGCCTGGGTGCCTACCTGCTCATGTCAGGCCCGAAGAAGGGAACCGTCCGAAGGCGGATGGCTGAATTCGTGTCGGTACCGACCGCTATCCGGGCTTCGAGCCGAAGGCCCACGGCGCAAATCACCGAGAAGATGCTCGAGGGCACCGACTCGATGCTCCGCGGAAGCGGGTGGTGGCAGCGGTTCAGGTGGGAGAACGAGATCGCGAAGATCACCATGCCCCCGGAGCAGATCATCGTGCTGACCGGAGTCGGCTCACTCCTTGCCTTGTTGTTGGTCAAGTTCGTCTCCGGCTCACTGCTCCTCGGCGTCATCATCGCCCTCGTAATACCGTTCGTCGTACGGTTCATCTTGAAGAAGAGCCTCGAGCGGCAGCGCAAGCTCTTCGCCGAACAGCTTCCGGACAACCTCCAGGTGCTCGCTTCTGCGCTTCGGGCCGGCCACAGCTTCATCGGCGCTCTCTCGGTCGTGGTCAACGACGCCCCGGAACCTGCCCGATCGGAATTCCAGCGGGTCGTCGCAGACGAGCAACTGGGCGTACCGATCGACAACGCACTGCGCGTGGTCGTGGAGCGAATGAAGAGCCGAGAACTCGAGCAGGTCGCGCTGGTCGGAGCACTCCAGCGGGAGACGGGGGGGAACACCGCCGAAGTGCTCGACCAGGTGACTGACACGATCCGGGAGCGATTCGAGCTTCAGCGGACGGTGCAGACCCTGACCGCACAGGGTCGCATGTCCAGGTGGGTCCTGACGGCCCTCCCCCTCTTCCTTCTTCTGGTCATCACGGTGATCAACCCGGGCTACATGAGCATCATGTACCACTCCACCGGAGGCAGGGTGGTCCTGATCATGTCCGGCATCTCGGTCATCGCCGGCTCTTTCGTCATCAAGCGCATCGTGAACATCAAGGTCTGACAGATGATCATCTTGCTAATCATCGGCATCCTCCTGACGGGCCTCGCGATCGGGAGCCTCGCACGCGTGACGCTCTGGCCCCGTGGAGGACATATGCGCTCCGCCGGCGTGCCCAGGCGCGTCGAGGAGTACGGCTTCACGAAACGGGAACATGGCGAAGAAAGCTCGGGCGGCCTACGCGAGAAGCTCGACGACGTCGCGACGAGTCTCGGCTCCGCCGTCAGCGGTCGATCCAAGGGCCGCGGGGACCAACACGTCAAGAGAGATCTGATCGCGGCGGGCATGTACAACGTCACGCCCGGGCGCTTCCTCGGCTACCGCGTCCTGTGCGCCATCGCCTTCCCGCTCCTGTGGATCTGGCTGGGCGCCACCGTCGGTGTCAAGCCCGTTCAGTTGATCCTGCTGGCGGGGATCATCGGGTTCCTCGGCTGGTGGCTGCCCACGCGAGTGATCCGAGAGCGCGCAAAACAGCGGTTGAACGAGATCGATTACCAGCTGCCGGAGCTCATCGATCTGCTCGTCGTCACCATCGAAGCCGGGCTCGGGTTCGTCGGCGCGATGCAGATGGCCTCGGGTCGCGTGGGCCCGCCGCTCGGCCAGGAGATCCAACTGACACTTCAGGAGCAGAACATGGGCCTGTCGATTCAGGAGGCCATGTTGAACATGCTGGCTCGTTCCGACACCGCCTCGATGCGCTCATTCGTCCGTTCGATCGTCCAGGGCGAAGCGCTTGGCGTGTCGATCGGGCAGATCATGCGCGATCTCGCCCAGGAGATGCGAAGGCGGCGACGTGCGATAGCGCAGGAGAAGGCACAGAAGGCCCCGATCAAGATCCTGTTCCCACTCGTTCTGCTCATCTTCCCGGCGATGTTCGTCATCTTGCTCGGCCCGGCCATCTTCACGTTCGTCCAGGCAATCGGTGGCATCGCGGGCAAGTGAGATCAAGCGCACCAGCTGAGTTGGCGAGGTCGTCGAGCTTGCGCAGCGCTCGAGGCGTCGTCGTCTTGACGCGGGGCGACGGCTCGGTGATCTGCGAGCGCTGCGTCGTTGCAGATCGAATGCTCCCGCGCATGAAGGGACTCCTTGGAAAACGCGAGCTGAGCACCGGTGAAGGCCTGCTGATTCAGCCCGCACCATCGATCCACACGTTCTTCATGCGGTTCCCGATCGACGTCGTGTTCCTCACAAAGAACGGAGAGGTCATGAAGGTCGCGCCGCACGTCGGGGCCTGGCGCATGCGGTCGTGTCGCCGCGCCTTCGCCGTCCTCGAACTGGCGGCAGGCGAAGCGGAACGGCGCGGAATCACGGTCGGGGATCGCATCGACAAGGCCGGCGCGACGTGAACGTGGCTCCGAACCCCGAGGGCGAGCAGAACGTCCGCCGCCTACAGCCGCTTCGCGTCCTCCTGTCCGGACGCGACCGGAGATTCCTGCGAGTGACCTCGTTCCTGCTGGCGCAGCGCGGCTACGACGTCCAGGAGACGAGTCCGAGAAGGACACTCGAGAGCGTCGAAAGGCACCACTCGGACGTGGTTCTCCTCGAGACCAATGACTCACGGACCATGGCGGCGCGCAAGGTTGCCGCACTGCAAGCGCTTTCGGTGGCACCAAGCGTGCTCGTTGTCTACGACGACGAGCCGGAGCCCTGGCCTGGATTGCTGGCGGTCAGAAAATGGACGCCCATCGAGACCCTGGTCGAGCAGATCGAGGCTGCCGCTCTCGCCCGCCCCGCTCCACTCACCGAGAGCGAAAGGGCGTTTCGTTGATGAGCGAGGGCATCGTGACAGACGACGCGCCGGGGACATCTCGTCCCGACGTCGCGCGCATCGCGACGATCGCTGTCGCTGCCTTTCTCTCGCTGCTCGGCGCGATCCGCTGGGGCGTCCACGCCGAGACGCTCGTCGTCATCTTCACGATCTGCACCCTCGTCGTCATCTCCCGCCACGACTTCGAGCGGCGAATCATCCCGAACCGCATCGTCGTCCCGGCCTGGATCGCGGTTTTGCTGGCCCAACTCGCGCTTTATCCCCACCACTGGGTCGAGTGGCTCGTCGGCAGCTTCGGTGCCGGCCTCTTCTTCCTCGCTGTCGTACTCGCGTATCCGGCGGGGATGGGCATGGGTGACGTGAAGCTGGCCCTCCTGATCGGCGCCGCCCTCGGTTACGCAGTCGTCAGCGCGCTCTTCCTCGGGACACTCGCCGCCGGCCTCGTCGCCGCCGTCATGCTTTTCAAAGAAGGTTCATCTGCACGGAAACGCGCTATCCCGCTCGGCCCGTTCCTCGCAGGCGGCGCGATCGTCGTTTTGTTGTTCCTGTAGCACCAAGAACGTTCATGCCGTGAACGCAAGATAGGCCCCTCGGCCCATTGTCTGTCTGGGGCAACTCAACGACACTTCGGGACGAGGGAGGGACAAAGGCGAGTGGAAGTTACTGCGGACTCGCCTCCGAAGCAGAGGAAAGATTTTGTACGGGGGGGGAACTCCGCTGCGGACGAGGCATCTCTAGAACGCGATCTGCTCGGCCACGTGCGGCCGGCCAGTTGCCCTGCGCCGCGCAACGAGACTCTCGACGCGGTCGTAAGCATCCTGGGGCCAAGGATCGAGGACGGGAACCTCCGGGCCGAGATCGCGCGGTGCCGAGCCCGCGCCGATCAGCTCGTCCTCGCCGGCCGTGAGATGTCGACCGCGGTGGCGATGGCCTATGCAGGTGACCTCTTTGTCCTGTGCACGATCGAGCGGCGCTGGCGACGCGGCGAGGCAGCGCGAATCGTCTCGAAGCTCGCGCTGCTGGTGGGCCTCTCCGCCGACTCGGTAGCCCTGCAGCTCTTCGTCGGCGCGGTTCGGGCCCCCCAGCTGCACGACCTACCGCCCTCGGTGGCGTTGGAGACGCAGCTCAGGCTTCTGCTGGCGCTGGCACCGGTCACGGAGGTCTCGCTGTGGACGAAGGCCCAAGACGGCCGCGCGGTCTGCCTGATCGAGGACGGGTCGACGACGCAGACGAGGAGATTCCGCGCCGTCGCTTCACTCGCGCTCGAGGGCGTACCCGCCAAGAGCGGATCCCGAGGGACGATCCTGGGTGTACCCGTACAGCGCTGGGAGACTCCATGGGCCGCGCTCGTGGCACGCACACCCCTCGAGAGCCGCGACACCGTAGGCACCTATCTGGCGGAGGCAGCCGCGGCGATGAGCCCTGTCGTCGAGCGCGAGCTCGTGCTCGACCGAAGCGCAACGCGGGAGCGCTCGCTCGTCAGCGCCAGCGAGCGGCGCTTGGGACGCCTGGCATTCGACCTGCACGACGGAGCGCTCCAGCACATCGCCGCTTTCGGCGCTGACCTCTTCCTCGTCCGGCGACAGCTCACCGAGCTCCTCCCGGCCGAGAGCGAGGCCCTCGGCGTCTCCCGGATCAACGACCTCGAGGCAAGGATCTGGGAGCTCGACCGTGTGCTTCGGGAGCTCGCGCACTCACTCGAGCCGGGCAGCCTCGTCCGGCGACCGCTCCCACGCGTGATCAGCGACGAGGTGGCGGCGTTCACCGAACGCACCGGCATACCGGTGCAACAGCGCGTCACGGGAGATTTCATCGGCATGACCGTCTCCCAGAAAATCGCGCTCATCCGGGTGGTTCAGGAAGCCCTCACGAACGTTCGCGAGCATGCGAATGCAGCTCACGTCCGGATCGTGATCACCGCCGGGAAGGGTCGAGTAGACGCGCGGGTCGAGGATGACGGCATCGGCTTCCACGTGGCGCGCACCCTGCTCGACGGCGCCCAGAGAGGACGCCTCGGTCTCGTCGGAAGCAGCGAACGTGTCCGACTGCTCGGCGGACGCTTCGACGTTCGCAGCCAACCGGGCGGACCGACGACGGTCTCGCTGAGCCTGCCGCGCTGGCGCCCGATCGGCGTGGAGCAGGCCGGCGACGAAACAGCGTTTCCCGCGCACGTCGCCGACTAACTCGGTCGAGCACCCGCCGAGGCGGACACGGTTACTTCTTGCCGTTGTCCTTCCCGTTGCCGTTGCCGTTGCCGTGACCGTTGCCGTTTCCTTGCCCGGGCGGCTCTGACGGGGCTGCTGCAGGCGGCCCGCCGGTTTGCTCAGGCGCGGCTGGGGCCGTGTCCTTCTGCTTCGGAGGCTTTGCGGGCTTGTCCGGCTTCGTATGTCCTGGTGGAACAGCCGGAGTGGCCGGCGTGGCGGGCACAGACGTCGGAGGTTGCGCGGGCTGCGCAGGGACCGCCGGAATCGCGCGTGCATGCGAGCCGTGAGTCTTGACTCGTACTGGGCGACCGGGCTTCGAGCCGCCACCTCCGTTCGAGCTCGGGGCGGCGGGAGTGGGCGGAGCCGCTGAAGCCGTAGCAACTTGCCCGACGCTGGTCGACGGCCCGGTCGGCGTGCTGCCGCCACCGCCGGCGGGTTGAACGGGTACCGGCGGGCCGGGGACGGGCGAACCGGGAACTGGTGGTCCCGGGGACGGTGCCCCTCCCCCGCCTTGGGTCGTCCCGCCGGGAGAGTTTCCGACAAGCGAGGCCGGCCCCGTGGAGACGAAGATCGGCGTGAAGCCCGTGAACGGCGACGGTGGGGCGCTGGGCTTCGTGACGGTTGGCCGGAGCGGCTCCACGAGGGCCGGTACGCTCCGTTCCTGCGTGCCGGGGAGGGCGAGCTCGCGAATCGCCGCAGAGCGCTCGTCAACCGTCAGGGCGTGCATCCAGAGTTGGGCGGACGCGACCGCACCGGCAGCGACCGCGCCGACGTAGCTCCCCCCGATGAGGATGCGCCTCATATCCGAAGTATTGCCGTAAGACCAGACGCCGAACCGCTCACGGCATCTCCGGGTTGACCGTGACGACGCGGTCCTTGCCCTGCCGCTTTGCGCCGTAGAGAGCCAGGTCCGCGGCGGTCATCAGCTCGTCCGCGTTGTGGCTCTCGGGGAACGCGGCCACGCCGAAGCTTGCCGTGATGTGAACCTGAGCCTCGCCCGCCGGGACGGCGAGCTCGGCAACCGCCAGCCGAAGATTCTCCGCGAGCGCCTCGGCCCCCAACGCATCGGTCTCGGGGAGCAGGATCGCGAACTCCTCGCCCCCGAGTCGCGCCGCCAGGTCGATGCCTCGGATCCGCCCCTGCAAGACCTCCGAGAAGACACGGAGCACTTCGTCGCCGACCTGGTGCCCAAAAAGGTCGTTGACGTCCTTGAAGTCGTCGAGGTCGGCGACGATGAGCGCGAGGCCGTTGCCGAAACGCTCCGCGCGCAGTAGCTCCGTGTCGAGTGACTCACGGAAAGAACGACGATTCGCAAGACCTGTCAGCTCGTCGGTCACGGCCTGGCGTTTGACGATCCCGTGCAGCCGGGCGTTGTCGAGCGCCACCGCGGCCTGCGCGACGAGCGAGTGCGCAAGCGCGATCGTCCGCTCGTCGAACCCCGTCGGAAGCGGGTGGAGGATCAGAGCGAGCTCTTCGCCGGCAACCTCCGGGCTTGCGAGCTCGAGCCGAAGCGGAGCTCCCGTTCGCTCGAAGCTCCCCTCGCGCGCGACCTCCTCGCCCCCGCGTATCGCGACGCCGGCCACGGCTCCCGTCGCTTCCATCGCCGCGTGGAGGATGACGGGTAGGAGCCGGTCGGGCTCGTGCGTGTATGCAAGAGCGTCTCCGAGCAGCGCGACGACTTGCCGGACGTCCCGGCGACGCGGTCGCGTTCGACGCCGGCCGCTGACCAGGTACAGCCCTCTCGCGGCGACGGCGAGCGTTGCGAGAGAAACGAGCGTCGCGAGGATCAGCCAGAAGGTTCGTGTGCGTGTGCCCTGACCGATCTCCGCTCGCGGTGTGGCGGCTTCGAGGACGACCGGCGGAGCGTCGACGAGCTTGGCGGCGAAGACCCTGTACTTCCGACCCTGCACGAGGTCGACCGCTTTGCCCAGGCGCACGTTCTGCGCGTCGCTGCCGACCCGAACCCACAACCGGTCGGGCGGCGAGACGCCGGCCGAATTGGCAAGTCGGTTGAGCAGGGGATCGTCCACCGGGATGACCGCGACGACGCGGCCGACCGACTTCGACTTCGCGACGACCCGAACCGTTCGAGTGACGGCGCCGGGCGGTATCGACCCGACGAGCAGCTCGGAGCCTCCGTACACCGCAATGTCCGGCCGACCGTGGAGCGCATCCCTGATCGCACCGCGGTTCCGGCTCAGGACGGCCCGCTGCAGGGCGGGCGAGGCGGCGAGGGAGCCCGCGCGGGCATCGGCCGCCGCCACGAGCCCGCTGAAGCCGGCTGACGCGGCTCGGACCTCGCTCGCGAGCCGGGCGTCCGCCCGGTCCAGCTCGGTCGTCCCGGCCCCGAAGGCAACACCCCACGCCGCGACCAGCAGCGCCAAAAGCGCTCCCAAAACGAGTAGGCCGGACACCGCAGCCCCGCTCCCCCGCGGGTGAACAGACAAGGACCCGATCCTCCCGACGTAGGATCCCTGGCTCATCCCCCGAAAGGGGGAGTCCAACGATGAATGCCGTCGTCGTCGCCAAGCTTCGTGAGCTCGAGCCCCCTGGGGACGATCGGGCCTACCTGCGGCTGGCGGGGCTCGTCGACCGGCTCGAGCTCAAGGAGGGGTACGCGGACGGCCACACGACTGCCGTCAGCCGCCTCGCTGTGACGATCGCAGCGAAGCTGGAACTCCCGACGGCGGAGCGCCGTCTCGTCGAGGTCGGAGCTCTCCTTCACGACGTGGGCAAGCTATCGATTCCCGATCGGGTGCTCATGAAGCCCGGTCCTCTCAACGAGCTCGAGTGGGCGGTCATGCAACGTCATGCCCCCCTTGGCGAGCGATTGGTCGCTCATACAGTGAATCAGGCGGACGTCCTCGCGATCGTGCGCTCGCACCACGAGCGCTGGGACGGTGGCGGCTATCCCGACGGAAAACGCGGCGAGGAGATCCCGCTCGCCGCCCGGATCGTCGCGGTCGCGGACGCCTTCCAGGCCATGATCGAGCCGCGCCCCTACCGGGAGCCCCGGACGCGGGAGGCTGCACTGGAGGAGATCCTCGCCTACTCCGGCCGCCAGTTCGACCCGGTCTGCGTCGAGGCGCTGCGCGCAGTCGTCTGATCGGGAAGTCGCTAAGAGGTCTGTGCGGCGGGATCCTCGAAGTACTCGACCCGCTCGACCTCGAAGGTCACTTCCCAGCGCTCGTCCCGTAGCCGCTTGCAGAAGCGATGGGTGACGACGGCCGGTCTGCCTTCCATGGTCGTCTCTTGCGTCTCGGTTCCGTAGCGGCGAAGGCCTTCGCGGAGCTCCTCGAGGGCGTCCGGATCGGTCGCCGACTGCTCGCCGCGTAGAACCGCGGCGGCCTGCCGCCAATGCTGCTGGGCCTCGAGCCGATTGCTGAGTTCGCGTGCGCCGTTAGCGTCCATTGCCTGCCTGACTGTTGAAGGGGAGCGCTTCCCGCCTGCGCGCTCCCCTTCTGGAGAAGCCCCCCAACTCCTACCTTGGACATTGCTCGCGACGTGGGCGCTAAGAGGGGCGCCGCCGCCTGCGCCCCCTTTAGCTGTGTTCGGTTCCTGTCGTTACTTCAGTCCAATGTTGACGTAGATCGTCGTGCCATCATCTAGCCGCGCGCCGATCCGGAAGACTTTGCCGACATCGCTCTTGGAGGTCTGCCAGTTATAGATGTACTGGCTGCCGTCCGACCGGTAGGTCGAGCCCGAGGTGGGAGGATCGGAGTACACATACTCGTCAATCGGGCTACTCGTTGTTGCGACCTGCAGCGGCGTAACCCATTGTGGCAGGGCCGATGCGAAGACTACTGCGCCACTCGCATTCAGCAGCTGGAACTTGACTGGAACGGTGCTCCCGGCCTTGAACACACTCATCGTCGTTTGCGTGTGAGCAGTGTCGTTGATCGGCTGCAAGAAGCCAGTCGTCCCGTAAACGATCGTGAGCACGCCGTTGACGAACGAGAAGGTGTAATTGCCGGACACGAGCGACCCGACGGCGGCCGTGATCGTGTAGCTGCCGATCGGCGAGCTCGCCGTCGCCACGGTCGTGAGACTTGAGTCACCCGTAACGCTGGACGTCGCGAGCGTCTGTCCGTTCTTGAAGCCGGTGTAAGTGGCAGCGAACGTTGGGTTCGCGACGCCAAGGATCTTGCTCGTGCTGATCGCCGCGACTGTGAGCAACGCCTTGTTCACCGTCAGCTGCCCGGCGTTGAAGTGGAAGCCGTAGTTGCCGGCCGCCAGCGTCCCCAAAGCGCAGCCGATCGCGTACGGACCGGGCACCGCGCTTGACGGCGTGGCCGCACTCGAGCAGCTGGCCGTGCCGGTCACACCGGACGTCGCCAACGTCTCACCGTTCTTGAACGCAGAGATCGTCGCATCGAAGCCCGGATTCGCATCGCCATAAATGCGGCTCTTGTCGTTCGCCGTCACCTCCAACGTCGCCTTCAGGACCATCAGGGTGCCGTCGTGGAAGACAAAGCCGTAATTGCCGGACGCGAGCGTCCCAACTGCGGCGGTGATCGTGTAGTTGCCAACGTCGGAGTTCTGGGTCGCCGTCGTTGTCAGGCTCGGGCTTCCTGTAACTCCAGCGGTGAATATGTCCTGTCCGTTCTTGAAGCCGCCGTAGCTAGCCGTGAACGGAGGGTTGGAGTCCCCGTAGAACCGGCTGCTCGCATTGGCCGTGACATCGAGCGGAGCCTTCGTGACCGTGAGGTTCCCATCGGCATAACTGAAGTCGTAGTTCCCCGAGACCCCGCCGGAGCAGACAATCGCGTATGGGCTACCGCCGACTGAGCTGGTCGCCGTCGCCGCCGAGCCGCAAGCCACCGCCGTCGTCAGAACCGACTCGGTCTCACTGTTCTTGAAGCCAGTCGTCAGATGCGTGAAGGCCGGATTCGCATCCCCATA
>VAXG01000129.1:0-422 GCA_005883355.1 Actinomycetota bacterium | reverse complement strand
GAACCGACTCGGTCTCACTGTTCTTGAAGCCAGTCGTCAGATGCGTGAAGGCCGGATTCGCATCCCCATACTCACGGCTCTTGTTCTGCGCCGTCACCGTCAGATGCGCCACCGTCACCGTCAGGTGCCCCGTCACATAGGTGAAGTCGTAGTTGGCGGCCACCCCATCCGAACAGGTGATGTCGTACGCGCTACCAGCAACCGAGCTCGTCGCCGTCGCCGCCGAGCCGCAAGCCACCGCCGTCGTCAGAACCGACTCGGTCTCACTGTTCTTGAAGCCAGTCGTCAGATGCGTGAAGGCCGGATTCGCATCCCCATACTCACGGCTCTTGTTCTGCGCCGTCACCGTCAGATGCGCCACCGTCACCGTCAGGTGCCCCGTCACATAGGTGAAGTCGTAGTTGGCGGCCACCCCATCCGAA
>VAXG01000128.1 GCA_005883355.1 Actinomycetota bacterium | reverse complement strand
GCCTTGATCGAAGAGGTGCTCCAGTCGGGCGCCGCGACCGGCTACCCGCTCACCAGGCTGCTGGCGCATATGGAATGGGCGCTGCTCGACAAACAGGGTGTCGATGACCTGGTCGAATACGAGACACGCCTCAACTACGTGCTCCCCAAGTACGACGATCCGGTGATCTGCACGTACGATCTGTCGAAATTCGGCTCGAGCGTGGCCATGGACGTCATGCGGACGCACCCGGTCGTGATTATCGGCGGGGTGCTGCAGGAGAACCCGTTCTTCGTTTCTCCTGACCAGTTCCTCCTCGAGATCCGGGAGCGACGGTCGGGTCGCAAGAGCGTAAGCATGGCGAGCTGAAGTCAGTGGATCCCGGCGACCTCCAGCGGCTCCGAACAGCGCTCAGGGATCTCGTGGCGCTTTCGACGATCCCAGCGGCGTGGGTCGGGAGAGAACCGCCTGCGATCGCCGCCGGGCTTGCCGACGTGCTGGTCGGGTCGTTGCACCTCGATTTCGCTTTCGTGCGCCTGTGCGATCCCAACGGCGGCGCCGCCGTCGACGTCACGCGGGGCGATGCGTGGAATGCCTTTCCGGAATGGCTGCAGCGGCACGTCGCTGCCGACGGCCGATATTCACGCAGGGAAGTCATTCCAGACGTCGGCGGCGGACAGCCGTGCCGCGGTCTCGTCATGCCGATCGGCGTCAATGCCGACGGTGGGCTGGTTGCCGTCGCATGTGATCGGAGCGATTTTCCCTCCGAGACCGACCAGCTGCTCCTCTCCGTGGCTGCGAATCACGCCGCGACGGCTTTCCAGAGCGCACGCCTCATTCACGAGCGTCGCCGCGCCGAGGAACAGCTCCGTCTCGCGCGCGACGAGCTCGAGATAAAGGTGACCAAACGGGCGGGTGAATTGCGGCGGACCACCGCCGAGCTGCAAACAATCCTCGATGCCTCACCGGTCGGCATCGTGCTCTTCGGACGGGACCAGACCGTCCAGCGCTGCAACCCTGCATTCGAGCGCCTTGTTGGCTGGAAAGCCGATGAGATCGTCGGTCGTAGAATTCCGCTGCCGGAGAGCATCGAGAAGCGATGGGCGTCGCTCTTGGCACAGCTCATTCGCGGCGAGGGATCCTCGGGGCTCGAGATCCGGATCATGCGCAAAGACGGCTCGGAATTCGACGCCGCCTTGGCGTGCGCGCCCTTCACCGATGAGCGGGGACGGCCGGCGGGGTTCGTCGCCAACATCGAGGACATCAGCGATCGCAAGCGTGCCGAAGAGGCCCTCCGGCGGAGCGAGACCTATCTGGCCGAAGCGCAGCGGCTGAGCCATACGGGCAGTTGGGCCCTGGACATCGCCACCGGCGAGCTCACCCACTCCTCCGAGGAGAATTTCCGCTTGTTTGGCTTCGATCCCCAAAGCGATCGACCATCGACGGACGAATTTCGCCAGCGCATTCATCCGGAGGACCGAGAGCGCGTCGCCGCGATCGTCGAGAAGGCCGTCCGGGACGGGATGGAGTTCGAGGCGGATTACCGCATCGTTCTTCCGGACGGAACGGTGAAGTGCCTCCACGCCGTCGGCCATTCCGTGCTCAACGCCGCCGGCGATCTCGTCCAGTTCGTCGGCACCTCCATGGATGTGACCGAGCGCCGGCGGGCGGAGGCGGAGCACCAGGCCCATCTCTGGTTCCTCGAGAGCATGGATTGGGTGAACCGCGCCATGCAGGGAACGAACGACCTCGAGCAGATGATGAGCGATGTGCTTGATGTCGTCCTGTCGGTCTTCAATTGCGATCGATCGTGGCTGGTCCATCCCTGTGATCCGGACGCCGCGTCGTGGAACGTGCCCATGGAGCACACTCGGCTCGAAGTCCCTGGTGCCTTCGCCCTGGGACGCGAGCTGCCCGTCGATCCGGACATCGCGAGAGCCTTCCGGACCGTCAGAGCGTCCAGCAGTCCTGTGCGATTTGGTCCGGCCTCCGGCCATCCGCTGCCGGCGGAGGCCGCGAAGCGCTTCAGCATCCAGTCCATGCTTGCCATGGCGATCTACCCCAAAGGGGACGAGCCCTACATGTTGGGGCTGCATCAATGCTCGTACGCGCGAGCGTGGACACCGCAGGAAGAACGGCTCTTCCAGGAGATCGGCCGACGGCTGGAGGACGCGCTGACCAGCTTATTGATGTTTCGCAGCCTGCGCGAAAGCGAGCGCAGACTGGAAGAGGCCCAGCGCATCTCACACGTCGGCTACTGGGAGCGCGATCTCGCGACCAATCGCTACACGTGGTCGGACGAAAACTACCGCATCTTTGGACTGCGGCCTCAGGAACGCAGGCTGAGCTTTGACGACGTCCAGGCGTTACTCCACCCCGCAGATCGTGCCATGCGTGCGGCGGCAGTGGCCGAGGCGCTTCGGGGTGGCCGCCGCTACGACGTGGAATATCGCGTGGTGCGGCCCGACGGCGAGGTGCGCTTCGTCCGCAGTGAGGGCGATGTAGTGAGGGACGGGTCGGGCCGGCTCCTTCGCGTGTTCGGCACCGTGCAAGACATCACCGAGCGTAAGCGGGCCGAGCATCGCCGCATGGCGCAACATGCGGTCACACACATCCTCGCGGAGGCGACCACGCTCGAAGAAGCCACGCCCGACATACTTCGGGCCGTGTGCGACTGCCTCGGCTGGGACCTGGGCGCGCTGTGGCGCGACGACCGCGAGGCGGGGGTGCTGCGCTGCATAGAGATGTGGCGCAAAGAATCCGTCGAGGTCCCGGACTTCGAGGCCGCCAGCCGCGAGAGCACGTTGAAGCCCGGGGTCGGGCTGCCGGGGCGAGCGTGGTTGAGCCGTAAACCCGCGTTCATTCCCGATGTCGTGCAGGATGCTAATTTTCTGCGTGCACCCATCGCCGCGCGGGAAGGGCTGCACGCGGCGCTCGCCATTCCCATCCTGCTCGGCGGCGAAGTCCTCGGGGTCATGGAGTTCTTCAGCCACGAGATACGGCGGCCCGACCCCAACCTGCTCAACATCATGGCCACCATCGGCAGCCAGATTGGGCAGTTCATCGAGCGCAAGCGGGCCGAGGACGCGTTGCACCGTGCTCAGGCGGAGCTGGCCCACGTCACGCGAGTGGCAACGCTGGGAGAGCTGACGGCCTCGATCGCCCATGAAATCAATCAGCCGCTCGCCGCCGTGGTCAACAACGCCACGGCGTGCGTGCACTGGCTCGCGGCTCAGAACCTGGAGGAGGCAAGGCAATCCGCCGAGGCGGTCATCGCAGACGGTCATCGGGCCGGCGAAATCATCGCCCGGATTCGCGCCCTGGCCACGAAGGCGCCTTCGCGGAAGGACTGGGTTGACGTGAACGAAACTATCCTCGAGGTCGTCGCCCTGGCGCGCAGCGAGGTGCAGAGCAATGGTGTCTCACTCCGGGCGCGGCTCGCGGAGGACCTGCCTCTCATTCTGGGTGATCGAATTCAATTACAGCAAGTGCTCCTCAATCTGATCATCAACGCCATCGAAGCGATGAATGAAGTCAGCGATGCTCCGCGAGAGTTGTTCATCACTTCTGCCAAAGACGACTCGCAGGGCATGCTCGTCGCCGTGCGAGATTCGGGCCCTGGGCTGGATCCGGGTGGTCTCGACCGCCTCTTCCACGCCTTCTATACCACCAAGCCTCAAGGGATGGGCATGGGGCTGGCGATAAGCCGCTCGATCGTGGAGGCCCACGGCGGGCGGCTCTGGGCGACCGCAAATGTGCCGCGCGGCGCCGTCTTTCAGTTCACGCTGCCGATTGACGCCGACAAGGTGGGCTGACCGAAGGCATCAACCGTGGCCACGACGGAGTTACCTCACCAGACTGACGGCGCCCGCCTCGCTGCGGTACGCGCTCGGCGTCATCCCCGTGACCCGTCGAAACGTCGTCGTGAAGTGACTCGGCGTCCGAAATCCCACTATCTGCGCGATCTCAGCGATCGGCGCCGTTCGAGCCGCCAGTAACGCTCGAGCCGCGTCGATGCGGCGCCGGACCAGGAATCGATGCGGGGGCACGCCGGTGCTTCGCTTGAAGAGTCGGGCGAAATGGTAGGGGCTCATGTGGACGAGGGCACTGAGCTCCGCGAGCCGAAGCTCCCGATGCAGATTCTCCTGGACGTACTGCGTCACACGGCGGAGTCTGCACGCCGGCAGTTCGCTGCTCGCCCCTTCGGCCCCGCCGGTCGTCGCGGGGTAGGCCTCCGGGAGGCTTTCCAGTGATTTCACGTCCGCCTCGGCCATCTGATTCACGAGCCGTATGAAAGGGCGGCCGTTGCATCCAACGTCGTCATGGCATCGCCCAGCCTTTTCCGGAGGAACAACCGGGCCCGGTGCACGCGAGCCTTCACGGTCGGGACGCTGAGGCCCACGACTTCCGCGATCTCGAGATTCGACAGGCCGTCGACGTCTCGCAGGACCAGCACCGTCCGAGCGACGGAGGGCAAGTCGTTGATCGCCGAGGTCAGCGCCACCCGCAATTCAGTCTGGACCGAGTGATCGTCGACGCGGGCCGACCAGTCGGCCATGGGTCCGACGTGGCGGCCTCGTGCATCGAACGGCGGACGCACCTCATCCAAGGACAGGTCCCGATCTCGGCTCCGCCGGCCGCGGAGTTTCTGGTAGGCCGCGTTCGCGACGATCCGGTAGAGCCAGGAGCCGAAGGCCGACTCACCCTTGAACGTATCGATCTTCCGGACCACGCTCCAGAACGCGTCCTGCACGACCTCTTCTGCATCCTGCTCGTTTCCCGTGATGCTCATGGCCAAGCGATACGCGCGCTCACCGTATGTGGCGACAAGCCACTCCGCCGCCGTCGACTCGTGCTGCTGAAGCGCTACCACGAGGCCGCGATCCCGGTCTGCGCGCGGCACATGCGCCACCGTGCTCGTTTCGGGTTCGAGAACCGCTTCAAGACTCATGTCCAGTCCTCCATCTCGAGGGTCGGCCCCGTACAGCATCCAGCAGGGCATCACTGCGGAAGGGTTTGTCGAGGAACGCGACCGCGCCGGCCTGCAGGGACCGCCGGCGCGTCTCCTCGTCGCCGTGCGCAGTCAGGACGACAACACGAATGCCGGAGTCTGCGACCGCCAGATGCCGCAGGAGGTCGAGGCCGCTCATCCCGGTCATCCGCAGATCGAGCACCAGGCAACCGGTGTTCTCTCGCTGGGCGGATCTCAAGAACTCTTCCGCAGAGGCGAACGTCTCCACTCCGAAGCCCACCGACCGCAGGAGATTTCTGAGAGACCGGCGCAGTGATTCGTCATCATCCACGACGGAGACCACCGGCCTGTCGCTCTCACCCATGCGTCCCTCGCTGTCCTTCAGTGAACGTCGGAATCGAGTTGATCTGCGACTAGGCTAGATCGTCAGGCGGGACGCGTCTACCCTACCTTGGTGGGGTTGGCCCACTCCCGGCAGGGGTAATTCCGAGGCGCGAGGCGCTCCGGACCAGATCGGCCAGAGACCCGGCCTGCATCTTCTGCATCACGTGCCCACGTTGTTCCTTGACCGTGGCTTCGCTGGTTCCCAACTGCCCGGCGATCTGCTTGTTGAGTAGACCGGCGACGGTGGCGGCCATCACGTCCCGCTCGCGAGGAGTCAGCGAGTCATACCGACGACGAAGCTCGGCGAGCTCCAGCCTCTCCGTGCGTGTCACGCGATCACGCTCGATCGCGTGGCGAATGGCATCGAGCAGGTCCTGTTCGCGAAACGGCTTCGTGAGAAACTCGACTGCACCGGCCTTCATGGCTCGAACCGACATGGGAATGTCGCCGTG
>VAXG01000025.1 GCA_005883355.1 Actinomycetota bacterium | reverse complement strand
TCGTTCACCTTCTATGCGACTGCAGAGGCGATCGCCCGCCGCGGCGCTACGCCTGTCTTCGCGGACGTAGACGCCGGAACGATGAACCTCGATCCCGAGGACGTTGCTGCGCGAATCAGTTCGCGTACCAAGGCGATACTTGCCGTCCATCTCTTCGGGCGCCCGGCGCCGCTCGCGGAGCTCGGCCAGCTCGGCCTTCCCCTGATCGAGGACGCCGCGCAGGCGTTCGGGTCGCCCGACATCGCGCGGAGCGGAGTCGCCTCCACCTTCAGCTTCTATCCGACGAAGAATCTCTTCTGTATCGGAGACGGCGGGCTCGTCTCAACGGACGATCCCGAGCTTGCGGAACGCGTGAGGATGCTTCGCTTCCACGGCTCCCGCGACAAGGTCGACTTCGAGCTGATCGGCTACAACTCGCGCCTCGACGAAATTCAGGCCGCGGTGCTGCGCATCTTCCTCTCCGAGCTCGACCGCTGGGTTGCGCTGCGGCGCGAGGCCGCCGCTCGTTACGCCGAGCTCGGGCTCGATGCGGTGTGCGAGCTTCCCGAGGACGAGCCCGGCCACGTCTACCACCTGTTTGTCTGCCGTTCGCCCGAGCGCGACCGCATTCGGGCGGCCTTGCAGGAGGCCGGAATCGGCAGCGCCGTGTACTACACGACACCGATGCACCTCCAACCGGCGCTTGCGTATCTCGGCTACCAACGTGGCGCACTGCCCGTGACGGAGCAGCTCGCGCAGGAGAATTTCTCGGTCCCGATCTGGGCGGGCATCGACGCGACAACGCAGGAACAGGTTGTCTCCGTCGTTCAGGCGTCGGCGCCGGTTGCCTCTTGATCCCCGTGAACAGACATCGCCTCTGGCAGCTGCTCGCGGACGGAGCGCTGATCGCGATCGCCTGGTGGCTCGCGTTCTGGTTGCGCTTCGACAAGGGCGTGCCGGGCCCGTACCACCGCCTGATGATCGACACGATCCTCGTCGTCATCGCGATCAAGCTCGCCATCTTCATCGCTTTCGGCTTCTACAACCGCTGGTGGCGCTACGTCTCGACGCGAGACATGTGGGGCGCGGCGCGCGGCGTCACCGCCGCGTGCATCGTCGCCGACCTCGTCGTCTACTTTGCCCATCCGGTCCACGGCTTCCCGCTGCCGCGGTCGATTGCCGTGCTCGACTGGTTGATCCTGCTCGCGTTCGTCGCCGGCACCCGCCTGATCGCGCGGAGTCTCATCGAGCGGCCCGGCGCGGCGTCGCTCGTAGCGCGCGGCAAAGAAGTCATTGTCGTCGGGGCCGGGGACGCAGCCCAGCTCGTGGTCCGGGAGATGCTCAAGACTCCCGCGGGCGGCTACACGCCGATCGGCCTCATCGACGACGACCCGCGTAAGAAGAACATCCGCCTCCACGGCATCCGCGTGCTCGGCACGACCCAGGATCTGCCGCACATCCTGCGCGACAACCCGCCGGACGAGGTACTGATCGCGATTCCGTCCGCGTCGGGCGAGATCCGCCAGCAGGTGGTCGAGATAGCGCAGGCCGCGAACGTCGCCGTCAAGACGCTGCCCGGGCTCTACGAGCTGATCTCCGGCGACCTCAACCTCGCGGGGCAGATCCGACCGGTTCAGGTGGAGGACGTGCTCGGCCGCGAGCCGGTCGAGGTCGACATGGGCTCGATCGCGAAGTACCTCTCCGGCGAGACCGTCCTCGTCACCGGTGCCGGAGGCTCGATCGGCGCCGAGCTCTGCCGCCAGATCGCCCGAGTCGGCCCCGCGCGGCTCGTGCTCGTCGAGCACTCGGAGGCGGCGCTCTTCGACATCGAGCGCGAGCTCGTGGGCGAGCGCGACTTCTCGGCGGTCGCGACGGTGCTCGGGGACTGCGGCGACCGCGCCAAGATGAGTCAGGTCTTCGAGCGCTACAAGCCAGGCGTCGTCTTCCACGCCGCCGCGTACAAACACGTTGCGCTCCTGGAAGCCAACCCGCTCGAAGCCGTGCGCAACAACACGCTGGCGACGCGGGTGATGGCTGATGTCGCGGTCGAATACGGCACCCAACGGTTCGTGCTCGTCTCGACGGACAAGGCCGCCAACCCCAAGAACCTGCTCGGTCAGTCGAAGGCGCTCTGCGAGTGGATCGTCGAAGCCTACGGACATCGCAAGGACATCAGCACCCGCTTCGTCGCCGTTCGCTTCGGCAACGTCCTCAACTCCTCGGGCAGCGTGATCCCGATCTTCCGGCGCCAGATCGAGAAGGGCGGCCCGGTGACGGTCACCCATCCGGACATGACGCGCTACTTCATGACCATCCCCGAAGCGGTGTCGCTCGTCGTGCAGGCCGGTGCGATCGGCGGTCGCGGCCAGGTCTACGTGCTCGACATGGGTGAACCGGTGAAGATCCTCGACCTGGCGGTCAACATGATCCGCCTTTCGGGCAGGGATCCCAAGACCGACATCGCGATCACCTTCGTGGGCGTCCGTCCCGGGGAGAAGCTCCACGAGGAGCTCTGGACCGACGGCGAAACAGTCGGACCCACCTCACACCCGAAGATCCTCCGCGCCGCGCGTCCGCCGATCGACGCCGACTGGCTCGACGAGGGGCTCGGCGACCTCGAGCGGATGGTGGAACGTGGTGAGACCCTCGATGTCGTCTCGCGCCTGACCGCGATGTTGCGGGACCCGAGGCGGGCCGGCGCCGCGGTGTTGGAAGACACGCTGCACTAGCTGGACGCCTTCACGAGCGCGGCGCTCATGCCCAACTCGCGGTACGTCGTCGCCGCGGCTGCGAGAAGTTGTTCGGCCCGCTCGAGGTCGCCCGGGGCTTGGCGTTCGAGCAGCATTCGCGCATGGTCCTCTTGCGTGTACGCGAGCCAAGGTCGCGCTCCGGCGCGTTCGTTGATCGTGAGCGCTTTCTCGAAGTGGCGCTCTCCGTCGTCCCAGCGTCCGAGCGTCGACGCGAGCACGCCGAGGCACCGGGAAACCGAGCCCATGCTGATCTCCGGATACGCAAGTCCAACCCAGTCCGAATAGGGCGAGAGCTTCTCGTACAAGCACGCCGCGCGTGCCTTGTCTCCGAGCGAGTGCGCCACCTCCGCCAGGAGGCTCAAGCTGACAAGCCATTCCTCGTCGAACGGCAACGCGGCGAACTCGTCAGCCGCGAGCTCCTCGAAGATCGCACGCGCCTCCGATTTGCGGCCGAGCTCGTCATGGAGTCGCGCGAGCATGCAGTCGAGAATCGGGTACGTCCTGTAGCGGAAGGCCTCCAGGTCCGCTGCGAAGGCTTCCACGAGCTCCTCGAGGCGTCCTTGCGCGCGCCGGAGCGCGTAGAGCTGTAAGCGGTACGAGACCTTCGCATTCCAGAGGATTTCGCCGCCGATCTCGAGCGCCTCGTGAATCAGCTTGTCTGCCTCGTCGAATCGTCCTTGCAGAAGCGCCAGGGTCGCCTGATTCACCGCCGAGATCCAAAGGTGCGGCGGCTGCCGGAGCTCGTCGGCCAGCTTCACAACCATCTCGAGGTGCGGCCGTGCTGCTCCGATGTCGCCCCGCTCGAGGAGGAATTGGTACAGATGCTCGTGGCCTTCGACCGCACGCTCTTTGTCGTCGACCTCCATCGCAAGGGTCGTGCATTCCTCCGCTACTTGCAGAGCATCCGGTCGAGTGTCGGGGCCAATGTGCGAGAGCAGGTAGCCGTAGAGCGCGTACACCAACGTGGTCGGGTCGCCGATGCGCCGGGCCATGGCGACCGCCTCTTCGCTCAGAGCCGCCTTCTTCTCGGCCGGAAAGCTGGAATCTCGTAACGGCCCGGCCGCAAGACGCGCAAGGAGCCTGACGCGTAAAGGACTGTCGCCCTCGCCGAGGGCGGCCAGAGCATGCTCGAGGAGCGGCAGAGATTCACGGTCGTCCCTGGAGACCTCCCAGAGGATCCTGCCGCCGTAACCGAACGCGGCTTGCGCCAGCTTCTCGGGCAGCCTTTCGGTATCGGCGAGCTCGAAAGCCCGGCGGAACGCATGCTTCGACGCCGGGGTGTCGCCGGCTCTCGCCAGGGCTTCGCCGAGCGCGAGGAACAGGTTACAGCGTTCGACATCGTCGTCGCTCACGGTCAACGCCAGCTCGTAGAGACGCGCGGCTTCTTCATAGGCAAGTAGTCGTGCCGCCCGATCAGCCGCGAGTCGCGTGTACTTGATCGCCCGATCCGTCTCCCCGGCCGGAGCGGCCGCGTAGAAGTGGTGGGACAGCTCCGTGAGGTGCGGCTCGCTGTCGGCGTAGAAGGATTCGAGCGCCTCGCCCGCGCGGCGATGGAGCTCCATGCGGCGGGCGACCGTAAGGCCGTCGTAGATCGTGTCGCGGATGAGGACGTGCGCGAAGCGCAGGCGGTCGCCGCCACCCGGTACTTCGCCGACGATGCGCTCCGCCATGGCTTCGTCGAGGATTGCGAGTGTGTCGGCAGGCGATTCGTCCGCGAGCCTGGCGAGTTCCCGGATACCGAACTCACGGCCCAGTACCGATGCGAGGACGAGAAGGTTCCGACCCTCGTCGGAAAGGCGCCGCAAGCGGTGCTCGATGACGCCGCGCACGGTGTCCGGAACGCGCAGTTCATGTAAGGCCTCGTCCAGGGCGCCTTCGGCAGCGAGCAGCCGAACGACCTCGGACACGAACAGTGGGTTTCCTTCCGTTTCGTCGTGAATGGCCCCGACGACGTCCGCGTGCGGCCTCGAGCCCGCCGCGACCTCGATGTAGGCGGCGATGTCGTCCTGCGTCAAGCCGGAGAGGGCGATCCGCGTGGTGACGGGTTCGCGCACGAGCTCGGACACCGCGCCGCCCAGCCTTCCTCCGATCGTTGGATCGACGTCGCGATAGGCGCCGAGCAGGAGCAGCCTCGCGTCCGCAAGTTCGCGAGCGACGAATTGAAGAAGAAGCAGTGACGGAGCGTCCGCGGCATGCAGGTCGTCGAGGATGAGCACGATCGGCCGCAGTTGGCTCGCTCGCTGCAGGAACGCTGCCACGGCCTCGAAGAGACGGAAACGTGCTCCCTCGGACTCGGGCGCGACGAGGCGCGGGAGCTCGGGGAAGAGTTCCCGCAGCTCGGGTATCAGATGTGCGATCTCGGGAGCCCCTCCACCGAGCTCGGCGCGAAGCTCCGCAGGATCGCGCAGACGGATGCACGTCCGCAGCGCCTGCACCCACGGCCAGTAGACGGGCGCTCCGCCCGCCTCCCAGCAGCGGCCTACGAGAACGTCTGCACCGTTGGCCTGCGCATGGCGCGTCAACTCCTCTGCGAGGCGACTCTTGCCGATGCCGGGCTCCCCGACGAGGAGGAAGACCCGACCGTGTCCGTTGTGCACTTCGGCGAATCCGTTTACGAGCGTTTCGAGCTCGCCCTGCCGGCCGACGAAAGTCCCTCGCGCGGGCTTGGTCGACTCTGAGTACGCGCGGGGAAGCTCGAGCGAAGCGTCCTGGCGGAGGATGGCGCGTTCGAGGGCTCGGAGGTCGTGTCCGGGTTCGAGCCCGAGCTCGTCGGAGAGCGTTCGCCGGGCGTTGGCGTAGGCGGCCAATGCCTCCGCCTGCCGCCCGGAACGGTAGAGCGCGATCATGAGCTGGCGGCAGAGCCGTTCCCGGACCGAGTGCTCGCCGACGAGCGTCTCGAGCTCGGGCACGACCGATTCGTGACGGCCGAGCGCGAGGTCCGCCTCGATCCGCTCCTCCAACGCCTGCAGGCGCAGCTCTTCGAGACGGGCGACGTCGGCCTGCGCGAACGGCTCGTCGCGGACGTCTTCGAGAGCGTCGCCGCGCCAAAGGGCTAGCGCTTCACGGAGCTGAGTCGTCGCCCCAACCGCCTGCTCGGAGGCAAGTGCATCGCGGCCGGCGGCGAGGAGCTGCTCGAAGCGATGTGCGTCCAGCTCCTCCGGGTCGAGTACGAGGGCATAGCCGAGTCTCCGCGTCTGGAGCCGGTCGACTCCCACGATCGAGCGCAGACGCGAGACGTAGGACCGAAGGGTCGTCTCCGCACCAGCGGGCGGATTTCCGCGCCAGAGCTCTTCGATCAGCACATCGCGGGAGGCGCCGCGATCGCCTCGGAGTACCAGCAGAGCAAGTAAGGCGACCTGCTTGCGACTTCCCGGACGAAGGATGCGGCCGTCCTCGACGATCTCCAGCGGGCCCAGGACGCGGATCTCCACGCCTCCATTCAACAACGCTGCAACGAACTTTCAACACCCCCGCGCGATCCTCTCTCGTAGGCAAGGGCCAGCTCACAAGGAGGAAAGGAACATGCGGATCTCGACACACCGAGAACCCCGAGAACGAGCACGCACTACTCGTCTGCGACTGGCGGGCGGCCTCGTGGTGGCAGCCGCTCTGATCGCGTACACCGCGGGAACGGCCGCCGCGGATCCACCCGGTCACCCCCGTTTCGCCGTTTCACCCGCTCACGTCGGCCTAACGCACGAGCCGGAGATCATCGGTGGTCTAGCTCCGCCGGACGTCCGCGACCACCGATTGGTGGCACAACTGATGGCCCAGGCTGGCCCTTTGACCACGCCCCAATCCGGGTTCAGCTGGGGAGACGCCGGCATCGGCGCCGGCGCCACGGTGCTTCTCCTGGCTTTCCTCTCGGCGACGACGCTGTTTATGCGCGGCTATGTCCCCGGCCGAGCGCGCTGAATGAAGCCGTTACAGCGCCGTGCGTAAGTTGGATCAACTCCGTCTTCACGCCCTTCTAGGGTGGACGGATGGACGTCGACCGCATCTTCGCCGGGCTGAACCCGGAACAGCGCCGCGCCGTCGAGACCGTGCGCGGGCCTGTCTGCATCCTTGCCGGCGCGGGATCGGGAAAGACGACGACGATCACGCGCCGGATCGCGAACCAGGTCGCGATCGGCGAGTTCGAGCCCCACGAGATCCTCGCGGTCACGTTCACCGACAAGGCAGCGACCGAGATGCGCGGGCGGCTGGAGCGGCTCGGCGTCGGCGGCGTCACGGCGCGGACGTTCCACTCGGCGGCGCTGCGTCAACTGCACCGGCTCGGCGATCCGCCGGACCGGATCATGGCCTCGAAGGCCCTCTTGCTCCGCCAGCTCGGCAACACGCTGCCGCCGCCGTACAAGTTCCGCCCTGCGGGTGACCTCGCGACCGAAGTCGAGTGGGCCAAGAACCGCAGGCTGACTCCGGCCACCTATCTCGACGAGCTCGGCGACCACGAGCCCCCGATCCCGCCCGATCTGATGTTCCGCATCTTTCGCGGCTATGAGGCCGAGAAGGAGGAGCGTGGCTTCGTCGACTTCGAGGACGTGCTCGAGCTGACTGTCCGCCTCTTCGACGACCGCCCAGAAACGCTTGCGGAAGTGCGCGAGTACTTCAGCGCATTCACCGTGGACGAGTATCAGGACGTCAACCTGCTGCAGCAGACGCTCCTCGACCGGTGGCTCGGGGACCGCAACGAGCTCTGTGCCGTCGGCGACGACTATCAGTCCATCTATGCATTCACAGGCGCGACGCCCGCATACCTGCTCGGTCTCCCGGCACGCTTCTCGAACACGACCGTGATCAGGCTCGAGGACAACTACCGCTCGTCGCCGGAGGTGCTCGCGCTGGCGAACCGGATCGTCCCGGCCCTTGGCGGTGCGGAGAAGATTCTGCGCGCCACACTCGGCGCCGGGCCGGACCCGGTCACGCAGTCATTCTCGTCCCGCGAAGGCGAAGTAGCTTTCGTGGTCGAACGCGTGCGTTCGTTGAACCGGGAGGGCATTCGGTTCGAGGAGATTGCGATCCTGTCCCGCACGAACGCAAGGCTGGCCGACTTCGAGGAGCCACTGCACGAAGCGAAGATCCCGTTCCAGGGCGCGTCGTTGCTTGCGCGCGAGGGCGCGCGCCAACTGTTGCGCCGGCTGCGCAGGGTCGAGTCGGTCGAGGTCTCAACGTCGGTGCGGGGTTACGCAACAGAGGCCGGCTGGCGCGAGCGGCTGCCCGAGAAGCTCGGTGAACGAGAGATGGTGCGCCAGTCCGATCTCGGACGTCTCATCCGCCTTGCGGAGGAGTTCGACGACGGCGTTCGGACGACCCGAGAGTTCATCGCAGACCTGGAGGCTCGCTTCGGGTCTACGGGTGCGGACCGGCGCGGCGTCCATCTGCTGACATTGCACGGGGCCAAAGGGCTCGAGTTCGAGGCGGTGTTCATCCCGCGTATCGAGGAGAAGGAGCTCCCGATCAGACAGGCGAAGAAGCCGGGCGAGATCGCGGAGGAACGGCGTCTCTTCTACGTCGGGCTGACGCGGGCGAAGCGACAACTCGCTTTGACGTGGAGCGGGAAGCAGAGCCGCTTCCTCGGCGAGCTCGGAATCGCGACCCGGCCCTTGACGAAGGTGGCCGAGCCCGACGATCCCGTGTACGCGGCGCTGAAGCGATGGCGCCTGGAACGCGCAACCGCCGACGACCTGCCGGCCTACGTCGTCTTCCACAACTCGACGCTCGCCGACATCGCGGGACGCCGTCCGCATGACCTGGCGGAGCTCGCAACCGTGCCAGGGGTCGGGCCGACGAAGCTCGATCGCTACGGCGGAGACGTCCTACGCGTCGTCGCCGCGTGCGGTGAGAAGCAGGTCGAGCAAGACCGCCGGGTCGCGGCGGACGCGGCTGCCTGAGCCCGCCTGCCGTTTTTGCAGCTCGAGGGCCCGCGGGTCGGTGAGCGGTTTCAGCCTGCCCTGACGGATCAGTTCCTCGTCAACCCCGCCGAGTCGACCACCGTACGTCGTGTAGACCGGCACCCCCAGTGCGGCGGCTTCGCGGTTCATCGTCCCGCCGGCGGAGACGACGACGTCGGCGAGAGCGATCAGGCTCTGGGCGTCGACTGCGCGATCCGGGACGATCACGGACGGCAGCGCGAGCTCGCGGACGTATTCGCGCTGCTCGTCGGTCCGCGGCAGGACGACGGCGTGCACCGACTCGAGGTTGCCGAGAGAGGCGAGCGTCTGCGGGAAGAGCGGGTTGGAATGCCGGTGGTAGAGCGAGACGTCGGGGGGTGGGCGTAGCACCACGAGCACGCGGTCACGGTCGACTCCGAGGTGTTGCAGCACTGCAGGGTCGGGCTCGAAGTCCGAGAGGTAGTACTCCTCCTTGAGGCCTGGGTACCGCAGGAGCTTCGGCGGCCTGACGCCGAAGCGCGCGAGACGCTCGTCCGGGATCGAATCCGGCACGATCACCTTCGTCGCCGCGCGCATACCGAGATGGTGCTGCAGCAGCGCGAACTCGTAGTCGTGCGTCGTCGCACTCGGGATTCCGAGTCGCCGCGCCGTCATGGTGAGCTCGTGCGACCCGTGTGCCAGTGCGAGGTCGAAGTCGCGAGGGCGCGCCCATATGCGCAGTGCACGCAGTCGCGACGCGAGCGAACGCGCCTTGCCGACTCGCGAACGCCCGCCGTGGCGCCCGACGACGGTCGCCTCGAGCCGGTGCAACTCGAGCAGCTGCAACGTCTGCGCATATTCGCGCGCGGTTATTTCGACCTCGTCGCCCCGCTCACGCAACAGCTGGATCAACGGCCGGAACACGAGCACGTGCGCCGACGCCGTCATGTCCACCCAGACCTTCAGGCTGTAGCTCCAAACACCAAGCATTCGATCGCTTCAGCGGCCCGCTCTCCGGCCCGCCCATCCCAGAGCGGTGGGATCTGCCCGTGCTTCGGGTTGGCGAGGAGCGTTGGTAGCTCGCGCAGCCGTTCCGGCTCGAGGCCGAGGAGCCTGTTCGTGCCCAGCTCGATCGTGATCGGTCGTTCGGTGTTCTGGCGCAGCGTGAAGCAGGGGATCCGGAGAACTGTCGTTTCTTCCTGAATTCCGCCCGAGTCGGTCACCACCGCGGCGGCTTGTGCTTCGAGCGAGAGAAACTGCCGGTACGGCAGCGGTTCCGTCAGGAGGAGGCGTGTCGAGCCGTCGAGATTTCGTCGAGTCCGCGGGTGCACCGGAAAGATCACCGGCAAAGACTCGGCGACGTCGTCGAGCGCGGCGATCGTCTGCGCGAGCAGGCCGGCATCGTCGACGAGGTTCGGGCGATGGAGAGTGACGAGGACGTAGCCTCCAGCCTCGAGCCCGAACTCACGCCAAGCCTCGAGCGCGAGCGCTGCGTCCTCGTTCGCTCGGAGCGTGTCGATCATCGTGTTCCCGACGAATGAGATCCTATCGGTGAGGGCTTCAGCCACCAGATTCTTGTCCGCGTCGTCGCTGTGCGTCAGGAGCAACGTCGACAGGTGGTCGGTGATGACGCGGTTTCGCTCCTCCGGCATCGACCAGTCCCCGCTGCGCAGGCCGGACTCGATGTGGCAAATAGTGATCGCCCGCTTGGAGGCGGCGACCGCGCCTGCGAGGGTCGAGTTGACGTCTCCCGCCACAACGACGAGATCCGGCTGCAGTTCACCGAAGACGCGTTCGAGCTCGGTCAAGGCGTCTTCGGTTGTTTGCGCATCCAGCTCTACATGCGGCCTCGGGAGCGGCAGCTCCGCGAAGAAGACATCTTTCATGATCGAGTCGTAGTGCTGGCCGGTATGGATGAGCCGCTGCTCGACGTTGCCGCGTCGTTCCAATTCGGCGTAGACCGGCGCGACTTTCATGTAGTTCGGCCGCGCGCCGACGACATGGACGACGAGAGGTCGGCTGGCCATTCGGAGGAGTCTAGGTCAGCGCTCGACGAGCACTTCCGGTCGCGCGGCCGCTTGCGGCGTCCGCTCGACGTGCCGCTCGTACCAGAGCGTGAAGGCCAGGAGGCCCCAGAGCTGGCGACTGCGATCCTCGCGGCCGTCGACGTGGTCGTCCAGCAGACGCTGCACGACCTCGGGGCGGAAGAAGCCCTGACGGTGCAGCGTCCCGCGCGAGAGCGTCTCCCGCGCGAACGGCTCGAGCTCGCCTCTCAGCCAGGCCGCCGCCGGGATCGAGAAACCACGTTTCTTGCCGTGGACGATCTCTCTCGGGAGCAGCGGCGCTGCCGCTTTGCGCAGCAGCACCTTCTTCGAGAGGCCGCGGATCTTGTGCCGCGTGGGCAGCGCGAGCGCAAGGTTCGTCACGACCGTGTCGAGATACGGCACGCGGGCTTCGAGCGAATGCGCCATCGAGGCGCGGTCGGTCTTCACCAGCAGGTCGTCGACGAGGTAGATGCCGAGGTCGACGTCCTGCAGCCGCGCGAGCTCGTCGGCGCCAGCGGTCTCGCGATATCTGTCGCGAAGGATGTCGACGGGATCGAACGCCGAGGGGACGCCCCTGAGCTGGGCACGGAGCTCCTGGGAAAAGATCTCCTTCCAGCCATGGTGGCGCTCGAGCGGCGGCAGGTGTGCCGCGCGGACGAAACGCTTCGCCTTGTAGTCGAAGCTTGCCCTCGACGTCGACGTCGGCAGCCGCTCGACGAGCGGACCTGCCAGACGCGCGAGGCCGCCGACACGGGCTGCCAGCAGGTCCGCCGCGTACGTGTAGTAGCCGCCGAAGAGCTCGTCGCCCCCTTCGCCCGAAAGCGCGACCTTGACGTCGCCCGCCGCGAGCTGCGACACGAGGTAGGTCGGCAGGGCGGATGAATCGGCGAACGGCTCGTCGAACGCGTCGGCGAGCGCCGGTAGGAGCAAGGCGGCATCGGGTCGGAGCATCAGCTCGCGGTGTTGCGTCCCGTAACGTTCCGCCACGAGCCGTGCGTCGGCGAGCTCGTCGAACGAGCGTTCCTCGAAGCCGATCGAGAACGTCCGCAGGGACTCGGAGCTCTCCTCCGCAGCAAGCGCCGCAAGGAACGCGGAGTCGACACCGCCCGAGAGGAGAACTCCGACCGGAACGTCACTGACCAGGTGCGCACGCACGGAGTCGCGGACGCGTGAGCGGAGCTCCTCGACGAGCTCCGCCTCCTCGTCTTCGCGTAGCTCGACGATCGGCGCCGGCCGGGCGAAGCGTTTCAACGCGAGGCGGCCGTCTTCCCACGTCAAAAGCTGGCCCGGCGGGAGCTTGCGGATCTCTCTGAAGATCGTCAGGGGCGCGGGGATCGAGTTGAACGCGAGGAACGCCTCCAGGGCATCGAGGTCGATCTCGCCGCGGGGTAGAGCGCGTAGCTCGGAGGCGAACGCGAGCTCGCCGTCGGCCGCGCGGTAGTAGAGCGGCTTGATCCCGAAGCGGTCGCGTGCGAGGACGAGCCGACGCCGGCGTGCATCCCAGATCGCGATCGCGAACATGCCCCGCAGGCGCTCGGCGAACCGGTCGCCGTGCTCCTCGTAGAGGTGCAGCGGCACCTCGGTATCGCCCTGGGTGCGGAACTGATGTCCGGCGTGCTCGAGCTCGCGGCGCAGTTCGCGGTAGTTGTAGATCTCGCCGTTCTGGACGACGTGCAGCGTTCCGTCCTCGTTCGCGATCGGCTGGTCGCCCGTCTCGAGGTCGATGATCGAGAGCCGTCGGGCTGCGAGCGCAATGTCCCCGTCGCTGAACTCGCCGAAGCTGTCCGGGCCTCGGTGGACGAGTGTCGCGCTCATCGCCGCGACGCGGTCGGTGACGGCCGAGCCGTTCGTCGAGGCGATGCCGCAGATCCCGCACATGCGCAGCAGTGTAGGAGCGGCGTAGGCTCCCGGGATGCACTTCGGGGTGCACGAGCAGCTCCTCCTGGTGGGCTTGCTGCTGGCGGTCGCGGCCATGCTCGTGACCGCGCCGCTGCTGCGCGTTCCCTATCCGATCTTCCTCGTGCTCGGGGGACTGGCGCTCGGCTTCATACCCGGCATCCCGACGCTCCAGTTGCCCCCTGACGTCGTCCTCATCGCCGTCTTGCCGCCGCTGCTCTACGCCTCCGCGTTCTTCACCTCCTTGAGGGACTTACGTGCGAACGCCCGTCCGATCGGGATGCTGGCGATCGGATTGGTCATCGCGACGATGACAGTCGTCGCCGTCGCGGCCCACGCGGCGGTCGATTCCATGTCGTGGAGTGCGGCGTTCGTGCTCGGGGCGATCGTCTCGCCCACGGATCCCATCGCCGCGACGGCGATCATGCGGCGGCTGGGCGTCCCACGTCGAATCGTCACCGTCGTGGAGGGTGAGGCGCTGGTGAACGACGGCACCGCGCTCGTGCTCTACCGCGTTGCGGTGACCGCCGCGGTGTCGGGCGCTTTCTCGTTCTGGAACGCGTCGTGGCACTTCCTCTGGAGCGTCGTGGGCGGCGTGGGAATCGGGCTTGTCGTCGGCTTCCTCGTCGCTGCACTGCGGCGGAGGCTCGACAATCCCCCGGTCGAGGTGACGATCGCCCTCATGACCGGGTACCTCGCCTTCATCCCGGCGAATGCGGCGGACGCGTCCGGCGTTCTCGCCGTGGTCACAGCCGGCATCTACCTCGGCTGGCGAACGCCCGAGCTCACATCGGTGCAGACGCGGCTGCAAGGAGTTGCAGTATTCGAGATCCTCTTCTTCGTCCTCAACGCTCTGCTGTTCGCCCTCGTTGGCCTTCAGCTGTCCCACATCCTCGATGTCCTGACCGGACAATCCGCAGGGACACTGATCAGGTACGGGCTCCTGACAACCGCTGCCGTCGTCGGCACGAGACTGATCTGGGCACCGATCTTCCTGTACCTGCCGAAGCTCATCTCCCGTCGGGTCGAGCGTGGGCGCGCAACGATCGGCCACCCGCTCGTCGTGGCGTGGTCCGGCATGCGGGGCGCGGTGTCGCTCGCCGCCGCCTTGGCGATCCCTCTGACCACGCACTCGGGCGCCCCGTTTCCCGACCGGGATCTGATCATCTTCCTCACCTTCTGCGTCATCCTCGGGACGCTCGTGTTCCAAGGGCTGACGCTGCCGATCGTCATCAGGATGTTCGGGATCGAGGCCGACCACCTCGACGAGAAGGAGGACGCGAAGGCGCGGATCAAGGCGGCCGACGCTGCGCTCGCGCGACTCGAGGAGCTGACGGGAGAAGAGTGGGTTCGCGACGATACGGCCGAACGACTGCGCGGGTTGTACGGTTTCCGCCGGGACAGGTTCTCCTCGCGCTTCGACCGGGACGACGACGGCAGCATCGAGGAGCGCTCGCTCAACTACCAGCGGCTCCGCCGAGAGCTGCTCGAGGCCGAGCGGAGCGAGATCGTGGATCTCCGCCGCCGGGGCGTGATCAGCGGCGACGTCGAGCGTCGCCTCCAGCGCGATCTCGACCTCGAGGACGCGCGGCTCGACGTTTAGCGCCCCTACCGGCGACACGTGCCTGCTTCTGCGCTAGCTGCGCGCGGCGAGGCCGCGCGCGAACTGGCCCAGCACCCGCCACGCGGTCGTTGCGAGCGTGCGCAGGTACAGCCGCAACGAACGATCTGCGATCCACTCGAGGTCGTGCGCGAGCTTCTCGGCCATCGAGGTCTCGTAGCCCCGACGCACCTGGGCGAAGCCGGTGAGCCCGGGCCGGACGACGAGCCGTTGCCAGTACGCCGGCAGCTCCTCCACGAGCTCTGCGAAGAAGCGGGGCCGGATCGGTCTCGGCCCGACGAGGCTCATGTCGCCGCGCACGACGTTCCAGAGCTGCGGGATCTCGTCGAGCTGCGTCGCGCGTAGCCAGCCCCCGATCGCGGTCGTCTCCCCTCGCGTGCGCTGCACGAGCTCCTCGCCGAGGTAAGGGCCGAGCCGCTCCTCCGCATTTTCGCGCAGCGTCCTGAGCTTGAGCATCTCGAAGACGTGACCGCCGCGCCCGACCCGTTCGCCGCGGTAGAAGAGCGGTCGTCCGCTCGTCAGGAGGAGAAGTAGAGCGATCGGCACCGTGAGCGGCAGCAAAACGAGCAGGAAGAACGCCGAGAGCGTGATGTCGAACGCGCGCAGCGCGGCATCGCGCGGCCGGGTCTCGCTTTCCTCGGTCAGCTCCGAAAACCGCAGGATGAAGGAGTCGCTCGACTGCGGCGTGGCCACGTCCTGATCGTAGAGACTGCCTCACTCGGCCCCGGGTTGCATAATGAATGCTTATGGACACGCGTCAGCTGGCCGCATTCTGTGCCGTGGTCGAGAGGAAGAGCTTCTCCCAGGCTGCCGAACGGCTCGGGGTCACCCAACCAGCCGTCAGCCTGCAGATCCGCTCCCTCGAGCAGCGGCTCGGGCGGCAGCTGCTCGACCGCTCCGGCCGGCGCGTGGAGCCGACGGAGGCCGGCAGGCGCCTCTACGCCTCGGCTCAGCGCCTGCTCGCCGCCGAGGAGCACCTGCTCGAGGATCTCGACGCGGACGACGAGGGTGCGATCACCGGCACGCTCGAGCTGGGCGCGTCGACCGGTCCCGGAGGCACGGTCGTCCCGCTCCTGCTCTGCGAGTTCCAGGAACAGCATCCCGACGTCCGGGTGCGGCTGATCGTCTCCGACACGCAAACGGTCGTCGACCGAGTCGGGGAGCGAGAGCTCGAGCTCGGCATCGTAGGAGCGGGACGCCGCCACCGAGGCGTCGCGTTCGAGCCGTTCTTTCGCGACGAGGTCGTGCTCGCCTGTCCGTCAGTTCATCGCTTCGCCGGCAAGACGATCTCGCTCGACGATCTGAAGGGCGAGAAGCTGATCGTCATGCAGGAGGGGGCAGGCGTCCGGCAGGTCATCGAGGACGAGTTGCGCAAGGCCGGCATGCGGCTGCGCGACCTCGACGTCCACCTCGAGCTCGGTCTGCAGGAATCCGTGCGGAGCGCGGTCGTCGCCGGACACGGCATCGCCTTCATCTCCCGCCTCGCGATCGAGGCCGATCTCGACGCCGGCCGCATCGCAACTGCGCGCGTCCGCGGGCTCGACCCGGTGCGCGAGATCTTCCTTGCCCGCGCTAGCGGGCGCAGCGAAACGCGCGCCGCACGTGCGTTCATCTCCTTTGCGCAGGAGCACCTGCCGGCGTGATCGTCAGCTGGGGCCTCGCCCAGCTCCCCGGCGTGCTCGGCCGGCTCGGAATCAGTGAGCCGCTGCTCGTCGCGAGCGAGCGCTGGGCCGGAACGAACCTGGGCGTGCGCGCCGCGGCGCTTTGGACCGAGGTTCCGTCGCATCAGGTCGCAGGTGCCGCGGAACAGGCAGGCGACGGTGTGATCGCTGTGGGCGGCGGCAGCGCGATCGACCTCGGGAAGGCCATCTCTGCCGAAGCCGGCGTGCCGGTCGTCTCGGTCCCGACGACGTATTCGGGAGCCGAGTGGACGTCCTTCTACGGGATCCGCGATTCCGGGCGCAAGATGCGGGGCGGGGGAGCCGGCGCCCGGCTCGGCGGCGTCGTCTACGAACCGGAGCTGACGTTGTCACTCCCGCGCGCCGAGACGGTCGGCACCGCGCTCAACGCGCTCGCGCACAGCGCGGAAGCGCTCTATGTCAAAGGCCACAATCCGGAGGCGGACGAGCATGCCCTCACCGGGGCGCGGCTGATCGGGGCGTGGTTGCCACGAGTCGTCGACGCGCTGCAGGATCTCGATGCCCGGACGCGACTGCTGGAGGGTGCGATGCATTCGGGGATGGCCCTCGGAGGCTCGATGCTCGCCCTCGGGCATGCAATCGCCCAGGCCCTCGGCGGGCGCTATGGATTGCCTCACGGCGCGATGAACGGTCTCGCCCTGCCGGCAGCGTTGCGCTTCAACGCGCAGGCCGAGCCCGAAGCCGTGCGCAGATTCGGCGAAGCGCTCGGCACGGAGGATCCGGCCACTCGGGTGGAAGAGCTGGCGCGGCTGGGAGGGTTCGAGCGACTCCGCGACTTCGGGGTCCCGGAGGACGAGCTCGGAGAGATCGCCGCCGCAACGGTCGAGCGCGCCGGCGCCAAGGCGAACCCACGACCGGCGAGCCAGGCCCAGGTCGAAGAGCTCTTGCATTCGATCTATTGAATAACGACACCTAATACGTCGGATTAGCTGGATCGTGGTAAGGTCTGGTGGTCGTGGCGGACTCCCCCTTTGACGTGCTCGTGATCGGCAGCGGCGCCTCGGGGCTCGCGGCTGCGGTCTCCGCGAAGCGGGCCGGAGCGCGGGTCGCGCTGGCGACCAAGGGAGCGCTTCAGTCCTGCAACTCCGCCAAGGCGCAGGGCGGTATCCAGGCCGCGTTCGGGGACGACGACTCGCCCGAGCAGCACGCAGCCGATGTCTGGAAGTCCTCTCACGAGACAGCCGACCCCGCGCTGGTGGAGATTCTCACCGGTGAGGCGCCGTCCGCCATCCACTGGCTCGAGGAGCTCGGCGTCGAGTTCACGCGCGAGAACGGCGGCTACCGTCTTGCGCGCTGCGGCGGCGCCTCGCGCAAGCGGCTCCTGCAGGTGGGAGACCGCACGGGACACGCGATCACGACCGCGCTCCGCGACTCCGCCGAGAGCTCCGGCATCCAGACCTTTCCCAAGTCACCGCTCGCCGACCTCGCCCGGACCGAGAACGGCTGGCGCGCACGCTGCGGGGATCACACGATCGACGCCACGACGGTGGTCCTCGCAGCGGGCGGGCGGTGTTTCCGCGTTGCGGAAGAGCGCGGCGAGCTCTCGACGAATCATCCGGGCGCGACCGGCGAGGTGACGCAGATCGCGGTCGACCTCGGCGCGGAGCTCCGCGACTTCGACGCGCTCCAGTACCACCCGAATGGCGGCGCATGGCCGGAGAACATGCAGGGCTACTCCATTCCGGAGACGACCCGAGCCTACGGCGCCGTCCTCCTCAATGCCGACGGCGAGGAGTTCACCGATTCGCTCGGCCCGCGCGATGCCGTCAGCCAGGCGATCGTCGAGGAGGTCGAGAAAGGCAAAGGCGTCGAGACGCCCGACGGGCGACCGGCGGTGTATCTCGACACGACCCGGATCTCCGAGGCCGACGCCAACGTCTCGCTGCCGTACATGCTGCGCCGGTACCGTGCGGGCGGAATCGACCCGCTCCGCGAACGACTGTTTACGTATCCCGTTCTCCACTACCAAAACGGCGGCCTCGTGATCGACGCGAATGCCGAGACGACGCTCGAAGGGCTCTACGCCTGCGGCGAGATCGCCGGCGGCACGCACGGCCGCAACCGCATGATGGGGAACTCGTTGCTCGAGTGTTGTGTGTTCGGACGCCGCGCGGGCAAGGCCGCTGCGGAGAAAGCGAGCGTATGAGCACCGTTACGATCACCGATCTCGAAGCTGCAGTCGAAGACGCCGCGGCTCACCTGTACGTCTGGGCGCTGAAGGACATTCCGCAGGACTTGCGCGAGGCGCTGGCCGATGCTGCAACGCGCGAGACATCGGTGCCCGGGCAACGCGTTCTGCAGACGATTTTGAAGAACGTCAACGTCGCCGAGAGCGAGAAGAACCTCGTCTGTCAGGACACGGGCATCGCCGTCTACACCTGCAGGGTAGGCGAGCATTTTCCCCTGCATCCGGCGCGAATTTACGCTGCGCTGAAGGCCGGTACGGAGCGCGCGACCATTGAGCATCCGCTGCGCTCGAACGCGGTGCACACGATCACGCGCGAGAACACCGGACCGAACACGGGCTACCGCCTGCCGATCGTGCACTGGGAGTTCATTCCCGACTGGGACGGCCTCGACGTCAAGTGCGTGCCGAAGGGATCGGGCAGCGAGAACATGAGCTTCCTGAAGATGTGCGTTCCCGCCGACGGCGTGAAGGGCGTGAAGAAGTTCGTGCTCGAGTCGATCGTCGAAGCCGGCGGCAAGCCCTGTCCGCCCGGCATCGTCGGCGTCGGCATCGGCGGCAGCGCGGACTACGCGATGTATCTCGCCAAGGAAGCGATCGCGCGCCCGGTCGGGACGCGCAACGCCGATCCGCACGTGGCGAAGCTCGAGGAAGAGCTGTACGAGCTGCTCAACGAGACGGGCATCGGGCCGATGGGACTCGGCGGAGACGTCACGGTTCTGCAGTGTCACGTCGAGCACGCGGACACGCACATGACCCTGAACCCCGTTGCGGTCAACTACCAGTGCTGGGCCGCGCGGCGCGCAAGCGCGCACGTCGCCGCGAACGGAGAGGTGGAGTTCGACCGTGAGTTCTAACGCTGACCGCAGTAGCCACGGCCCGAACGGCAAGGGTCTGACCCCAGCTCTTCGGGACGTGCGTTAGATGGCCGCGGTTCGCATGCATTTTCCGGCGAGCGAGGAGGCGATTCGCGACCTCCGCGCCGGTGACGAGGTGACGGTCGACGGCCACATCATCGGCATCCGCGATCGCACACAGATCAGGATCTTCGACCAGGGGATTGCGCCGCCGATGGACCTCACCGGCGCCTTCCTGTTGCACACCGCGCCCGGCGTGCGCAAGCTCGGCCCCGGCAAGTACGAGAAGATCTGCATCGGCACGACGACCTCCGCGCGGATGGTGCGGTTCACGGAGGGCCTGGGAGAGCAGTACGGCGTGCGCGCGATCTGCGGCAAGGGCGGTCTTCCCGACGAGGCGATCGAGCCGATGCAGCGCCTCGGGATGGTCTATTTCGCGATCGTCGGCGGAGCGGCCGCGCTCGAGACGACGCAGATCGAGGAGATCGAAGAGGTCGCCTGGGAGGAGCTCATGCCCGAGTGCCTCTGGAAGTTTCGAGTGAAGGACTTCGGTCCGCTCACCGTCGGCATCGACTCGCACGGCAACTCGCTCTTCCACGACGTGCAGGAGCGCGCCCAGGCCAAGCTCGAGGAGCTCTATGAGCGGCTTTGACCTCGGATTGGCACCGCGCCCCGGTGGGCTCACGCACGTGATCGACAAGGGTCTCGGCCCGCGCGCGTGGGAGGACGTGCTCGAGACCTCCGGTGACTACATCGACATCGTGAAGCTCGGCTGGGGCACCGCGTACGTGACCCGGAACCTTCCGGCGAAGCTTGATGTCCTGCGCGGAAAGCCGGTCGTCATCGGCGGCACGTTTTTCGAGGTCGTCTTCGTCCAGGACAAGATCGAGGGCTACAAGCGCTGGCTGCAAGGTCTCGGCTTGACGCACGTCGAGATCTCCGACGGCGTCATCGACCTCCCTCGCGAGCGCAAGCTCGAGCTGATCGAGGAGTTCGCCGGCGACTTCACCGTCCTCTCCGAGGTCGGCTCGAAGGATTCCGACGTCGAGTTCACGCCCGACGAATGGACGAAGTGGCTGCGCGAGGAGCTTGACGCGGGCGCCTGGAAGGTGATCACCGAAGCGCGCGAGGGCGGGACGGCCGGAATCTTCAGCAAGTCCGGCGACATGCGCACGGAGCTCGTCGGCGAGATCGCCGATGCCGTGCCCCTCGAGGACGTCGTCTTCGAGGCACCGACGAAGGCCGCCCAGGCGTGGTTCATCAAGGAGTTCGGCCCCGCCGTGAACCTCGGGAACATCCCGCCGGAAGAGGTCATCGCGCTCGAGACGCTCCGCCGCGGCCTCCGCGGCGACACGCTGAAGGAGGTGCTCCTTGGCGACCACGCCGGCACTCCAGCTTCCTGACGTCGAGGCGATGACCGCCGAAGAGGCCCTGCTCTGGGCCTACGAGCAGTTCGGCGACCGCATGTGCCTGACGTGCTCGTGGCAGCGTCAGTCCTCGGTGCTCGTGCACATGGTGTTCGGGGAGCTCGGCCTGAACATTCCCGTCGTCGAGCTCGACACGCAGCTGTTCTTCAAGGAGACCTACGAGACACGCGACCGCCTCGTCGAGCGGTACGGGCTCACCCTCGAGCGCCCTGAGATCATCTCCGTCGCGCAGCAGGCGATCGCGGAGGGCCCGAACCTCTGGGAGAGCAACCCCGACCGCTGCTGTCACATCCGCAAGGTCGAGCCGCTCGAGCGCGCGCTCGCGCCGTACGACGCCTGGGTCACCGGCATCCGCCGCGAGCAGGCGCTGACCCGCGCAGACGCACAGCGCGTCGAGTGGTCGGAGCGTTACGGCGTCTGGAAGATCCAGCCCGTCGTGGATTGGGACGCGAAGCGCGTCCAGGCGTACATCCACGTGAACGAGATTCCCTACAACCCGCTGCACGACGCGGGCTATCCGTCGATCGGCTGCATCCCCTGCACGCGTCCCGTCCTCGTCGGCGAGGACGAGCGTGCAGGACGGTGGTCCGGGTCGGACAAGCTCGAGTGCGGCATCCATGGCAACACCCGACTGGTGAAGGAGTCGAATGACTGAGCACATCTACGCCCACGAGCATCCGGAGACGGAGCGCCGGCGCGACGGCGGGTTCACGCTTTGGTTCACAGGACTGTCGGGGTCCGGCAAGACGACGATCGCGCATCTCGTCGGCCCCGCGATCGAAGAGCGAGGACCGATCGTCGAGTACCTCGACGGCGACACCGTCCGGACGCACCTCTCCAAGGGCCTCGGGTTCTCGAAGGAGGACCGTGACGCCAACATCGAGCGGATCGGCTGGGTCGCCGCGCGGCTGACGCGCCACAGTGCGGCCGTGATCGCCGCTGCGATCTCTCCGTACGAGGCGACGAGGCAGAAAGCGCGGGAGCTCGTCGAGGAATGGGGCACGTTCGTCGAGGTGCACGTCGCGACCTCGGTCGAGGAGTGTGCCCGCCGCGACGTCAAGGGCCTCTACGAGAAGGCGTTCAAGGGGGAGATCAAGGGCTTCACGGGCGTCGACGATCCGTATGAGGAGCCGAGCAATCCGGACGTGCGCATCGACACCGAGCAGCACGAGCCCGAGGAAAGCGCGCAGCTGATCCTGCAGCACCTCGAGGAGCGCGGGCTCATCCCGGCGGGGGTGACCGCGTGAGCGTCGCTCGCCTTCGGCTCGCTCCCGTGAGGGAAACAATGTTTCCCTCACGTGCTCCCTTCTTTAGGGATCGCCTCAGCCCCCGCGCCGCTGAGATCGCCGCGTGCGCCGAGGAGAACAACAAGGGAAACCTCCCGGTTTCCCCTTACGCCCCTTCCACCGCTCATCGGCCGGAGAACAGCCGATGAGCGTCGTCACCGATACGAAGCTGATCGCGCCGCACGGCGGCACGCTCGTCGATCGCACGGGCGAGCGGCCGGACGACCTCGACACGCTCGAGGTCGTGCCACTGACTTCACGCGAGCTCTCCGACCTGGACATGATCGCCTCGGGCGCGCTGTCGCCGCTCGAAGGCTTCATGGGTCACGAGGACTACGAGGCCGTGCTGGACACGATGCGGCTCGCGAACGGTCTCCCGTGGGCGTTGCCGGTGTGTCTTGCGGTCGACGCCGCCCCGCGGGGCGACCGGGTCGCGCTGGCGGACGAGAGCGGGAAGCTCTTTGCCGTCCTCGAGGTCGAGGAGACCTACGAGTACGACGAGCAGCGCGAGGCGCAGCAGGCGTTTCGCACGACCGACGAGGCGCATCCCGGGGTCGCACGGCTATACGAGCAGCGTCCGCTGTACCTCGCAGGCCGCGTCACCGTGTTCGAGCGGGCGGAGCCTTCGTTTCCCGAGTTGGCGAAGGACCCTGCAGAGACGCGCGCGGAATTCTCCGAGCGCGGCTGGCGCCGGGTCGTCGGCTTCCAGACCCGTAACCCGATCCACCGAGCGCACGAGTACCTGACGAAGGTCGCGCTCGAGACCGTCGACGGGTTGCTCGTCCATCCGCTTGTCGGCGACACGAAGTCGGACGACGTTCCGGCGGCGACGCGCGTGGAGTGCTATCGAGTGCTGCTCGACGGCTACTACCCGTCGGAGCGAGTCGTGCTCTCCGCCTTCCCCGCGGCGATGCGCTACGCCGGGCCGCGCGAGGCGATCTGGCACGCGATCTGCCGCAAGAACTACGGCTGCTCGCACTTCATCGTCGGCCGCGACCATGCCGGTGTCGGCGACTACTACGGCACCTACGACGCGCAGCTGATCTTCGACGAGTTCGAGCCGCACGAGCTGGACATCGAGCCGATGTTCTTCGAGCACTCGTTCTGGTGCAGGGCGTGCGGCTCGATGGCCTCGGCGAAGACGTGTCCCCACGGCGGTGACGACCACGTCTTCCTCTCCGGGACGAAGGTGAGGGAGATGCTCGGCAACGGAGACCTGCCGCCCGAAGAGTTCTCGCGCCCTGAGGTCGCCCAGGTCCTGATCCAGGCGTACCAGGCCTAGCGCTTGACCTGGCAGTTCACCCTCACGGGGCTGCTGATCGGCGTCCTCGTCGGACTGACGGGGATGGGCGGCGGTGCGCTGCTGACCCCGATTCTCGTGATCGTCTTCGGCTTCAAGCCGACCTATGCCGTTGGCACGGACATCCTCCACGGCGCCGTGTTCAAGAGCTTCGGCGCAGTCCGGCACCGGCGGCTCGGCAACGTGCACGCGCATCTCACGCTCTGGATGTTCGCCGGGTCGGGCCCGCTGTCCCTGGTCGGAGTGGCCGTAGCCGGATGGCTCCAGCGCTCCTACGGAGACGGTGTGCAGTCGGCGGAGGGTTATGCAATCGGCGCCGCGCTGGTACTCGGCGCCGTCGGCCTGGTTGCGAAGACCTTCGTCAAGCGGGGCATGCAGCCGAGCGACGCCGGCTTCGTCCTCCAGCGGAAGGACAAGATCCGTGCTGTTGCGATCGGTGCCGTCTTCGGCTTCATCGTCGGCCTCACGTCGGTGGGAAGCGGCACGTTCTTCGGGCTCGTCATGGTGATGGTGTATCCGCTGACGATCGCGAGGATCGTCGGCACGGACATCTTCCACGCGGCCGCGTTGCTCTGGGTCGCCGGCCTCGGCCATCTGCTCCAAGGGAATGTCGATCTGCACGCCATGGGTTGGCTGCTGCTCGGCTCCATCCCCGGGATCTGGATCTCGAGCCGGTTCACGCTGCACATCCCTCAGGACGCGCTTCGACTAGGGCTCGCCGGCGTGCTCGCGCTCAGCGGCGTCAAGCTGCTCAACGTGCCCGCTGCGAGCTACGTCATAGCGATTGGCCTCGGCATCGGGCTGACGGCATTCGTGGTCTGGCTGGCAACCGGCATGCGGGGCGTACAATCGCGCACCGATGAGACGCAACGCGCCGACGATTCTCGCGCTCTTGCTGATCGTGGCGACCGCGACGGCATTCGCCGTGACGCAGCGTCTGAAGCTCGAACCTAGCCCGATCTCCAAGACGCGGGTCTCCGACATCTTCTCGCCCGTCTGCCGCTGTGCCACGAAGACGGCGAACATCGAATTCTCGCTGCGCAGGGCGGACCACCTTCGCATCACGGTCCGGACCGGTTCCGGCGAAGTGACGGTCGCCGCGGGCTCCTTTTCGCGTGGCGACGTCCGGGTGCGTTGGGACGGACGCGACGCTTCCGGGGAGCTGGTGCCGGACGGGATCTACTACCCGCTGGTCGAGCTCCAACGTGCCGGCAGGACGATCGACCTCCCGAACCCGATCCGCGTCGACACGATCAGGCCGTCGATCAGGCTCAGGAGCGTCCGGCCGCGAGTCTTCCGGCCTGGGACGGAGAAGCTGACGGTGACCTACACCGTCTCCGAGCACGCTCACGCAATCCTCTTCGTCGACGGCAGGCGCCGCGTGTTCACGGCCTCCAAGCGCCTGCGCTACCTGCTGCACTGGTCCGGGAAGGTGCACGGTCGTGCGATTCGGCCCGGCCGGCACAAGCTGAAGCTCGTCGCCGTGGATCTCGCCGGCAATCGCTCGGTGCCGACTCCTGTGGTCGTCGTGCGCGTTCGCCGTCGGTGACCCCCGGCGGCCCGCCTGTGCTCGTGCTTGGCGTACGACGCTCGGGCACGACGCTGCTCCGCGTGATGCTCGATCGGCATTCCGAGCTCGCCGTTCCCGACGAGTCGTATTTCGTCCCGCAGCTCGCCGATCGTCATCTCCGGCACGTCGAGCCGGACGAGTTCGTCGACGATCTGCGCAGGATCGACACGCTCGCGGAATGGGACGTGCCGTTGGACAAGGTCCGCGCGCGGCTCGACGCGCGGATGCCCATCGGCGCCGCAATTGCGACGGTGTACGCCGTCTACGCCGCGGAGCGCGGCAAGTCACGCTGGGGTGACAAGACGCCGATGTACATGCAGAACCTGCGCCTCCTCGAGCGGCTCTTTCCCGACGCCCTCTTCGTCCATCTCGTTCGGGACGGGCGGGACGCCGCGTTGTCCTTTCTCTCGATGCCGCCAGGGCTGATGACAGAAACGTGGATGCAGCCGCGCAGCGTTGCGACGTTCGCCTGCCAGTGGCGCACCGAGGTCAGAGCGGCGCGGCGTCTCGGCCGTCGCGTTGGAGACGAGCGTTACCTCGAGGTGCGGTACGAAGATCTGGTCGGCGACGTCGAGCCGGTGCTGCGCCGCATCTCGGAGTTCGCACGGCTTCCCTACGAGCCGGAAATGACGGACTACGCCGGGAACGTCGACGTCTCGACGAAGCCGCACCAGCAGAGCCTCAGGCAGCCTCCGACCGCGGGCCTGCGCGACTGGCGTTTGCAGATGTCTCCGGAGGACGTCGGCGCGTTCGACCAGGTGGCGGGCGACCTTCTCGACGAGCTCGGGTACGAGACGCACGAGCGTCCCGACGCTGCGGGGAGGGTCAAGCGTACGTCCTACGGCGCGCGGGCTGCCGCCTGGCGAGCGGCGAGCTTCGGGCTGCGGCGGTCGCCGCTATGGCGTCGTCGTCACCCGCCCCTGCGCTGACTTCTTGCGCGCCTTGTGCCGCTTGGCGCGCGCGGACGCGAGGATCTGGGGGCTGCGGCGCCCGTGCCACGCCATCACGATTCCGTTCAGCGTGAAGAAGTAGTGCCGCTCGGTCACGATTCCCGGCGAGTACTTCCCGACGTTCAGGCGCCAGAGGATCTTGCCGTCCGAGACGCGCAGCGCAAACGTGTGCTCCTCGAGTGTCGAGGTGAAGACGAGATTGCCGGCCACGAACGAGCCGCCGAGAATCCGGCCGTGGAGATTCTGGAGCCAGAGCAGCTTTCCGTCACCCGCCCGAAAGGCACGGAGACCGCCGTCGAAGCCGCCGATGAACACGCGGCCCTGCGAGACCGCCGGTGTCGAGTAGCCGTAACCTCCGACGTGAGCGGTCCAGATCACATGGCCGTTGGCCGCCGACAGAGCGTAGATCTTCCCCGACCGCGAGATCGTGAAGAGCCGCCGCCCGTCTGTCGAGGCGCTCGCGTAGAAGCTGTCGTAGCGGATCGCGTCGCGCTTCAGGTAGGTGCTCCAGATCTTGTGCGCATCACTTGTTCGCAGGCAAAAGATCGAACCCGCATAGGTCGTGATGAAGATTCGATTGCCGACGATCGAAGGGCTCGAGTTGATCCGGCCACCGGTGTCGTAGGCCCACTTGACGCGGCCGGTGCGCGCGTAGACCGCGAAGAGGCGTCCGTCGGTTGCGCCGAAATACGCAACGCGCCCGATGGCGACCGGTGACGACTCCACCTTTCCTCGCACCTTGAGGCGCCACAGAAGCTGTCCGTTGAACCGGTTGTATGCAGTCACGGACCCGTCGTGGGCGCTGACCAGGAGTCGGGGGCCCACGATCAGAGGTGTCGACGGCTTCCTCGCTCCGTAGCGTTGCCAGATCCTGTGCCCGTTGTGAGAGTTGAGCGCCACCGTGCGGCCCCCGAATGTGTTCACATAGAGGATCCCGCTGCAGTAGCTGGGCGGGTATTCGATGTAGGACCCGAGCCCGACGACCCAGAAGTGCTCGAGGGGCAGCCCGATGTCGATGCCCGGCCGCGCGAGCGTCCGTTGCGGATCGGCACCGAAGCTGTCCCAGCAGAGCTTGTCGTCCACGACGTGGTAACGACCTTTCTTCTTCTTCGGCTGCGTCGGGACACGGGCGTTCGTCGCGACCGACGCCGTGACGCCGCTCAGCTTCGTGTCCAGCTTTCCTCCCGGCCGCTCCCGCGACTTGAGGAAGTAGGCCACGCCCGCGCCTGCGACGAGCAGCACGAGGACAACGACGATGAGAAGGATCCGACGGCGCACCGAGCGGAACTAGTCTGCCAGCGGCGTCTCGTGCTGGAGCTGGGAAGGTGTTCGTCGTGTGCCGCCGTCCTTTGATACTCCGGTGAACTTCGGGCTCGGCGGAGCCTGCGGCGGCCCTGGTTCGCGCGTGAGTGCGATCCACGCCCACGCAGCAAGCACCATCACGCCCCACACGATCGGGTCCTCGAAGAAACCCGAATAGAAGAGCGAGTGCACGAAGAGGGCGAGGAAGACCGCCGAGGCTCCGAGTCCCAGAGCTCGATTCAGACGGGTCAGCAGCAAGAGCAGCCGTGTGGCCCCGGCGAGCAGAGCCGCGTACGCAAGCAGGCCGACGATGCCGAGCTCGGCTGCGACCGTCAGCGGCGTCGTGTGCGAGCGGTCGCGCTTTGCGGAGAGCTGTGTCTTCGCCTCGTCCTTGCTCGCCTGCGGCTGGCCGCCGATCCCGACCCCGACCACGGGATGATTCGTGAAGACGACCCACGTCACCCTGGCGAGCCGCGTCCGGCCACTCGTCGCCTGGCGCGCGGAGTCGTTCACCGCGGTGGCGGCGACAAAAACCGCTCCTGCGAGAACGAAGGAGACACCGCCGACGAGCAGCACGCGCCGCAGCTTCGGCCCTCCCAGCAGGTACGACACCGCGACGCCGACCGCGAAGAGCGCGACGAAGCTCGACTGCGAATAGGAGAAGAGCAGTCCCGCCCAGAGAAAGGAGATGAGCGCCGCCCCTGCCCAGAAGCCGATCCGGCCCAGCCAGACCGCGACGAGGAGAACGGCGATCGCAATCACGACGTGTCGGCCGAAGATGCTCGGATCCTTGAAGAGCGACGTGACGCGGAAGTACGTCGTGTATGCGTTCGCGCGCGCGACATCACCGGCAAGGAGGTGTCCGTGCGTCAGGCGCTGGAAGAGCGCAACGGCAGAGAACACTCCGGCGAGCGCGACGAGCGTCGTCGCAAGCGCGCGCGGATGCCACGAACGGAAGGGCGAGCGCGCGACGGCGACGACAAGCACGGAGAACGGAAAGAGGAAGAAGAGCAGCTCGATGGTGCCCTGTCGCAGGTCGCGGGTCCAGAGGAGCGAGAGCCCGGCAAGCGCCACGAACGCGGCCGCGGGCACTGCGAGGAGCGGCGGCAACGGCCGCCCGACGTCTCCGCGCAGCGCGCGAAACAGGAGCGCGAGGAAGGCAGCCGCGAGGACGATGTAGAGCGGTACGAGCAGGTAGGCCTTCTGCGCGCCGATCGAAACGGAGATCCGGAACGGCGCCGCGGCGAGCAACGCGACCGGAACGATCGCGGGGTACCGGGCGAGCCCGACCGCACCCGCGCCGACGAGGAGCACGCCCACCACGAGGGCAGCGGCATGGCCTGCCGGGGCGACGAGCAGCTTGAGATCCGCTCCCGGTACGAGGGCCGCCGCGAGGGTCGCCTCGCCGACCGCAGTCACGGCCAATCCGGCCAGGAGCTGGGCGCGCGTGCGTGAGAGGAGCATCGCCGCCGCCCCGAGCCCGCCGATTACCGCGGACAGCTGAGCCAGGTCGCCATGGGGCATGAGGAACAAAGACTACGGGGGTCGTGATAGGAAGGGCCGCGTGATCGGAGCCTGGAAGCGCGTCCTGGTGCTGGCGCCACATACCGACGACGGTGAGTTCGGTGCCGGCGGGACGATGACGCGTCTCGTGGAGGAAGGCGCGGAGGTGCGCTATGTGGCGTTCTCGATCGCCACCAGGTCGCTGCCGGAAGGCTTCCCCCCGGACACGTTGGCCCGGGAGGTGAGGGCGGCAACCGCCGAGCTCGGGATCTCGCCCGAGAACCTGACCGTGCACGACTTCGACGTCCGGACGTTCCCCCAACACCGGCAGGACATCCTCGAGCTGCTCGTCGCGCTCTGGGAGGACTGGCGCCCGGACGCAGTCTTCCAGCCGAGCCTCCACGACATCCACCAGGATCATCAGGTGATCGCGGCGGAAGGCCTGCGGGCGTTCAAGCGCACCACGATCCTCGGTTACGAGATCCCGTGGAACAACTTCGACTTCGCGTACCAGGCGTACTTCGCGCTGGAGGAGTCGCACGTCGAGAAGAAGGTCGCCGCCCTGGCGAAGTACGCGTCCCAGCAGCATCGGCGCTACAGCGATCCGGAGTACATCCGGAATGTCGCCCGCACTCACGGAATCAACGTGAACCGTGAATTTGCAGAGGTTTTCGAGGTCTACCGGGTCGTCACCTGATCCGTCTGGCACTCTCGCTTGAATCCCTACGTCATTTCGCCCACAACCGAAGGAGCCCAATGCCTCTGACCCAGACGCAACTCGCAAGTGAAGTCGCCGATCGAAGCGGCCTGACGAAGAGCGATGCCAAGGCCGCACTCACGGCGTTGGAGGAAGTCGTCCTCGAGCAGCTCGCGGACGCCGAGAAGGTACGCATCGGCGGAGTCGTTCAGCTGGTGGTGCGCGTCAAGGAGGCGACGAAGCCGCGCCAGGGCCGCAATCCGGCGACCGGCGAAGAGATCACGATTTCGGCCAAGCCGGCCTCGGTTGCCCTCAAGGCACGGCCGCTGGCGAAGGCGAAGGCGGCGTTGCCGTCCGTGCAGAAGGCCCGCAAGCGCCTCGCCTAAGACTCGACCAGCCCTAGCGAACGACGACGCCGGCAACGGCGTCGTCGATCGCCTTCAGCGTCGCATCGTCGAGCTCGATCCCTGAGGCGCCGGCGTTCTCCTCGACCTGTTCGGGGCGCGAGGCTCCGATGATTGCCGATGCGACGTTCTCCTCGCGTAGCACCCACCCGAGCGATAGCTGGGCCATCGTGATCCCGAGCCCTTCCGCGATCGGAGCGAGTCGCTGCACCGAGCGCAGCACGTCGTCGTCGCGGAAGCGGTCCATCGCCCAGCCCATCTGGTGCGACGCCGCGCGGGAGCCGGCGGGCGGGTCCGCTCCGGGCTGATACTTCCCGGTCAGCGTGCCCTGGGCGAGTGGTGACCAGACGATCTGCGAGATGCCGTTCTCCTTGCAGAGCGGAATCACCTCTCGTTCCGGGACGCGGTAGAGAAGCGAGTACTGCGGTTGCGACGAGACGAACTTCTCGACCCGTGGGATCAATGCGAGCGCGGCTCTGATCTGGTCCGCGGTCCATTCGCTGAATCCGAGGTAGCGGGCCTTGCCCTGACGCACGACCTCGGTGAGCGCCTCCATCGTCTCCTCGAGCGGCGTCGCCACGTCGTAGCGATGGCACTGGTAGAGGTCGACGTAGTCGGTGCGCAGCCGGGCGAGCGAAGCGTCTATCTGCTTGAAGACCTGTTCGCGTGACAGGCCGCGGTCGCCGTTCATCGGGAAGTACAGCTTGGTGGCGAGGACGTACGAGTCCCGCGGCCTCTCGGCGAGAACCTCGCCGAGAAATTCCTCCGCCCCGCCTTGCGAGTAGACGTTCGCCGTGTCGATGAAGTTGATGCCGACCTCGAACGCCTTGGCGACGCACGCCTCGGCCTGGGAGTTGGAGACGCCGCCGCCGAAGGTCAGCCACGACCCGAGGCTGATCTCGGAGACGTCGAGGTCGCTCGAACCGAGGCGGCGGTAGCGCACAGGGAAGCTCTAGCATCTCCGCTCGTGCTGACGCGCAGACTTGGACGGGAGGGGCCCGACGTCTCGGTCGTCGGCCTCGGCTGCAACAACTTCGGGATGAGAGTCGATCTCGAGGGAACGCGTGCTGTCGTCGACGCGGCCCTCGAGGCCGGCGTCACGCTTTTCGACACCGCCGACATCTACGGCGGCAAGGGTGGGAGTGAGTCCTTGCTCGGAGAGGTGCTCGAAGGCCGTCGCGACCGCGTCGTGCTCGCGACGAAGTTCGGGGGCGATATGGGAGACGGAACCGAGGCGCGTGGCTCACGCGATTACATCCACAAGGCGATCGATGCGTCGCTCCAGCGGTTGCGCACCGACGTCGTCGATCTCTACCAGTACCACACTCCCGATCACGTCACTCCATTCGAGGAAACGTTCGGCGCCCTCGACGAGCTCGTGCGTACCGGAAAGGTGCGTTACGTCGGCCACTCGAATCTGAACGCGCGTCAGGTCGAAGAGGTCGACGCGATTTGCCGCGACCGCGGCTTCGCGAGGCCCGTGAGCGCGCAGAACGAATATTCGCTGCTGCGGCGCCAAGCGGAGGAAGAATTGCTACCGACCTGTGAGCGGCTCGGCATCGGCGTCCTCCCGTACTTCCCGCTGGCGAGTGGATTGCTGACCGGGAAATACCGCCGCGGCGAAGCGCGTCCGGAGGGCACCCGCCTTGCAGGACGGAACGAGGTGTTCACGAACGAGACCTTCTACCGCCTCGAGGCGTTGGAGGAATTCGCGAGGGCGCGCGGCCTCACGCTGCTGCAGGTCGCGATCGGCGGTCTGCTCGCCCAGCCGGCGATCGCGTCGGTGATCGCGGGCGCGACGAAGCCCGAGCAGGTGCACGCGAACGTCGAGGCCGCGCAATGGGAGCCCACGCCCAAAGACGTGGCCGCGCTCAGCAGACTCCGCTAGCGGCCGCGCAAGATCAGCCGCCGATGTGGTCGCGCCACGACCACCGTGGCTCGAAGCCGAGTAGCTTGCGCGCCTTATCGATCGACAGCAGCGTGTCGAAGTCGCCCGAGGTCGGTTGATAAGGCACCGATGGGTACACCTCGGCCATCAACTCGCGGCTCGGGCGGTTCATGACGGTGTCCGCGGCGGCGACGATGAAGTGCTCGGCGCCTACGTCCGAATCGAGGGCGAGGCGGCAACTCTCGGCGACATCGCGAGCGTCGACGTAGCCCCACAGATTCCAGCGTCGCAGGCTCGGGTCGTCCCAGTAGGACGGAAAGTCCTCGTAGTCGTGAGGTTCCATGATGTTCGAAAAGCGGAGCGCCACGTAGGGCGCGCCGGTCCACCTCTGCAGCTGTCGGCCGAGCTCTTCCGAGAGCAGCTTCGAGAGCGCGTAGCTCGATTCCGGATACGCCGGGTGCTCTTCGTCGATCGGGGCGTATGCGGGTTGCTCGCGCTCGAACGGCAGGCCGAGGATCGTCTCGCTCGACGCCCAGACGACGCGGGGCAGGCCGAGCAGCCGCGCCGCCTCGAAGACGTTGTAAGTGCTGAGCATGTTCGTCCGGAACGTTGTTTCCTCGGTGCGGATCTCGGACGCGGGAATCGCCGCCAGGTGAACAACGGCGTCGCGTCCGGCCAGGCACTCGACGGCCTGGCCGTAGTCGGTCAGGTCGGCGAGGAGAGACGGCGCTGAGGATTCGGCGGGCGGGACGACGTCGATCGCAAGCACGTCGTGGTCGTGCTCGAGCAACGCGCGGACGACGGCCCGTCCGGCCTTTCCGCTCGCGCCGGTGACCACGACCTTCGACATGAAGGCAAGCTTACGAGCAGTTCCGGTCTGGTGTCCGAACTGGCTACTGTCTTTGGGTCAGACCCCAAGACATGTCGCGATGCGACAAAAGGCTGTAAAAGGCACCTTCAGGGTCGCAGCGCCGTGTGACGCGCGGGTGTCGCATTCGTGACGATTGGAGGTCGACTTGCCAGTGATCGGCAGAATCGGCGCGATGCGTCGTCCTTCCGCCGAGCACGAACTTCCCGCTGCGGTCGTCGACGTGGGCTGGGTCAACGGGCTCGCGGCGATCCGCTCGCTCGGCCGCGCGGGCATCCGCGTACTGGCGGTCGATCACCGGCCAAGTGCGCTCGGCTTCCGGTCGCGGTACGCGGAGCGGTTTGTCAGTGCCGATCCGCATGCCGACCCCACGGGATTCGTCGCGTCGATCCGCGCGCTCGGCGAGGTCGTCGTCTTTCCGACCCACGACGAGCAGCTGAATCTGATCGCGCAGCACCTCGGCGAGCTCGAGGTGCTTGCTCCGTTCCCGGGCTGGGACGTCCTCGAGCGCGTGCAGAGCAAGCGCGCCCAGCTGGACGAAGCCGTGGCCGCGGGCGTCGACGTGCCTCGGACGCACTACCCGAGCACCGCCCAGGAAGCCCGTGCTGCCGCCGAGGACATCGGTCTGCCGGTGCTCGTCAAGCCTGAGCATCCCGTCGGTTTCAAGCTGCGCTTTCGCAGACAGGCGTTTCGTTGCCAATCGCTCGACGAGGTCGAAGAGTCCTACAAGCGCGCCGAAGAGTTCTCGCCGATGGTGCAGGAGCTCGTTCCCGGCGGCGACGACACGCTCTACACGGTCGGCAGCTATGTCGCGCGCGACGGTCGGCCGCTCGGCGTCTTCAGCGGCCGGAAGCTCCGGCAGGTCCCGCCCGGCATCGGGACCTGTCGCGTCGGCGAGGCGGTCTGGGTGCAGGACGCCGTGGATGCAGCGCTTCGGCTGCTCGCAGGGTTCGGCTACTTCGGT
>VAXG01000026.1 GCA_005883355.1 Actinomycetota bacterium | reverse complement strand
CTGGTGCGCTGGAGGCGGTCTTCTAGACTCTCGGATCGTGCCTCCGATCCCGCTGGTTGACGTAAAAGCGCAGTACGACCCCCTGCTGCCTCGCCTCCGCGAGGCGATCGAGGGCGTGCTGACGAGCGGCGAGTTCATTCTCGGGCCGAACGTGGCCGCCTTCGAACGCGAAGCGGCGAAGTATCTCGGCGTAGAGGAGTCCATCGGCGTCGCCAACGGCACCGACGCACTCGTCCTCGTCATGGACGCGCTCGGGATCGGTGCCGGTGACGA
>VAXG01000024.1 GCA_005883355.1 Actinomycetota bacterium | reverse complement strand
CCACCATGAACGGCGAAGGCAAGCGCTGGGCGATCACGCTGCTCCCCGGCGAACGCCCCGCGCTCCAGCGACCACCATACGTCGACGCCGTCTTCGCGCGCGACGACCCGAAGCCCGCCGCCGTTCACCTCGCGCGCGTCGTGCGGAGCGCATTCAGATGATTCCGGCGAAGATCGACCGTCGGGCCCGTTGGGTGCTGGATTCGATCGGCGCGAGCGACGTCGGCTTCGGCGACGACGTGCCCTACAACGCGCAGGCGTGGGAGCGGGTCGACCGTGGGGAGCGTCCGGAGGGCGACGACCTCGCCGAGGGCTTCTTCCACCTGGCGCGCGTCGAAGAGAAGACTCCGGGGCCGCGCGACGAACACGGCCGCTTCCGCGCCGAGTGGTCGTCGCTCGACCCGCTCGACCCGCCACTCGAACGATTGCGTCGGCGGTTGGGGGTCGTCTCAGCCCACTCGAACGATTGCGTCGGCGGTTGGGGGTCGTCTCAGCC
>VAXG01000130.1 GCA_005883355.1 Actinomycetota bacterium | reverse complement strand
CGACGCAGCAGCCAAGAAGGACGTCCTGGCAACGATCACCGGGCGCTTCCCTGCGGCGCGCATCGTAGTCGCCGAGACCCTCGTCCAGGGCCCGCTCGCGGCGAACGCGATGATCGAGGCCCTGCGCGGGCTCGCAGCCGCTCCCGAAGTGGACGTCGTCGTGCTCTCGCGCGGTGGCGGAAGCTTCGAGGACCTGTTGCCATTCAGCGACGAACGCCTCGTGCGCGCGGTCGCGGCATGCCCGGTACCGGTCGTCTCCGCCGTGGGTCACGAGCAGGACAACCCGCTCTGCGACTTCGCAGCGGATGCACGCGCCTCGACGCCCACCGCGGCCGCACGCCTTGTCGTACCGGATGCCACCGAGCTGCTCGCACGGCTCGAGCGGACCCGGGCCGGCCTCGCACGCGGAGCGCGCAGCGTAGTCGAGCGTCGCCGCGAGCGGCTCGTGCACGCGCACGACCGGCTTCGCCGGGCGCCCGCGCTTGCGGTCGAGCGCAAGCGCGCACGACTCGAGCATGCAGCCGGACGTCTTCGTGCGCTCTCCCCGCGCGCAACGCTCGAGCGCGGCTACGCGATCGTACGCACGCACGACGAGATCGTCCGCACGGCAAGCGCGGTCTCGAGCGGCGACGAGCTCGACGTCGAAGTCGCGGACGGTCGTTTCGGAGCGCGGGTCGAGTGAGCGCTGCGGACCTCACATTCGAAGAGGCGCAACGCGAGCTGGAACAGATCGTCGAGCGGCTGGAGCGTGGCGAAGCAGGCCTCGACGAGGCAATCACGCTCTGGGAGCGCGGCGAAGAGCTCTACAAGCTTTGCGTTGGCCGGCTCGACGCTGCGCAGGGCAAGATCGAGGAGCTGGCCCGACGGGCTGAAGAAACGCGGCCTTGACGCTCCGCTATGGGTCCAGCCGAAACGGCGGATACTCGTCCGTCACCAGGACGAAGGCGTAGCCCACGACCCGGTTGGCCCAGCGCATGACCCCCACGACGAAGTCGAAGAGACCCCTCGGATAGCGACCCGTGACGAGAATCGCGAACCACGCCAGGATCACGCACACGATCGCCGCGAGGCCCAGGAAGACCAGCACGACGTAGTGCGGGATCGCGAGTAGCCACTTGACGAGCGGAAGCCAGCGATTCAGGCCCTGCTTCGCGTCCGGATACGGAAACTCGAGCGAGACCGACTGGCGCTCGTCCGTCGAGGGGTAGCGGTCGTCGAGCAAGCCGAGATACACCCCGACCCTGTTTTGGAACCGCAACAGCTCGAGGTTCCAGTCGTACCACCAGCGCGGATACTTCTGCCGAAAGAGGATCATCAGCAGCGCCGGAAAGAAGAGAATCCCGCCGCCTCCCGCTGCGACCATCTCACCGTTACCGGCGCCGCCGCCCCAGCTGCCCCAACCGCCGCCGATCGCGCCAAGCACGATCACGATCGGAATCGCGGCGATGATCCTGAACGCCGTCGACAGCCGGTCGAGATCCCGGTCCGGATATTCGACCGAGAACTGCACCGGGTACTGATTGCCACCTGCTGTATTCGTCCCTGCCTCCATTGCCCATGACCTCCGTCTCTCGAGACTCGCCCTGAGGCGACACTACTCGGCTTTCGCCTCGCGAAGAAATCGGCCGAGAACCACGAGATCGTTCGTGGCCCTGGTCGGGTCGCCCGAAAGGGGAATCGTTTCGAGCTCCGGAAGATCCCCGGCCACGCGGCCGCCGAACACGATGCAACGTACTCCCACGGCCGCGCAACGCCGCGCAACCTCGCCCGGAGCTTTGCCACGCAACGTCGTGCGGTCCACGGTTCCCTCGCCCGTGACGACGAGGTCGTAACGGGTCGCGTCGAAGCCAACGAGATCGAGAACGAGCGGCGCGCCCGGCAGGAGCTCCGCGCCGAGCGATGCGAGGGCCGCCCCCAGACCGCCGGCGGCGCCCGCTCCCGGCAGCTCGGCGTACGGAGCGATCTCCGGCATCGCGACGAGTCGCGCCTCGAGCTCGGCGGCGTCGGCGGACGAGGCGCCTTTCTGCGCCGAGAAGAGACGTGCCGCATCGACGAGCAGGACGTCGACGTCGCACGCGACGCGCGTCGGCGCCGGCAGGTCGTCGAGAACTTCGAGCAACCCCGCGCCGCCGTCGACGTTCGCCGTCCCGCCGAGACAGATGAGCAGCTCGCGGGGCCGTCCGACAGCGCGAATGAGCTCGCCGAGACCACGGCTTGACGCAGTTAGCGGGTCGAGCCGCGTTTGATCCAGCGGAATCGCCTCGGCGGACTCCACGACGCCGACGCCGCTCGGCAGCTCGAGCCACCGGGCTACGCGCGAGCGGCCGAACGCATCCGGCACCAGCGTGTCACGCCACTCGCCTCCGAGCGCAGCGTGCAGGGCGTCGAGCGTCCCGTCCCCGCCGTCGGCGACGGGAAGCTCGTCGACCTCTGCCCAGGAACGCAATCCTTCCGCCAGAGCGGCGGCCGCGTCGCGGGCGGACAGTACGCCTTTGAGGCTAGCCGGACATGCGAGCGCGCGGGCGTTCCGCATCCGCGACCGGCTCCTCCTCCGGAGTCTCCGCCTGCGCGGCATCCGGCATCACCCTGAGCATCGCGACGGAGAGCCCTTCGCGCGCGAGGAAGATGAGGCCGACGCTGATCCCGACGGACGCCTCGATCGCCTGGAGACCGAATCCGAACGCGATCCCGCGCGCCTTGTCCACGCCGTAATACGTGAAGAGCGGCAACGCGACAGCCGCCTGCACGAGCCCGACGTTCCCCGGCCAAAGAGGGAAGATCGTCGCCACGTTCATCAGCACGAGAACGAGGCCGGCGGCCGGGAGCGCCTCGTGGATCCCGAACGCGCGCATCGCGGTGTAGACCGCAAATAGCTGGCACGTCCAGCCGAGCAGCTGGAAGACCAGTGCGAGTGCCGCGGACGCGGGCCGCCGCATCACGCCGAGCCCGTAGCGCGCGAGCCGGACGACCTTTCGAACGGCACCGAGGCCGTCCTCGATCCCTGCGTAGCGGTCGTTGCGTGCGCCCAACACGGCGACGGTGAAGAGGACGACGCCGACGACGACCACCGCAATCAGACTCGTGACGGCCCAGCTCGGAATGTGTGTCGTCAGCGCCACGTAGACGACCAGCACGATCACGGCGACGAGGTCGAAGACGCGGTGCGCGAAGACCGTGCCGAGCAAGCGGGCCCAGGCGGCGCGCTGAGGCATGCGCCTGTTCAGCACCGCGACCCTCGCGAGCTCGCCGATCCGTCCCGGCAGAACGGCGTTCGCGAACAGTCCGACTGAGAAGGCGGAGAAGACGAGCATGAAGCTCGGCCACGGCCTTTCGAACGCCTGGACGATCACGGTGCGCCAGGCGAGCGCACGAACGAGCACCGAGAGCAGGTTGAGCCCGACCGCCGCCGCGACCCACGGCCACTGAACCGCCTGAAACGCATCCGCCACTCCCGACCAGGCCGGCCCGCGCCACCAGAGCGCGGCGACCACACCGGCGGCGGCGGCAAGCATGAGCGCGGCGCGGACCCAGCCGCTGCGAAGGAACCTCACGAGGCGATCGCCTGCTCGTAGATCTCCACGAGCCGGCGCCCGATGTCGTCCCAGGAGTAGCGCTCGATCGCAACGCGGCGCGCCCCTGCACCGAGCGCGGCGCGGCGCGGCTCGTGCTCCAGCAAACCGACGACAGCTTCGGTGAGCGCCCGTTCGTCGCCTGCCGGGAAGGAGACGGCGGCCTCCTTCGTCATGACCTCACGGTAACCGTCGATGTCGGATGCGACGACCGGAGTGGCACAGGCGTAGGCCCTGGTGAGCACCATTCCGAAGCTTTCCCCACCGAGGGAGGGAGCAACAAGCGCCTTTGACCGCAACAGCTCGGCGGTGAGGTCGTCCTGGGACAGGAAGCCGAGGATGTCGATTCCCTCGTCGGAGATGCGCTCGCGGGTCAGCAGCAGGCGTACGGCGAGCGGATCGGCGCCGACGATGCGCAGGCGGGCATCGGTGCGACGGCGGATCTCCGGCCAGGCGCGAAGCAGCACTTGCAGCCCCTTGCGCGCCTCCTGTCGCCCGGCGAAGAGGATCTGATGCTCCCGGCCTCCCGGCTCAGCCGCCGGCGGAATGAGGACGCCGTTCGGGAGGATCTCGTACTCGCCCGGCAGCCAGCGATGCGCTGTGTCAAGCGCGTGCGGCGAGACCGCGATCCGGTGGTCGAGCCGGTCGATGAGGAAGCCCCAGATCGGCATGGCGGGTCTCATCCAGCCGAGGTTGCCGTGCGCGTGGAAGGTCGCGACGACCGGAACCTGCGCCAGCGCAAGGGCCGCAACACAGATCGCCGGTGTCATCGGCTCGTGCAGGTGCAGGACGTCGAACCGCTCACGCTCGAGTGCGCGGGAAACCCGCCGGACGCTCCGCGGCGACAAGACGATGTTCGGCAGCGTTCCGTTCGCGGGCACGATCACCGACCGGCCGACGGGAATGACATCCGGCGGCGGCGTGTCGTGACGCCCTGAGCGCGGGTGGAGCACACGCGTGAAGCTCCCGGGCGGATCGTTGCCGATGATCGTGCGCGTGTCGACGCCGTGCCGGCGCAACGCGTCGGCCTGCAGCTCAGCGTGCTCTACGACCGCCCCCCAGAAGGACCAGGAGTACGGGACGACGATGCCCACCTTCATGCCGCGGAGGATATGGACGCGGCCCTAGAAGACGCGCTGCGATTGCCGGCTGAGAAAGAAGCCGTGCCCGGACTGGTTCGTGCATGTGAGACCGGAGCGCCGCGAGGTGCAGCGGATCCCGAGCCAGGGCCAAGATCGCCCGTAACGCAGCGTCGGGAAGTCCGTCGCTGCGTTCGACTTGAGAAAGCCGACCGAGACGCGACCGGTGGGCCGCATCGACCAGATCTTCTGGCCGCGCGCGGATGCTTCGGAGAAGACCGTGCAGGCAAGCACGTGCCCGGTGCGGTACGGACCGCCGTTGCAGACCATGTTTCCCGAGGGAACGTTGAAGCCCGTTTGCACCGGATCCGGCGTCGGTATGGCGGCACCGGCGACACCAACAGCGGCCAGCCCAATCACGACGACGATGAGTGCCCGCACCTCGCTCATCGTACGTCAGCCGCTGCGCGGGCTCTCTAGACTTTGACCATGGAGGGCCTCGCCGAGCTGCACACTCATCTCGGCGGCTCGGTCGCCTCCGACATCCTCTGGAGCCTTGCGCACGAGCAGGGCATCGCACTCCCCGTCAAGGACTTCTGGGAGTTCGACCGCCTCGTCACGGTGTCCGACCCGCGTGGTGTCGCCAACCTCGACGCACTCGACCAGATCTACCACTGGACGGAGCTGATCCAATCGAGCCCGATCGCCGTCGAGCGTTCGGTTCACGCCGCGATCGGTGGCGCGTACCGTTCGCAGGGGATCACGACACTCGAGCTTCGCTTCAACCCGATGAAGCGAAACCGCGGCGGGGAGCGCGACCTCGACCACATCATCCTCGCCGCGATCCGTGGCCTCGACCGCGCAGGCCTCGAGTACCCGCAGGTGAGAGCGGGGCTGATCCTGATGATGGACCGGACGTTCACCGCCGAGCAGAACTCGATCATCGTCGAGAAGGCGATCGTGTGGGCGCCGCGCGGAGTCGTCGGCGTCGACATCGCCGGCCCACGTCCGGGCGGCGGGCGCTACGACTACCGCCAGGTGGTACCGATGGTGGAGGAGGCGCGCGCCGCGGGCCTCGGCGTGACGATCCACGTCGGCGAAGAGGGCGGCGACATGGGCCGCGACGAGATCGCCGAGGTCGTCGAGTCGCTACGCCCGGACCGGATCGGTCACGGGATTTTGGCCGCCGCCGACCCGGAGCTGATGACCGCACTGCGCGACGCGGAGATCGTGCTCGAGATCTGTCCAACCTCGAACCTGTTGACGAAGGCCCTGCCCGACGAGGCCGCCCTCCGGGACACGTTCCGCGCGTTCGTGGAGTACGGCGTGGAGTTCACGATCGCGACGGACGGGCCGGAGATGATGCGAACGCACCTGAAGGACGAGCTCGAGCTGCTGCGGCGGATCGGGGCCCTGGACGAGGACCAGCTCGCACAGGCCAACCGGCGTGGCCACGAGTCGAGTTTCGTACACGGCGCGCCCGTCAGACCGAGGGTGTAGCCGCTCAAAATACGCCTTTCGGTCAATGGTCAAGCGGCGCCTGGCCGAATAGCTTGGGTCACCATGTACGACGCATTGCGAGACTCGCTTCCGACCATCACCGAGAGGCAGCGGCAGGTAATCGAGCTCATCGCCGCCGGATGCTCGAACGACGAAGTTGGCGAGCGTCTCGGCATTTCCCCTAGAACGGCGAAGGCACACTCCGACGTCCTACGCCAGAAGCTCGGTGTCACCCGACGCCGGCAAATCCCCGTTGCGTACAGGGCGATAACCGGCGACGACCCTCTCGCGCGAAGCCTCGAATCGGCTGCGGCCGATAGCGGGGGCTGACGGCACCGTGCCTGCGACCCCCCCGGGGCCGCAGGCACGGTTCAGCCCTGATCGATCAGTCGAATTTCAGCTGGCTCAGCGCTAGAGTGAATGTAGGGGAACGCGGGAGGCCGGGGGTTCGCGTGCGCGAAGCAAAACCAGGCTCTCTCGGCGAAGGGGCTCCGAGCCATCGGCTCGTTCAGCGCCCACGGCTCATGACCCTCCTCGACGAGACGCAGAGCCGACACATAGTTCTTGTCGCTCCTGCCGGCTATGGCAAGACGACTCTCGCGCGGCAGTGGTTTACGGGGGAAAAGCGCAAAGCAGTTTGGTTTCGCGCAGGTCCCGCTTCGACAGACGTCGCCGCGTTGTCACATGGCCTTGCCCAAGCGGCGGAAGACGTATTGAAAGGAGTTGGCGCACGTCTGCAAGAGCATCTTCGGACGTCCCATTCCCCAGATTCTGAGGTGGCCCATATCGCCGAGATCCTGGTTGACGACTTAGGTGACTGGCCCGAGGACTGCTGGATGGTTATCGACGACTATCAGCATCTCGCTCAGGGGAGGAATGCGGAGCAGTTAATTGATGCGGTAGTTGCACGCGGCACGATTCCACTTTTCGTAACCAGTCGAGTCCGACCGTCGTGGGTTTCTGCGAAACGTCTTTTGTATGGAGAAGTCGCAGAATTCGGCCGGAATATCTTGGCTATGACGCATGACGAAGCGGCGAGAGCGGTCCCTTTCGAAACCGACGCCAGCGTCCTGGCGGGTCTTATGGCACTCGCAGAGGGCTGGCCGGCGGTAATTGGACTAGCGTCGCTTATTCAGTCTCCGAAGCTGCTGGTCGGAGATGAGATTCCAGAGGCGCTTCATTCGTACTTTGCGGAAGAGCTCTATCAAGAGCTCAGCACCGAACTTCAGTGGAATCTGGCCCAGTTGTCGCTGGCCGCGACGATCGACGCCGACCTCGCACAGCTGCTCTTCGGACCAAACGGTCGAGCTGTTCTGGAAGAAGCATTCGATCGAGGATTCCTCAACAGAGATGGCGACACCTACGATCTACATCCGCTCCTTCGCCAATTCCTTCGTACCAAAATGGCGGAAGCCGACCCGCCGACGAGAACTTCCACGATCGAGACCATCGCCCACGCGGCTTTGGAGAGAGCGTCGTGGGATGAGGCATTTGCACTCGCGACAGAGTTCCGAATGGGAGAACTTCTAACTACGATACTCACCAGAGCTCTAGACGATCTCTTGTCAAGGGGTCGACTAGCAACGCTAGAACGGTGGCTCGAGGAAGCGCACAAGCTAATCCCGTCTGCTGAGATTGCAGCACTCGCAGAGGTTGAATTGGCCTTCCGCAAGGGACGCTGGGCAGAGGCCGAGGATCGCGCCCGGCGCCTGGCCATACGCCTGCCCGAAGGGCATGCGCTCGCATCGCGAGCACTATTTCGAGCGGCCCAAGTCTCACAGCTGGACGACCGGCCGACCGAAGCCTTGGAGCTTTTGAGCGAGGCGCGTGTCCGCTCAACGAGTTCAGCAGATCTACGTCGCATCCTCTGGAGTCGATTTCTCACCTTCACGGATCTCGAAGAACCAGCGCAAGCAGCAGAAGCTCTCAAGGAATTCGAGAGACTGGCTCCAGAGTCTGTCGAAGACAAAATCCGTCTAAGCCACGGACCGATCCACTTCGCAGTCCGCTGGGGCGGGATTCGACAAGCACTTGAACGCCATCGTTCAACGCTCGAACTGTTGGAGGGCACCGCGGACCCCGTAGTTCGCTCGGGCTTTCTCCAGTCATATGGGACAGCACTGAATCTCGCGGCCAGATACTCGGACGCGTTCGCCTTAGGTGAGCGCCAGATTGATGAGGCAAAACGGTTTGGTCTTGACTGGGTAGGAACGCACGCACTCGAACTGAAGGGGCTTGCTCAGATCGGGATGCGAGATTTCCAAGGAGCCCAAACAGCACTTAGAACTGCCTGGAAGCTCGCTGAGGCCGCCGACGACTTCCACGCGCAGGTGAACGCACAGGCACTGCTCGCGAGGATCCCATTGGCCCAAGGCGCACCTGGGAGAGCACTTGAATTGCTTGGCCTGAGCAGCGGGCGGAGCGTAGGGCCCGTAATGGAGGGGGAAGTTCGGTCGATCCGTGCGCTCGCCCTAGCTTCCAGCGGCGCGATCGAGGAGGCTGAAGTTGAGATTGCGGCTTCAGAGTCGATCTCGACGCACATGGAGGCGCGCGGCTTGCGAGCTTTTGCGAAAGTCCTAGCCGCGGAGGGTCGCGGTGAGCGGGCGGTAAGGAATGAGCAACTGGAACTCGCCTTAGCCGAATCGCATGTCGCAGGCAACGCAGACTCGTTCGTCGTGGCCTACAGACTAGCTCCCGATCTACTGAGTTTCATAGTTAGCAGCGGCTTGGAATTAACCAACTTCTTGCTTCGGCCGCTCGTCACGTATGACCCAAAGCTCGCCGAGAAAGCCAGGCTCAACCAGAGAGATGCCAGGATTGTTCCGTCGACGCCCCTCACTCGGCGCGAGGCTGAAGTACTCGATCTTCTTCGACAAGGTATGTCCAATCGTGAAATTGCACAGACCTTATGGATCGCACCGTCAACGGCCAAAGTTCACGTCCGTCACATCTTCGAGAAGCTGGGTGTGCGCTCTCGGACAGAGGCCGCGCTATTTCGTGCTGAGACCTAGGCGGTGGCTGTAAGAGCGGGCTGGTGAGCGCGCTGACTCTCGAGTGTGAAGTCGTCTCGATGTCCCGCGCGGTACTCCTCGCTCGCGCCGGCGAGAATCGCTTCGAATGCGGCGATTACGGAAGTGTCAAATTGGCTCTCAACAGCTTGCGCGAGCCGCAGCCGTGCGACTCGACTCGGCATAGCGTCGCGATATGGTCGATCCGAGGTCATGGCATCGTACGCATCCGCGACAGAGATGATTTTGGCAAGCAGTGGAATCTCTTCCCCGCTCAGCCCATCGGGATAGCCAAGCCCGTCGACTCGCTCATGGTGATGGCGAACAATCTGTGCGATCTCGGCGTAGTCCTCAACGTTGGAAAGAATCCGCTCGCCGATGGCGGCGTGATCTTCCATTAGTCGGCGCTCCTCAAGCGTGAGGGCACCTGGCTTTTCAAGCAAACCAGCAGGCAGGCCAATTTTGCCGATGTCATGTACTAGCCCGCAAAGATGGACGAGGTTCTGCTCCTTGTCGGTCAGACTCATGCGAGCAGCAATGTCTCGAGAATAAATCGCTACGGCAGCCGAATGTCCTGCGGTGTAGCGATCGCGAGCGTCGAGCGTTGCGACAAGGGCCGTTGCGAACGACAGGTTCGCTCGCTCCAGACGATCGTTTGCTTCACCGAGATCGGAAACGGCCTCGCGCTGCTCGCGATACATGACATGTAGTCGTTGCGCAGCGAGCGCCGGGATAAAGAAGAGCGCGGCACTCCAGGGTGTAAATGCAATGTAAGTGTACGCCAACATGCCGACGAGGGAGGTGTAAAGCGGGATTCCGGCAAGCGCGACAGGACCTGTCGTACGAGCCAAGTCCCGTATCGAGCCTGTCCCGCGTAGAACGAGAGTCGCTCCACTGAGAACAAAGTCCAACCCAACATCGACAATCGCAGCAGCGCAGGTCGCGGCGAGAATACGGCCGAAGGTACTCCCCCCGCTGCCCATCACCTGAAGTGCAGCGATGCCCGCGAAACCGCCGATTAGCGTACGGTTCCCAGTCCAGATCACCCAGCGTGTAAACGGTCGCCCGAGGTCTGGCAGCACGGTTACTGCTCCAATCAGAGCTGCGGCCAGGGGCCCGAACACGACCGCAACGAACAGCAGCGGAAGAAAGGCCACCGAGAGTTGAAGGTTCGCGGTCAGCCTTACGGTCTGCCGCTCGGCGACTAGCGCCAGAACCGCGAAGCCCAGTAGCGGCCAGACCGAGCGCGAGTCGGTCGGGAAGCCACTGGTTCTTGCCAGGCCCGCCACGAGGACGACGCTCACCGCGGCTAGGAAGCCCGCGTAGAGCGAA
>VAXG01000081.1:14730-49494 GCA_005883355.1 Actinomycetota bacterium | reverse complement strand
GCTGGAGATCCTCGCGAGCGACGGGTTCCGCAGCGGGCAGTATTCGACGAGCTTCCTCGACGAGACCCGATTGGTAGCGGTCGGTGCGCCTTGACCCTCGTGGTTTCGGAACCCGCAGGCACGATCACGGTGACTCCACCTGCGCTGGCGGGCCTCGTCGTCCAGGCCGCGGAGGCCGTTGACGGTGTACAGGTTCGTCGTGGACGGCGTCGGCTCGACATCGACGTTGCGCGCGGTGAGGCAAACGTGCGCTTGGAGCTGAGCGCGCGCTACGGGTTGGTGCTCCCGGACGTGGCCCGCGAGGTGCAGGAACAGGTGGCGGACGCGCTCGTGACGATGTGTGGGGTCAGCGTCGGAAGTGTCGACGTCTCTGTCGAGGAAGTCGAATGAGCGGACGTCGCGCCGCGCGTCGGACTGCGCTGTTCCTCCTCTACCAGTGGGACGTCACGGGTCAGCCCCTTGCGTCGCTCTACGAGGGCGAGGTCGATCCGTTTGCCCGCGAAACAGCCGAGGCCGTCACCGCGGAGGCGGCGGATTACGACCGCCGGATCACGGAGGCGGCGGAAGGCTGGACGGCCGACCGTCTCGGCGCAATCGAGCGCAACATCCTCCGGATCGCGCTCCACGAACTGGACGGCGAGGAGGTCCCGGACGAAGTGGCCATCGACGAAGCGGTCAATCTGGCAAAGCGGTACGCAACCGACGATGCTGCGCGGTTGGTGAACGGGATTCTGGGACGGATCGTGCGGGAGCGAGTCCCGTGAGCGCTCCTGAGGACTCACTCGCCAAGGCGGAGGAGCTGCTCGCGCGCCTGGAGAAGACACGGGCCGAGCTCGAACGTCTCTCCCAGGCGAACGACGCCGAAAAGGCGTTGGACGTCCTTGCCGAGCTGTCGGAGTTGAGCAAGGCGATCGAAGAGGAGCTCCAGAAAGCGAAGCGGGTTGCCGAGACCGATGCGGAGCACTGAGCAGCTGCGCGTCCTCGTCGAGGAATACCTCGACGAGTTGGCGTTGACCCCCGAGTTGCATGGACAGGCCGAATCCGTGCGGTACGCGCTCGTTGGAGGCAAGCGAGTCCGTGCAGTCATCAGCCTTGCCACGGTCGAAGCTGCCGGCGTGGACGCCGAAGCCGGACTGCCTGCCGCTGCGGCGCTGGAGCTCGTTCATGCGTTCTCGCTCGTGCACGACGACCTGCCCGCGCTCGACAACGACGCAGAGCGCCGCGGCCGGCCCTCGGTCTGGGCGCAGCATGGAGAGGCGGTCGCCGTCCTGGCCGGGGACGCGTTGCTCGCGGAAGCGTTCCGGCTTGCGCTCTCGTACCACGTTCCACAGGTGGGCCGCGAGCTTGCGCAGGCGACGCTCGGCATGATCGGCGGCCAGTACCTCGACATCACCGGCTCGGCGCCGGACGAGGCGACCCTGCACAAGCTCAAGACCGGCTGCCTGTTCGCCGCTGCCGTCGGCACCGCGCTCTGGGTGGCAGGCGTGCCGGAGCGGGAGCAAGCTCCTTGGCGCGCGTTCGGCGACGAGCTCGGGTTGCTGTTCCAGATAGTCGACGACATCCTCGACGGCGACGGCTATGTCCTGGCACACGGCGAAGGCGGTGCCCGTGCACTCGCAGACGAAGCCGCGGCTCGTGCGCGCGAGCGCCTCGCCCATGTTCCGGCGGACACGTCGACGCTCGTGGACATCGTTGCCGGCCTCTCGACTCGGACGTCGTGAACGAACGGCCGGCGCGTTACATCGTCGCGGTCGGAAGTGGCAAGGGCGGCGTCGGCAAATCCACGGTCTCGCTCCATCTCGCCCTTGCGCTTGCGCGGCGCGGCCTGGCGGTCGGACTTCTCGATGCCGACGTGTATGGGCCCGACATTCCCCTCATGGTCAACCTGACGCGGCATGAAGAGGCCCGCCGGTGGGACTTCTGGCGCGGTGGCGACGTTCGCCACGAGCCGGTCGACTCTCACGGGATACGCATCATGTCGGTGGGATTTCTCTTGGGAGAACAGCAAGCGCTGACGCTGGGGGCGCCTCTCCTGACCGCGGCGTTGAGGCAACTCGTTCATCAGGTGGAGTGGGGCGAGCTCGACATCCTCCTGCTCGACCTACCACCGGGGACCGCCGATCTCCAGCAGCAACTCGTGGGCGTCGTCCAGCTCGACGGTGCCGTCGTGGTCGTCGGCCCGCAGGACGTCGCGCATCTGGATGCTCGGAAGTTCCTCGCTTTCCTGCGAGACGTCGATGTCCCGTTGCTGGGTGCGGTTGAGAACATGAGCGGCGTGCAATGCCCGCACTGTGGTGAGTGGATCGAGGTCTTCACTCCCGTCGCGGAGTCACGATCGATCTGGGCCGAAGACGTGCCCGTGCTCGGTCGGATCCCGCTCGATCCCGCGCTTGGGACTCTCGACGGCGAGCCGTCACAGAGTGCAGCCTTCGACGCGGTTGCCGCGCAGATGTTCGACGCGCTCCAGCGGCGCGAAGCTGCGTGAAGAAGAGACTCGACGTCCTGCTCGTCGAGCGTGGACTGGCCGAGTCTCGTACACAGGCGCAGGCGCTCGTTCTCGCGGGACGAGTGCCCGGCTACGAGAAGCCCGGCACGCAGGTGGACGAGTCGGCGTCACTGGAGGTGGAGGCGCCGCCGCCGTACGTGTCGCGCGGCGGGCACAAGCTTGCGCACGCGCTCGACGTCCTCGGCGTCGATCCCACCGGTCGTGACTGTCTCGACGTCGGCGCCTCCACCGGTGGGTTCACAGACGTGCTGCTACAACGCGGGGCGGCGCGAGTCGCCGCGGTGGACGTCGGCTACGGCCAACTGCACGAACGCCTGCGCTCGAATCCTCAGGTGGCGGTGCTCGAGCGCACCAACGTGCGGGCGCTGCGCGAACTTCCCTTTGCGCCCGATCTAATCGTCTGCGACGTGTCTTTCATCAGCGTGCGGCTCGCGGTTCCGCCCGCGCTTGCACTCGCCAGTCCGGGCTGGGAGGCGGTCGTACTCGTCAAGCCGCAGTTCGAAGCCGGCCGGGGAGAGGTCGGCAAGGGCGGCGTCGTACGAGACGAGGGAGTCCGCCGCCGCGTGGTACGCGAAATTGCCCAGGCGGCGCTGGCTTGGGGTGGTGAGACACTGGCGGCCGTAGACTCTGGGCTACCCGGCCCCAAGGGCAACCGGGAAGTGTTCCTCCATCTTGTCCACCGTGAGCACCCCGATCTCCCCGACGACATCGACGACCGGATCGCGGCGGCGATCGTCTAAGCCCGTGCAGCGCGCCGCCGTCATCACGCACGGGAAGCCGCAGACCATCGGCCCAGCGCTGGAACGGCTGGAGAAGGTGGCGCGCGAGGCGGGAGTCGAATTGCTCCTGCCAGACGAAGAGGTGGAGAAGCATGGCGTCGGTGAGCCGGAGGACGATCTCTCGGACGCCGACATAGCCGTCGTCCTGGGAGGGGACGGAACGATGCTGCGCGCGTTGCACCGGTTTCTGGGCACGGAGATCCCCGTCGTCGGGGTCAATTTCGGCCGGGTCGGGTTCCTCGCGTCGGTCCCGCCGAACGAGCTCGAGTCCGGCCTCGCGCGGGTGTTCTCCGGCGATTACCGAGTCGTAAACCTCACGACGTTGGAGGTCGAGGTCGCCGGCATCCGTGGCGCCGCGATCAACGACGTCGTCGTGTTGAGCGCGATCAAGGGTCGCATGGTGGAGCTCGCCTGGGCGCTCGGAGGCGAGGACATGGGAGTGCAAGGCTGCGACGGAATGATCTGCGCCAGCCCGGCCGGCTCGACCGCGTACAACCTGTCGAACGGCGGGCCGGTGCTGGCGCGCGGGCTCGATGCGATGGTCGTCACCTTCATCGCCCCGCACTCGTTGCACGCTCGCCCGATCGTCGTCCCGCGCGGCGTCGATCTGGAGATCCGGAATCAGACGCTGGACGTCGATGTGACGGTGCTGGTCGACGGCCATCCGCTCACGGAGGTCGGCTACGGCCCGCCGATCACGATCCGGCTCAGCGAGCAGCGCAGTCTCCTCGCCACCCTTCCCGAGGCGACGTTCTTCAGGCGTTACCGGGACACCTTCGGCTCCTAGCGGCCGTTCGATTTCGGCGCAGTTGCGCCACCCGCGGGGGCGAATTCGGGGTCTACGCTCGACGTATGGGGAGGGAGGTGGGGTGTCCCACGGCTAGACGCGTGTACCTCTAAGACGGTCGCTCGGGGCCTGGGACTCTTCGACCATGGTGCCGCGCCGCCCGGCCGCCTACGATCTCGGCGGCACCATGCTCAGTCGCCTGCGCATCGAGAACCTCGTCCTGATCCAGGAGGCCGAGCTGACCCTTGCCCCCGGGCTCAACGCGATCACGGGCGAGACCGGGGCGGGCAAGACGATTCTCGCGCAGGCGATCGGCCTGCTGCTCGGCGCCAAGGGTGACGCCGGCTACATCGGGGCGGCTGGGGCCGAGGCTTACGTCGAGGCCGAGCTCGACCTCCCGGCGGGCTTGCTCGAAGAGGACGAGCTCGCGGCGATCGCCGGCCTCCGTCCCGAGGACGAGCACGGGCTCGTCGTCGCCCGCCGCGTCTTCGCGGACGGACGCACGCGCGCCTACGCATGGGGGCGCAGCGCGGCACGCGAGGATCTTGCGGCCGCCGGCGAACGCCTGATCGCGATGTCTGGCCAGTTCGAACAACGGCGTCTCGCGCGTCCCGGTTACCAGCTACATGTCTTCGACTCGTTCATCGGGAGTGAACAGCTCGGTCTGCGGGCGGACGCGCGCCTCGCCTGGCGCGAGCTCGCCGCGGCACGGCGCCGCCACGAACAACTTGAACAGGGGGCCGCGGCGTCCGAGGCGCGGCTCGCCGAGCTCCGCGCACTCATCGAGGACACAGTCGGTTTCGAGCCTGATGCGGAAGCAAGTCTTCGCGGCGATCGCGAACGCCTCCGTCATGTCACCGAGCTCGCGGACGGCGCCGCTGCGGCGGCCGAGGCGCTCGCCCCGGACGAAGGCGAGGGCGCGGCGGGCCTGGTCGGGAGCGCCGAGCGGGCCCTCGCACCGCTCGAGCAGCTTGCACCGGAGCTTGCCCGCGCCGGTGACGAGCTCCGCGACGTCGAGCTGCGCCTCCGCGAGACCGCGAGCGAGCTCCGCGGATTCCTGACGACCCTCGAGGCCGAGCCGGGACGCCTCGAGCAGATCGAGGCGACTCTCGACCGCATCGCCGAGACGAAGCGTCGCTTCCGTGCTCAGTCGTACGAAGACCTGCTGGCACGAGCCACCGAGGCGCGGGCGGAGCTGGAGGCCATCGACGACGGGCTCGATCCGGCGGCTGCTGCGGCGGAGGCATTGACAACCGCGGAGCAAGAAGTCCGACGGCTCGCCGAGGAGCTTCGCGTTGCCCGACGCAACGCTGCACCTCGCTTTGCAGAGGAGGTTGCGCGCGAGCTTGTCGGAGTCGGTCTGGGTGAAGGCGAGTTCGTTGCCGAGCTACGCGAGCGAGATCCCGGCCAGGCCGGGGTCGACGAGGTCGCGTTCCTCATCCGGCCGAACCCGGGTCTGCGGCTTGCGCCTGTCGCAGAGACCGCCTCCGGCGGTGAGCTCTCGCGCATCGCCCTCGCGATCGCCGCCGTGGCGGGTGGCGAGACGATGGTCTTCGACGAGATCGATGCGGGCATCGGCGGCGAAACGGCCCACCGCGTCGCCGACACGCTGCGCAGACTCGCCGAGCGTGCGCAGGTCGTGACGATCACCCACCTCCCGCAGATCGCGAGTGTCGCCGAGCGGCACTTCCGTGTCGAAAAGATCTCGGGCGACCCGACTCACACGCGCATCAAGCTCCTCAACGACGGAGAGCGGCGCGACGAGTTGCAGCGCATGCTCGGCGGGCGAGAGTTCCTTGCGAGCGTTAAATGATGAGTTTCGTCGAGCTCACCGGGCACGCGAAGCTGGACCGGCGCACGAAGAATCTCGTCAAACGGCTCTCGGCGGACGACATCGCGATCATCGACCACACCGATCTCGATCGCGTCTCGGCGGAAGCACTCCTCGAATCCGGAGTACGCGTAGTGGTCAACGTGGCCTCGTCGCAATCCGGACGCTTTCCAAATCCAGGACCGCTCGCACTCGTACGTGGAGGCGTCCGGTTGATCGACGTGATGGCCGACGGCCTCTTCGAGCATGTGAACGAGGGAGAGCTCCTGACCGTTCGCGGCGCTGGTCTCTACCGCAATGGAACGTGTCTTGCGACGGGGCACGTGCTCGAGGAGCGGGAGCTCGAACGGAAGCTCGCCGAACAGCGCGGCAGAGTCACCGAAGCGCTCGAGGCATTTGCCGAGAACACGATGCGCTACCTCCGGGAGGAAGGGAAGCTGCTCGCCGAAGGGGTCGAGTTCCCGGCTCTGAAGACGCGCTTCCGTGACCGCCATGCGCTCGTGGTGGCACGCGGTCCGGGCTACAAGCGCGACCTGCGCATGGTGAAGCCCTACATCCGCGCGTTCAAGCCGGTCCTGATCGGCGTGGACGGGGGCGCCGACGCGCTCCTCGAGGCCGGCCACAAGCCGGACGTGATCGTGGGCGACATGGACTCCGTATCCGACAAAGCATTGCGGAGCGGCGCAGAGGTTCTCGTCCACGGATATCTCGACGGCGTAACGCCGGGGGAAGAGCGCGCAACACAGCTCGGCGTGAACTACGCGGTCGTGCGTGCGACAGGAATCAGCGAGGACGTGGCGCTACTGCTCGCGCAGGAAAAGGGCTCGGAGCTGATCGTTGCGGTCGGCACTCACTTCAACCTGATCGAGTTCCTCGAGCGCAACCGCGCGGGCATGTCGTCGACGTTCGTGACCCGCCTGAAGGTGGGTGAGATCCTCATCGACGCGAAAGGCGTGTCGCGGCTGGCGAGCAGGCAGGTGGGCATCTGGCCCCTCGTGCTCTTTGCGCTCGCGGGTCTGGGCGCGATCGCCGCCGCGATCCTCGTCTCTCCCGCGCTTCGCCACCTGCTCGAATACCTCGCACTGCGCCTCCGCGACCTGCTCGGGATCGGCTGACACCAACATGCCTCGGGCCTCTGCCGCGCGTGAGCTGCTGGCAGCGCGCGCAGACGTCTGGGCGTTCATCGCGGAGCCTCATCACTTTCCCGACTGGTGGCTCGGCATCGGAGGCGTTCAGCCGGACCGGCGCGGGTTCGCCGAAGGCGCGCGCTGGGGGATCAGCGGCATCGAGCGGCCAACGCTGCTGCGACGTGCGACATCGAGCGGCATGCTCCTCGTGACAGGCATCCACCCTCCGGAGCGCTTCGCCTGGACGTTGACCGGCGATCACATCGACGCCGAGCTTCGACTCGAGGAGCGTGGACCGGACCGGACGATCGCGACGCTCGACGTCGAGGCGCCCTGGCTGTACGGCTTCAGCCGCGCTCTGCCCCGTAGAGCGCTGACCCGTCTGCACGCCTTGTGCCAGACTGCCGCTGAGCTCTAACGAGCTCCTCGCCCCCTCATGTTCGATTTCCGCTACCACGTCGCGTCCCTTGCCGCGGTCTTCTTCGCGCTTGTCATCGGGATTCTCGTGGGGGTCGCGCTCGCGTCACACGGGCTCGGGAATACGGAGCGAAAACGCCTCGAAGAGGACTTGCGGCGCGCCGAGAGCCAGGCCGACGTGCTCAGGACCCAGGTGGCGACGCTGATGAACGACGGCGCCTCCGACCGCGCCTTCGTCGCCGGAACGTACAAGAGTGTCATGGCGAACAGGCTGAAGGGCAAGAAGATCGCCGTTCTCTTCATCGGTTCGTCGGAGGAGGCTCGACAGAGCGCGATCACGCAGGCGTTGAGCGACGCAGACGCGGGCACGCCGCTGCGAATGAGGTTCATCAAGGTTCCGGTGGACCCGTCCGCGTTGGCGACGAAGCTGGCGACGAAGCCGCTGCTCGCGAACTACGCCGCACCGGATCAGCTGAAAACCCTCGGTCACGACCTGGGGCGCGAGTTCGTGACGGGGACGGATACGCCGCTATGGGTTGCACTGCAGAACTTGATCGTCGAGGAGAAGGCGGGCCCTGCGAAGCCTCCGGCCGACGGCGTTGTGATCGTCCGCACTGCGAAAGCTCAGACCGGTCCGACGGCGATTTTCCTCAAAGGTCTCTACGCCGGCCTCGCGGATGTCGGCGTTCCGGTAATCGGTGTGGAGCGTACGAGCGATCCGGCCAGCGCGCTCAAAGCGTTCCAGCGGGCCGGGTTTTCGACGGTCGACGACATCGAGACTCGGATCGGGAAGCTCGCGCTCGTGGCTTTGCTCGCCGATCCGACTTCGACCGGTGCCTTCGGAACCAAGAAGACCGCACGAGCCGAGTTGCCGACCATTTCCCCGCTGCCGGCGCCGGCGGGTGGATGAGCCGCTGACCATCCTCGTCCCCGCTCGCGACGAGGAGGCCGTGATCGGGACGACCGTGACGCGGCTGCGCAAGGCGTTTCCGCAGGCTGAGGTGATCGTTGCCGACGACGGCTCGCACGACCGCACCGCCGATGTCGCCGAAGAGGCCGGCGCCGTCGTTCTGCGCCTGCCTCGCCGTGGCAAAGGTCAGGCCTTGTCGGCTGGGGAGCGGGCCGCGCCGCCGGGAACGCTGCTGCTCTGCGACGCAGACTTGCAAGGCGAGCTCGATGCGCTGCTGCACGGGGGCGGCGATCTGAACGTTGCCGTGTTTGCGGAACGAGTGGGGGGTGGCTTCGGCCTGGCGAAGTGCCTGGCGCGTGAACTGATCGAGCTGCTCGGCGGCCTCGAGGTACGCGAGCCCCTTTCCGGTCAGCGCGTTGTCTCTGCCGCTGCACGCAACGCATGCTTCCCCGTCGCGGCCGGGTTCGGCTGCGAGGTGCGCATGACGATAGACGCGGCTCGCTCCGGTCTGCGCGTGCGCGAGGTAGAGCTCGCACTCGGTCATCGCGCGACCGCCCGCAACCTCACCGGCTTCGTCCACCGCGCCCGGCAGCTGCGCGACACGATCTACGCCTGCGGGCCCCTGGGAGTCAACTTCCGCGGCGTGCGCCTGCCGCTCGTCGGCTGGAAGGTGGGCGTGACCGGCGGTCCCGCCGTCGCAGCGGTGTCCGCACTCGGTCTGGCGGACGATCTGTGGAGCGGCCCCGAGCGAGGCTTCCTTGCCCACCTGCGCACCCGCCGCACGACCGGCGTCCTCAAGCTGATCGGCATCCCCGCGGTGGGCCTGCTCGCAACGCGGCGGGTGTCGGGCGCGCTCCTCGTCGGTCTTGCCGCGAACGCCCTCAATCAGCTCGACACGCGACCGGGTCGCGCCCTCAAGGCGTATCTGTTCGCGGCTGTCCCTCTAGGCGCTCCGGTCGGCGTCGCCGTCCTGCTCCTTCCCTACGATCTTCGCGAGATGGCGATGCTCGGCGACGCGGGGTCGAACGCGCTCGGCGCCCTGCTAGGCTTGAATTCCGTGAAGCGATTCACGGGAAGAGGCCAGTGGGTGGCGATCGGCGCCCTAGCATGCCTCACCGTCCTCGGAGAGCGAAAGTCCATCGGTGCCTGGATCGAGCGGGCCCCGGTTCTATCGTGGATCGATCGGCTGGGTCGAGTTTGACCTCGTCGGCCCGACCGACGAAGTACGTCTTCGTCACCGGCGGCGTCGTCTCCGCTCTGGGGAAGGGGATCGTCGCCGCCTCGCTGGGGCGGCTGTTGAAGGCGCGGGGGCTGCAGGTGCAGGCTCAGAAATTCGATCCGTACCTCAACGTCGATCCCGGGACGATGAGCCCGTTTCAGCACGGCGAGGTCTTCGTCACCGAGGACGGCGCCGAGACCGACCTCGACATCGGCCACTACGAGCGCTTCATCGACGAGAACATGACGCGCGCGGCGAGTCACACTGCCGGTGCGATCTGGGATTCGGTGCTGCGCAAGGAGCGCAAGGGCGAGTTCCTGGGCGCGACCGTTCAGGTGATCCCGCACATCACGAACGAGATCAAGACCCGGATTCGGGCCAGCGCCGTGTCGACTCCGACGGACGTCGTCATCAGCGAGATCGGCGGAACGGTCGGCGACATCGAATCGCTCCCGTTCCTCGAGGCGATCCGCCAGTTCCGCCGCGAGGTCGGTGCCGAGAACGTCCTCTACCTGCACGTGACCCTCGTGCCCTTCCTGGAGGCGGCCGGCGAGCTGAAGACAAAGCCGACGCAGCATTCCGTCAACGAGCTACGTCGCATCGGTATTCACCCGGACATCGTCGTCTGCCGGTCGCACGAAGAGCTTTCGGCGGACATCCGCGAGAAGATCGCACTCTTCGCAGATGTCGAGCCCGGCGCGGTAATCGCGAGCCCGGACGTTCCCGACGTCTACCTCGTTCCGTCACGGCTGAAGGGCGAAGGGCTCGACCGCCTGGTCGTCGAGAAGCTCGGTCTGCCGCCGGTCGAAGCCGACCTCGGCGACTGGCTCGACCTCAACGAGCGCATGCAGCAAAGCGAGGAGGTCGTCGAGATCGCGCTCGTCGGCAAGTACGTGAAGCTGCAGGACGCGTACCTCTCGGTGCATGAGGCGCTCAAGCATGCGGGTGCTCACCACGGAACGAAGGTGCGGGTGAGTTGGGTCGACGCAGAAGGGATGTCGCTGGAAGAAGCGGCCAGGCTGCTCGAGCGGGTCGACGGGGTGCTCGTTCCCGGCGGGTTCGGGTCGCGGGGCTGGGAAGGGAAGATCCTGGCCTGCCGCGTTGCCCGTGAGCGCGAGATCCCGTATCTCGGAATCTGTCTGGGAATGCATGTCGCAGTCTCCGAGTTCTCACGTCATGTGCTCGGCCTCGACGGTGCCAACTCGACCGAGATGGATCCCGAGACCCCGCATCCGGTGATCGATCTGCTGCCCGAGCAGAAGGAGATCGAGGATCTCGGCGGCACGATGAGGCTCGGCGCGCAGGCGGTCGAGGTGGTGGACGGAACTCGTGCGCATGACGCGTACGGCGAGCCGGTCGTGCACGAGCGTCACCGGCACCGTTACGAGGTCAACAACCACTATCGGCCCGCGCTCGTGGAGGGAGGCTTGGTGGTCTCCGGAACGTTCCAGGAAGGCCGCCTGGTCGAGATCGTCGAGTTGCCCGACCATCCGTGGTTCGTCGCGAGCCAGTTCCATCCGGAGTTCAAGTCGCGTCCGACGCGCCCGGCACCCCTCTTCCGCGACTTCGTCGGTGCCGCACTCGCTCGCTCGCGCGAGCGTTCCGCCGTCGGCGCGGCCTCCGCCTAGTCCTACATAAAATCGCGCGATGGCCTCCGAGGTCGTGGACCTCTTCACCGAGCTGGCGGCGCTTCCGAGCCCGCCGGGCGAGGAACGCGCGGTTGCGGACGTCGTGATCGGCTATCTGCGCGCCCTCGGGCTGTCGGTCGACGAAGACGACGCGGGGCCGAAGGTCGGATCGAACATCGGCAACGTCTACTGCCGTCTCGAAGCGACGGACGGCGGCAAACCCATCTTCCTCTGTGCCCATCTCGACACCGTGCCGCCCGAGGGGCCGATCGAGCCGGTGATCGAGGACGGGGTCGTGCGCAATGCGGCAGGCACCATCCTCGGAGCCGACAACAAATCCGCGGTTGCAGCGATGCTCGAAGGGGCTCGCCGCGTGCTTGCCGAGAACCGTCCGCACGGGGGGATCGAGCTCCTGTTCACCCCGAAGGAGGAAGTGGGCCTGCTCGGAGCCGCCGCCTTCGACCTCGACCGCCTGCACGCGCGCCTCGGGTACGTCTATGACCAGGCTGCGCCGATCGGCGACGTGATTCTGGGCGCCCCGTACTCGCGGGCGATGCAGGTCCGGTTCCACGGACGTGCCGCACACTCCGGCATGTACCCCGAAGAGGGACGCTCGGCGATCGCAGCCGCGGCGCGCGCGATTTCCGACCTCCGCCTCGGCCGCGTCGACGAGGAGACGACGGCGAACGTCGGTGTCATCCAAGGCGGGACCGCGGGCAACATCATTCCCGAGTGGTGCACGCTCGACGCCGAGGCTCGTTCCCACGACGAGCGCAAGCTCGAAGAGCTGGTGCAGGAAATGGTCGACGTCTTCTCGTTCGCAGCCGGGCTCGAGGATTGCGAGGTGGAGACGAAGGTGTCGAAAAGCTACAAGGGCTATCGCTTCAAGCCGGACGATACCGTCGTCCGGATCGCGTCGGCCGCACTCGCGCGCAGCGGTTACGAGCCGACGTACGGGCTCAGTGGGGGCGCAGCCGATGCGAACATCTTCAACGAGCGGGGGCTCGCGTGCCTCAACCTGGCGAACGGCATGCAGGACATCCACACGCCAGAGGAGCGCATTACCGTGGCAGACCTCGAGGGAATGGTGGAGGTCACGCTCGCCCTCGTCGATGCCGCTCGAGATGCTGACACTTAGGCGCGGCCGCGTCACCGCGGTCGTCGAGCGGGTCGAGGGTCTGGCCCGGCTCGAAGTGGACGGTGAAGCGTGCGTCGCGTACCCGCGCCTCACCGGCCCGGTTGCGCTCGGCGACGAGGTGATCGTGAACACGCAGGCTCGCGACCTCGCGCTCGGATCGGGTGGTTTCAACGTGCTGTACGCCAATCTCACTCGAGGTCTCGATCTCTTCCCGGAAACCGACGCCCACGTGATGAAGCTTCCTTACACGCCCGCTCAGGACGCGCGCCGCCACGCTGAAGAGGAACGCGCGCTACCGGAGTCGCTGGCCGGTCTCCCCGTTGTCTGCTGCTCGCTTCACAGCCAGATCGCGCCGGTCTGCGCGGGAATCGGTGAGGGGAGACGCGTGGCCTACGTGCAGTTGGCCGGCGGTGCGCTGCCGGTGTCGCTCTCGGACGCATTACGAGCGTTGCGCGTGCGAGGTCTCGTCGAGATGTCTGTCGCGGTCGGCGCGTGTCTTGACGGAGACGTCGAATGCGTCTCGGTGGCGTCGGGTCTGCTGTTGGCCGCCGCGGAGGCTTTCGAGGTCGTGGTGTGCGCGATCGGCCCGGGCATCGTCGGGACGGGATCCAGGTTCGGTCACGGCGGGCTCGCGGCCGCGGATGCGGCAAACGCCGCCGCTGCGCTGCACGGCACACCGATCCTTGCGGTCCGTGCATCGCAGAGCGATCCGCGTGAGCGTCACCGGGGCGTTTCCCACCACACCCGGGCGCTACTCGAGTTGTGCCTGGGCGACGTGATCGTGCCCTGGCCCACCGGATACGAGGCACCGCCCTGGCTCGAGCCGCGCGTAGACGTCGACGTCAGCGGCTGGGAACAGGCATGCGCCGGTCTCCCGCTTGCACACATGGGACGCGGGCCGCAGGCGGACCCGCTCTTTTTCGCAGCCGCTTTTGCAGCTGGGCGTGTTGCGGTAGAACGCATTCGCTGATGGACGAGCGGCGCCTCGGGCCCGTCGTCGGCCTTGGGACCTGGAACACATTCGGCAGTGACTCGCGTTTGGCGCACGCCGTCGTCGACGCTGCGCTCGACGCCGGGTGTCGCGTCTTCGACTCGTCACCGATGTACCGCGGTGCCGAGGCGTCGCTTGCGGCGGCGCTCGGCGGTCGACGAGTTGCGGCAGCCATCGCGACGAAGATCTGGACCGGCAGCGTCGAGGAGGGCCGCGAGCAATACCGCCGGCAGTGCGAGTGGTTCGGTGGCGTCGAGATCGAGCAGATCCACAACTTGGTCGCCTGGGAGCAGCACGTGGAGTGGCTCGAGCAGGAGCGTGCCGAGGGACGCATCGACCGGCTCGGGGTCACGCACTACTCGCCGAGCGCGTTCCGAGAGCTTGGCCGCTCTCCGGTCGGGCCGCTTCGACACGGTTCAGGTGCCTCTCAACCCGCACGAGCGCGAGTGCGAGCAGGAGATCCTGCCGCTGGCGACGGAGCTCGGCATCGCCGTGATCGTCATGCGGCCGCTCGGAGAAGGCACGCTCTTGCGGCGCTCGGTACCAGAGGAGGCGCTTGCGCAGCTTGGTGTCGAGTCGTGGGTCCAAGCACTCCTGAAATGGGCAATCTCGGACGAGCGCGTCGACGTGGTGATTCCCGCGACGCGCAATCCGGGCCACGTGGGTGAGAACGCCGCCGCGGGCAAACCGCCCTGGTTCGACGCGGAGCAGCGGCGTCTTGTAGAACGTCTTGCCGCATGAAGCCTGACTCCGCGAGAACCGTCTACGACGGGAAGCTGATCGACGTCACGCTCGAGCGCTGGGGCGAACACGAGCGCGAGATCGTCGAGCACCCCGGCGCCGTCGCGATCGTCGCGATCGATCGCGACGGGATGCTCACCCTCGTTCGCCAACGGCGCGAGGCCGTGCGCAGAGACCTTCTCGAGTTGCCGGCAGGCACGCTCGAGGCGGGCGAGGCACCGCTCGTCTGCGCTCGGCGAGAGCTCGAGGAGGAGACGGGCCTGACAGGCGGGACCTGGCAGGCGGTGACGGCCTTCTACACGACTCCCGGCTTCTGCCGCGAGCGAATGCACCTCTTCTTCGCCGAGGACCTCGAGCGCGGTGAGCCCAGTCCGGAGAGCGACGAAGAGCTCGAGGTCGTCCGCTGGGCCAAAAACGAGATCGCAATGAAGGTGGGCGAAGTCGAGGATGCGAAGACACTGGCCGGGCTGTTCCTGTATCTCCACAAACTCGAGGCGGGCGACGCGCACAAGGTAGGGTGACGCCGCTTTGAAGATCGGTGTCGCCAAGGAGATCAAGACCGACGAGTACCGCGTCGCGCTCACGCCTGCGGGTGCGCGTGAGCTCGGGCAGCGCGGACATGACGTCACCGTCGAGACCGGTGCCGGCGAAGGGAGCTCCTTCTCCGATGCCGCGTACGAGGCGGCAGGTGCGCGGATCGTTTCGCTCGACGAGGTCTGGGGCGAAGCCGAGTTGCTTTTGAAGGTGAAGGAGCCGATCGAGCCCGAGTACGCCCGTCTCCGCGAAGGGCTCGTGCTGTTCACCTACCTCCATATTGCAGCCCACGAAGCGCTGACCCGAGCGCTCCTCGAGAGCGGCATCACTGCCGTCGCCTACGAAACGGTCGAGACCGACGCAGGGGCTCTACCGCTGCTCGCACCGATGAGCGAGATCGCCGGTCGCCTCGCCGCGCAGGCAGGTGCGTACTTCCTCGAGAAGCCCCTCGGTGGGCGCGGGCTGCTGCTCGGGGGCGTACCCGGAGTTGCACCGGGCCGTGTCGTCGTCCTCGGCGGAGGGATCGTCGGTTACAACGCCGCGGTGATCGCGATCGGCCTTGGCGCGAACGTCACGATTCTCGAACGCTCGATCGACCGGATGCGTCATCTCGAGGAAATCCTGTCCGGCCGTGTCAGCCTCTTGATGTCGTCGAGCCTCCAGATCGAGGAGTCCGTGCGCGAGGCGGACGTGGTGATCGGCGCAGTGCTGATTCCCGGTGCGCTCGCGCCGCGATTGATCACCCGGGAGATGGTTGCGGGGATGAAGGAGGGCTCGGTGCTCGCCGATGTTGCGATCGACCAGGGTGGGTGTGCTGAGACGTCGCGACCGACGACGCACAGCCATCCGGTCTACACGGTCGAAGGGGTCACGCACTATTGCGTTGCGAACATGCCGGGCGCCGTGCCGATCACGTCCACGAAGGCGCTGACGAACGCAACGCTCCCGTACGTCGAGGCGATCGCCGACTACGGCCTGGCGGAGGCCGTCGCTCGCGACGCCGCCCTTGCGCGTGGAGTCAACGTCGTGGAGGGAACCGTCACCTATGAGGCAGTCGCAGACGCGCACGGCCTGGGCTACCGGCCGCTCGAGGACGTCCTACCGCTGTCCGCTGTTTAGCGCCCCTGCCAGCAATACACAACGGTCGTACAGGCGAAGCCGGCACGACCTCCTATGGCCGGCATCGCGAGCGATGCCTTAGTGCCGGTATTACTGGTAGGGGCGCCGGGCCGCTAGCTCGGCTTCTTCGCGGGCGAGAAGCGCACCACGACCCACGTGATTCCCGCCGCAAGCGTGATCACGGCGGCGCAGAAGAGGAGCATGCCGAGCAGTCCGATGGCGTCAATCATGGCCGACCTACAATAGCCGCATGCCGAGGGCGTGTGTCATCGTGCTCGATGCCGTGGGTGCCGGCGAGCTTCCCGACGCCGCCGAATACGGCGACGAGGGCTCCGACACCCTCGGCAACGTTGCGCGCGCCGTGCGAGGCCTCGATCTCCCGAACCTGGAGGCACTCGGACTCGGCAACGTCGAACCGCTGGAAGGCTGTCCCCCGCAGGCCGGCGCGCCTGCGGTGGCGGGCCGCCTGCTCGAACGCTCCAAGGGCAAGGACACGACCACAGGGCACTGGGAGCTGATGGGGGTCGTCACGCCGACGCCGATGCCGACGTACCCGCACGGCTTCCCGCACGACGTGATCGATCCGTTCATGCACAAGACCGGGCGCGGTGTGATCGGGAACAAGCCCGCGTCGGGAACGGAGATCATCCAGGAGCTCGGCGAGGAGCATCAGCGAACCGGTAAGTGGATCGTCTACACCTCGGCCGACTCGGTTTTCCAGATCGCAGCGCACGAGGAGACGATTCCGCTAGAAGAGCTCTACGCCGCCTCTCGCAGCGCACGCGAGATCCTGACCGGCAAGCACGCTGTTGGCCGCGTGATCGCACGACCGTTCGTCGGCGAGCCCGGCAACTACGAGCGGACGCCGAACCGTCACGACTTCTCGCTCGAGCCGAGGCGCCCGAACTACCTCACGCTCGTGCGTGACGAGGGGATGCAAGTGCACGGCGTCGGGAAGATCGGCGACATTTTCGCGGGCCAAGACATCGACGAATCGCATCCGACAAAGTCGAACGTCGACGGGATCACGCAGACGGAGAAGCTCTTGCGCGAGCTCGACGACGGACTGATCTTCACGAACCTCGTCGAGACCGACATGCTCTGGGGACATCGAAACGATCCGGAGAACTTCCATCGCTGCCTGCAGGACTTCGACCGCCGCTTGCCCGATCTGCTCGATGCGCTGCGTCCGCAGGACCTGCTGATTCTCACCTCCGATCACGGCTGCGACCCGACGACGCCGTCCACGGACCACTCCCGCGAGTACGCGCTGCTGCTTGTCTACGTCGAAGGCAAGAACGCCGCCGGGCGCATCCACCAAGGGGAGTTCGCGGACGTCGGCGCGACGGTGAACGCCTGGCTCGGAGGGAAGTCTCCCACTCGCGGCCTCCCCGGCCAGTCGATCGTCGAGCACTGACCGTTCCCGCGTGATCCACGCTGCCGAGCTGATCCGCCGCAAACGCGACGGCGAGCCGCTCTCGAGCGACGAGCTGGCGGAGCTCGTGCTCGCGTACGCGCGCGGCGACGTGCCGGACTACCAGATGGCCGCATTCTGCATGGCCGTGTACTTCCGAGGTCTGAACGGCAACGAGACCTTCGCGCTCACGGACGCGATGATCCGCAGCGGCGAGACGATCGAGCTCGGCGCTGCTCTGGGCCGCAAGGTGGTGGACAAGCATTCGACCGGGGGAGTGGGCGACAAGACGTCGCTTGCAGTCGGCCCGATCGTGGCCGCGTGCCAGGTGCCGTTCGGCAAGATGAGCGGCCGCGGGCTGGGCCACACCGGGGGCACGCTGGACAAGCTGGAATCCATTCCCGGCTTTCGCGTCGAGCTGACGACCGACGAGTTCCTGCAGCAGGTGCGAGAGGTGGGGCTCGCCATCATCGGACAGAGCGCGAATCTCGTTCCTGCGGACAAGCTGCTCTACGGCCTGCGCGACGTCACCGCAACCGTCGACAACGTCTCCCTGATCGCGGCCAGCATCATGTCCAAGAAGATCGCGGCCGGCGCCGACGCGATCGTCCTCGACGTCAAGGTCGGCGACGGCGCGTTCATGAAGACGGTCGAGGACGCACGCGAGCTCGCGGGGATGATGCTCGAGCTGGGGCGCCATGCAGGTCGCGAGGTCGTCTGCGTCCTCACGGACATGGACCAGCCGCTCGGGTACGCCGTCGGCAACGCACTAGAGATCCGCGAGACGATCGCGACCCTGAAGGGCGAGGGGCCGCCCGACTTCACCGAGCTCGTGCTCGGCGCGAGCGCCCACCTCCTCGCGCTCTCCGATCTGGGGATCGACGAAGAGGAGGGGCGCGACCGCGCGGCGGCCGCGGTCCAGGACGGAACGGCACTTGCGACGTACGAACGCTGGATCGCCGCGCAGGGTGGAGACCCGCGTGAAGCCGCGCTGCCGATGGCGCCCGAAGTCCGTCAGGTGCTCGCGCCCACGAAAGGGTTTGTCCGCTCCATCGGCGCGACCGCCGTCGGGATGGCGGCCCTGCGTCTGGGCGCGGGACGCCAGACGAAGGATGACGCGATCGACCACGCGGTCGGCATCCGCTGCCTCATGAAACGGGGCGACGCCGTCGCAGCCGGCGAGGTCCTGGCCGAGGTCCACGCCTGCGACGACGAGTCGGCGAAGCAAGCCGAAGCCGAGGTGCTCGTGGCCTACGAGTTGGCCGACGAAGCTCCGGCCGCACGCCCGATCGTGCTCGAGACGATCGCCTAAGACGATGCCGGAGCTACCCGAGGTCGAGACGATCCGACAGAAGCTGGAGCCACGCCTCGTCGGTCGGCGGCTCGAGAGCGTCGAGATCCACGATCCGCGCCTCGTGCGCCCCTTCGAGCCCGTCGCCGTGGCCGCCGAGCTCGAAGGCGAACGAGTGGTGGCGCTCGAACGCCGTGGCAAGTATCTGATTGTTCGGTTCGAATCTGGGAAGGCTCTCCTGATTCACCTCCGGATGACGGGGAGTCTGCGGCATGCGCCGAACGGAACATTGGCCGACGATCCGCATCGACGCGCTGTTGTCAAACTAGACGACGGATCGGACGTCGCGTATCGCGACGTCCGCCGCTTCGGCACGTGGCAGCTGCTCGAAGCAGCCGAGCTGGAGCCGTACCTCGAGGAGCGCTTGGGTTTCGAGCCGCTCGAGCGCACCTTCACGGCGCGCAGGCTCGCGCAGCGACTCGAGGGCCGGCGCGCACCGATCAAAGCGGCGCTGCTCGACCAGCGCACGGTGGCGGGGCTCGGGAACATCTACGTCGACGAAGCGCTCTGGCGGGCGCAGGTCCATCCACTCCGCCCGGCCGGCACGCTCCAAGCCGACGAGCTCGCCCGCGTGACACGATCGATCAAGGACGCGCTGAGGGCCGGCGTCAAGCGGCAAGGTGCGAGCCTACGCGATTACTCGACACCCGACGGCGGACGCGGCCGCATGCAGGACCGCTTTCGGGTCTACGGACGCGAAGGACATCCGTGTGCGCGGTGCGGGACGCCGATCGACAAGATCCGCACAGCCGGCCGCGGCACCTGGTACTGCCCGAGCTGTCAACGCCTGGAACGTCAGGCGGCGAGCTCGTCCTCCAGCCGGCCGTCGCGGTCGAGGCGCCACAGCTCCGTGTAGCCGCCGATCGGCCGGTCGTCGATCAGGATCTGCGGAACGGTCCAGCCGCCGGTGAGATCGAACAGCTTCTGCCGGAAGGCAGGATCGTCGTCGAGGGAGATCTCCTCGTACTCGATGCCGCGGCTCTCGAGCAGCGACTTCGCACGAACGCAATAGCCACACCAGCGAGTCGAGTAGATGCGAACCCTTGCCATATGGCTTCTAACGAAGAAAGTCCCGCAAAGGTTCCCTCCACCGCCGGGACTAGACTGGCCGGAAGATGGGACGTTCTTACAAGACGGAGGCGGTCGTGCTGCGCTCGTTCCGGCTCGGCGAAGCGGACCGCGTGCTGCATATCTACACACTCGAGCGCGGTCGCATCGGGGCCGTCGCGAAGGGTATTCGCAAGACGAAGTCACGGTTCGGTGCGCGGCTCGAGCCGCTGTCGCACGTCGAGCTGATGCTGCACCAGGGCTCGAGCGAGCTGCAGACCGTCACGGGAGTCGAGCTCGTCCGTTCGCACCACGAGTCGCGCGAGCAGCAATACCGGCTCGGAGTCGGCCTGCTCGGCGCGGAGGCGATGCTGCGCCTCTTCACGGAGCAGGAGACGAATCCGCACGCGTTTCAGGCGCTCACGCGCTTCCTCGATCTCCTCGACGACCTCGAGCCGCTGCCCAGTCGCACGTCGCTCGACCCGCTCGCCCTCTCCTTCCAGCTGAAGCTGCTCTGGCTGTCCGGCTATCTCCCGCACCTGACGAGTTGCGCCGAATGCGGTACCGAGAGCGAGACCCTGGTCGGCTACTCGGCGAAAGCGTGCGGCGCCGTGTGCAGCAACTGCGCAGCGGGCGGCTCGCTGGCTCTCTCGCCCGCCGGCATCGTGGGGATCGAAGCGCTGCTAGCACGTCCACTCGCGGAAGCGCGGGACGCCGGTCTGGCGGAACGTTCGACACGCGACGCACTCACCGTCATCACCGCCGCCTACGAGTACTTCGGGAACTTCAGGCTCCGCACTCTGCGCAGCGCCTAGTTCGCCTTCGGTGACTTCCAGTCGCGCTCGAGCGCGTTCTCGAGCCAGTCGCCGACGCCGGCGATCGGGATGCGTTCCTGCGCGAGTGAATCGCGGTCGCGGACGGTCACGGTGTCGTCTGCGAGCGTCTGCTCGTCGACGGTGAACGCCCACGGCGTGCCGATCTCGTCCTGACGGCGGTATCTCCGGCCGATCGCGCCGCTGTCGTCGTACTCGACGCTGTGCCGGCGCCGCAGGTCCTCGTAGAGGGAGCGTGCCTTCGCAACCATGTCGTCGCTCTTGCCGATCAGCGGGAGGATCGCCGCAGTGACCGGAGCCATCTTCGGATGGAGGCGTAGCACGGTTCGCTCGCGCTCACCGACGACCTCCTCGTCGTACGCGTCGATGAGGAGCGCGACCATGATCCGCTCGATGCTGACAGCGGGCTCGATCACGTAGGGGACATATCGTTCGCCGTCCTGGCCCACGTACTCGAGCTTCGTCGTCGAATACTCGGCGTGCTGGGTCAGGTCGAAGTCGCCTCGATTCGCGATCCCTTCGAGCTCGCCCCAGCCGATCGGGTACTCGTACTCGATGTCGCTCGTTCCCTGGGAGTAGTGCGACCGCTCTTCGGGGCCGTGCTCGCGCACGCGGAGCTTGCTGTCGCGTAGCCCGTACCGTCGATACCAGTTGAGGCGTTCGTCGATCCAGTAGCGGTACCACTTCTCGGCTTCGTCCGGTGGGACGAAGAACTCCATCTCCATCTGCTCGAATTCACGCACGCGGAAGAGGAAGTTGCCCGGCGTGATCTCGTTGCGGAAGGACTTGCCGATCTGCGCGATTCCGAACGGCGGCTTGCGCCGCGCGATCTGGAGCACGTTCTTGAAGTTGATGAAGATTCCCTGCGCCGTCTCGGGTCGCAGGTACGCACGCGAGCCTTCTTCCTGCAGCGCGCCGACCGTGGTCTCGAACATCAGGTTGAACCGCCGTGGCTCGGTCAGGTCGCACTCGGGCGTCTCGCCGGGGTGCTTGCTCGGCTTGAGGCCACACTGCGAGTCCTCCAGCTTGTCGGCCCGAAAGCGGAGCTTGCACGTGCGGCAGTCGATCAGCGGATCGGTGAATCCAGCGACATGGCCGGACGCCTCCCAGACCTTGGGGTGGAGGATGATCGCCGAGTCGATCGCAACGATGTCGTCGCGGTTTCTCACCATCGCCTCGAACCAGCGCTCCCGGATGTTGTTCTTCATCAGGACGCCGTAATGCCCATAGTCGAAGGTCGAGCCCATGCCGCCGTAGATCTCGGAGGACGGGAAGACGAACCCGCGGCGGCGGGAGAGGGAGACGATCTTGTCCATCGTTACCGCGTCGGGCATCGGCAGGGACGTTATCCGCGACAATGTGGCCGTGACGGAGCAGCCGACCGTCGAGCTCCACATCGTCTCCGATTCCACCGGAGAGACTGCGGCGCGCCTTGTGCTCGCGCTCGAGGCCCAGTTTCCCGAGCAGGCGTTCGAAGAGGTCCGCCATACGAGGGCCGAGACGGTCGACGATCTGGAGCGTGCCGTCGCCAGCGCCCGTGGGCACGCTGCCGTCCTGATCTACACGCTCGTCGACCCTGAGCTCCGCGACGCAATGCGCCGGCTCTGCCGCCGCGCCCGTGTGCACTACTGCGACTTGCTCGGGCATCCGATCGATGCCGTGGCGCGCGTGTCCGGACACACCGCGCGCATGACGCCCGGCTCTCGGGCACCGCTGACTCCCGCGTACTTCCGCCGCATCGAGGCGATGGAGTTCGCGGTCAAGTACGACGACGGAGTGGGGGCGGGTCTCGACGAGGCCGACATCGTCCTTGTCGGCGTCTCGCGCACCTCGAAGACACCGCTGTCGATCTACCTGGGCTATCTCGGTCACAAGGTCGCGAACGTGCCGATCGTGAAGGGCATCAAGCCGCCGAAGGAGTTGTTCGAGCTCGACCCGACGAAGATCGTCGGCCTGACGATCCACGCCGACCGCCTCGCCGAGATCAGGCGGGCGCGCGTGCGGAACCTCGGTGCGAACAACCGGCGCTACGCGGAGCTGAGCGAGGTGTACGACGAGCTCGACGAGGCGACCGCCGTACAGCGGAAGCTCGGTTGCCCGGTCATCGACATCTCGGAGCTGTCGATCGAGGAGACGGCGCAGCGGATCCTGAGGACCGTCGAGGGCCGGAAGGCGGAAGCTGCGGAGGCCGAAGTCACGTGAAGCCGAAGCCGCCCGTGCCCTGGTGGCGCTGGGCCATGTGGTGGAGCATTCTCGGCTTCGCTCTCGTCCTTTTTTACGTGCTGCTGACACCCATCTGGCTCGGGCTCAGAGGACTTGCCTGGCTAGCGGAGTTCCGAGCTCGCCGCCGGCGCGGCAGCTGAAATGGAACCCGCGGCGCGGCAGCCGTGTACCAAGTACGTGACGCCGCTCCGAATCGCGATCCTCTGCGTGACAGCCGCATTCATCTACGCGGTCGGCGCCATGCCGAGCACCGCGTCCCCGACCTCAGGGCGAACCGTTCCGTGTGGCGAAAGCATCGACATTACGAAGTTCCCCTATGTCGGTAGCAATCGTCCGCAATATCGCTACCGCCTCGTGCTCGGCGCCGTCTCCGTTCCGCCTGCTTACCTTGCGCAAGTCGTGCCGACCGGAGAAACGCCGTGGGGCTGGTGGCGAAAAGCGGGACTCGTCGTTCGCGCCGGCGGGCCCGTGGTCTCGATCAGCGTCCCGCCGGGCTGGCGCGCACGAGCCGGCATTGCATGGGGTTACGGCAACAGCGGTGTGTTCGACACTCTTCGGATCGGGGGTTGCCCTGGCCCCGGGGGGCGTGGCCTCGCGTTCTCGGGGGGCTTTTACCTCCGCTCGCCGTCGGCCTGTCTGCCGCTCGTCTTCCGCGTCGGCAGGCGAGGCGAGACCGTCCGCTTCGGTATCGGACGCAGGTGTCGAGTATGAGATGCCGCTCGTCGCTTCAGGAAAGCACGGCTCGCATGAAGAGAAAGTTCGGGATCCGGCGCCCGGGGTCCGGAGGCTCGCGCAGCGACTCGATGAGGAACCCCGCATTCTCTAGGGCGCGTGCATAGTCCTCGAGTGGATAGGTCCAACCGTGGAAGTGCATCTCGTGTCCGTCTCGACGCACGGTCATCTCGAAGCGACGCTGGCCGAAGTACTGTCCGTCGATTCGAAACGACGCGTCGGGATCGCCGCTCACGAAGTGCCCCGCATCACGCATCGGGTGCGTGATGCAGGCGCAGAGCCGGCCGCCCCGCTCGAGCACGCGCGACGCTTCGCCGACCGCGCCTGGCATCTCGTCGAAGTCCATGAGCGAGTTGAAGGCGACGACGAGGTCGAAGCTGTCGTCGTCGAACGGAAGCGCGGCCGCATCGGCGACGAGATATTCCGAGTCAGGATCGGCTTCGCGTGCGAGTCGAATGAGAGTTTCGGAGATGTCAATCGCGACAACGTCGTGACCAGCCGCGTTCAGGTCACGCGAGACACGCCCTTCGCCGCAGCCCAGATCGAGCGTTTTGCGGCCCGCTTTGGGGACGAAATCGAAGAACGACTTCCGGGTCTCTCTCCAGTACGAGTCGTGCCCGGGCCGGCGCGCCCAGGTCGCCCAGCTTTCTGCCCACCGTTCCCAGTGCTCTGCTCCGGTCGTCATTGGAGGAGTCTCGCGTCGAGTTCGGTTTCGCCGTCGGGCGTTACGCGGTAAGCTGCGGCTCCCTCGCGCGAAGTGACCACCTCGCACAGCTCGGTGCCGGTGAAGTGAAGGGCGACGTCGTCGTCGGCGGCGACACCCGAGGCGAGTCCTCCAGCGACGAGTTGCTTGTAGACGGGACGGCGCCGCTCTTCACCGTCGTAGTGCGGGCAGGCGCTTCCCGGGAGAAAGCCGAGGCACTCGATCGGCGCGAGCTCGGGGCCGAACGAATCCGTAACCCCGTGCTCGAACCAGCAGATCATTCCCGCGCTCCAGCCGGTCAGCAGGATGCCCTGCTGCCAGGCCTCGCGGAGGATCTGGTCGAAGCCGTGTGTGCGCCAGACGGCGAGGGCATTCGCCGTGTTGCCGCCGGTGATGAGGATCGCGTCGTGGTCGAACACCAGTTCACGCAGTCGCGAGGGCGGCCAGGGAAAGAAGTGCAGGTGCGTCATCTCGGCACGGCCGTGGAGTCGCTCGTACCACCAGACCGTCCGGGCCGGGTCCTCCATGGCGGCGGTCGGTACGTAGAGCAATCGCTTTCCCGACGCGAGGCCGAGCACGTGGTCGAGCAGTGTCTCGTCAGGGATTCCGCCCATCGCAACGATCGTCGGGTCAGGCACAACGCCGGAGTATTGCAGGGGATTTGTGAGAGGATTCTCCCTTGGCCGCGCGCTACGTCTACGCCTTCGACGAGCCTTCCTCAGGCGGACGCGAGCTCCTGGGCGGCAAGGGGATCGGCCTCGCCGAAATGACGAAGATGGGGGTGCCCGTCCCGGCCGGGTTCACGATCACAACCGACGCCTGCCGCGCCTACATGTCGAACGGCAAGACACTGCCGGACGGGGTGGAGAAAGAGATCCAGGAGCATCTCGCCGCACTCCAGGAGAAAACGGGCAAGCGCTTCGGCGACACGAACGACCCGCTGCTCGTATCGGTCCGGTCGGGTGCGGCGGTCTCGATGCCGGGGATGATGGATTCGATCCTCAACCTCGGTCTGAGCGACGACGCGGTTGTCGGCCTCGCCCGCGCGACGGAGAACGAACGGTTCGCGAACGACTCCTACCGGCGCTTGATTCAGATGTACGGCGAGGTGGTCGACGACATCCACGGGCACCGGTTCGAGCAGGCCCTGACCGATCTGAAGAAGTCGAAAGACTCCTCGCAGGACGTCGATCTGTCCGCCGACGATCTCGCCGAACTGATCGACACCTACCGGGTGATCTACCGCGAGGAGACCGGTCGCGACTTTCCGCAGGACCCGCGTGAGCAGCTCGCCCGCGCAGTACGCGCGGTCTTCGACTCGTGGGACTCGCCGCGCGCTCAGGTCTATCGCCGGACGTACGACATCCCGGACGACCTCGGCACTGCGGTCAACGTCGTGCAGATGGTGTTCGGCAACAAGGGAGAACAGTCCGGCACCGGCGTCGCGTTCACGCGCGATCCCTCGACCGGCGAGCAGGGGCTGTACGGCGAGTTCCTGGCGAATGCGCAGGGGGAGGACGTCGTCGCCGGCATTCGCACGCCGGAGCCGCTCACGCACATGGAGCAAAAGCTTCCCGCCGCCTTTGCCCAGCTGCTCGACACCATGCGCCGGCTGGAGGAGCACTACCGCGACATGCAGGACATCGAGTTCACGGTCGAGGACAACGAGCTCTATCTCCTGCAGACGCGTTCAGCCAAACGCACAGCCGCGGCTTCGGTCAAAGCTGCTGTCGACATGGCCGACGAAGGCCTGATCTCGCGTGAGGATGCGATCGCCCGGATCGATCCTGCGCAGCTCGAGCAGCTCCTACATCCGATGATCGACCCGGCCGCGCGTTGGGAGGTGGCGACGAAGGGCCTGAACGCCTCGCCCGGCGCGGCCTGTGGCGCGATCGTGCTCGACGCCGACACGGCGGAGGAGCGCGGCAGGGCGGGTGAGAGCGTGATCCTCGTCCGCTGGGAGACGACGCCGGACGACATCCATGGATTGATCCAGGCGGCCGGAATCCTCACCGCCCACGGCGGCATGACCTCACACGCCGCGGTGGTGGCGCGGGGCATGGGCAAGCCGTGCGTCGCGGGCTGCGAAGGGCTCTCGATCGACCTCGACGCGCGCACGATCACCGTCGGAAAAACGACCCTGTCCGAGGGCGATCTCCTCACGATCGACGGCAGTACCGGAGCGGTGATCGTGGGAGAGGTGCCGCTCGTCGCACCCGCCGTCAACGACGATCTCCAGACGATCCTCGGCTGGGGCGACGAGCACCGGACTCTGAAGGTGCGTGCGAATGCCGACACTTCGGAGGATGCCACGAAGGCGCGCGAGTTCGGAGCGGAAGGCATCGGCCTCTGCCGCACCGAGCACATGTTCATGGCAGATGACCGGCTGCCCGTCATGCGCGAGATGATCCTTGCCGAGAGCGAGGACGGCCGTCGCGAGGCGCTCGACAAGCTGCTGCCGATGCAGCAGGGCGACTTCGAGGCCATCTTCGAGGCGATGGCCGGGCTGCCCGTGACGATCCGCCTGCTCGATCCGCCGCTGCACGAGTTCCTGCCGCCGCTCGGCCAGGTGACGGACGAGAGAACGCGCCGCCGCGTCAAACAGCTGCAGGAATCGAACCCAATGCTCGGGACCCGTGGCTGCCGGCTCGGCCTGCAGTGGCCGGAGATCTACGAGATGCAGGTTCGAGCGATCGTCCGCGCTGCGCGTGCGGTCGACCAGCGGACCGGAGAGACGCCCCTGGTCGAGATCATGCATCCGCTCGTCGGGTTCGAGGAGGAGCTGCGCCGGCTGCGCGACCTGACCGTCCGCGTGGCGCACGAGGAGGCGCCCGAGGTCGAGTATCTGTGCGGGACGATGATCGAGCTGCCGCGCGCGTGCATCCGCGCCAACGAGATCGCCGAGCAGGCCGACTTCTTCTCCTTCGGGACGAACGACCTCACGCAGACCACACTCGGCTTCTCACGCGACGACGCGGAGGGCAAGTTCCTGACGTACTACCTCGAGGAAGGGGTGCTCGAGAAGAACCCGTTCGAGACGCTCGACATCGACGGGGTCGGCGACCTGATGCGAATCGCCGTCAAGCGTGGTCGTTCGACCAAGCCCGACCTGAAGCTCGGCATCTGCGGCGAGCACGGGGGAGAGCCGAAGTCGGTCGCGTTCTGCCACGAGCTCGGGCTCGACTACGTGTCGTGCTCGCCCTATCGGGTGCCGCTCGCACGGTTGGCTGCGGCGCAGGCCGCCCTGGCCGCGACTGGGATCGTCGCGTATGCGGCCGCAGGGGGCTGATGAGCTACGCAATCCTCCTCGACGGTGAGCGCGTCGCGCACATGAGCTCCGACGAGGCCGTCCGCGCCTGGATAGCGAAGTACCGTGAAGACCATGCTGAGGACGACCCCTCAGCGGTGCATCTCCAGATCCTCGAACGGGGCGCGCTTGCCTGGCTCGTGGGCGGCAAGCTCGTCGACCGAGAGCGGTTTCTCTAGCTGAAGAGCGTCTCCTGGGCCGATGTCCGTGCGCGGCGTCTCGCGCGCAGCTCGCTCGCCGAGCGCGCGAGTGCGGAGCGACTCCTCGAGGTCGTGCACGAGACGTGTGGCATCCACGCGCAGGTTCAGGCGTCGGCCGAGCTGCAGCTCGCCACTCGCGTCGAGGGGATCACGCAGCAGGACGTCCGCGACGCGCTCTGGGACCGCCGGGAGCTCGTGAAGGCGTGGACGTTGCGCGGGACGCTTCATCTCCATCCAGCCGGCGAGCTGGCGTTCTGGTACGCGGCGGCGCGGGCGGTGTCGCCGGCCGAGCCGCAGGAGCTGGACGCGTGGGTCGATCCAAAGGGCGAACTACACCCGGCGCTCGGACACGAAGACGTCAAAGAGATAGGTGCCGCGGTGCTGGCCGCGCTCGACGGCCGCTGCCTCCTGCGCGAGGAGCTGGCCGCCCAGGTCGTGCAACGCGTCGGTCCCAAGGTGCGAGGCCGTCTGCTCTCCGGCTTCGCGTTCTTCGGCGATGCCGACCTCTGTCAAGGGCCGCCGCAGGGAAGCAAGATCACTCTTGCCCGTCCGGATCAATGGGTCGTCCAGTGGGAAGAAGTGGACGAGCAGGAAGCTCTGCGCGAGGTCTGCCGCCGCTATCTGCGGACGTACGGACCGGCTACGCCGAGGGATTTCCGCGAGTGGTTCACGTCGCGGTGGTTCAAGCCGGCCGACGCGCGAGCCCTATTCGATTCGATCGGCAACGAGCTCGAGATGATGGACGTCGAGGGGCACGCCGCTTCCGTCCTTACCGGTGACACCGAATTTCCGCAGCCGGAAATGAGCGTACGCCTGCTATCCGAGTACGACGTCTACGTGATGGGCTTCCGCGAGCGCGACCAGCTCGTGCCCGACAAGGCGCGTCGCCAGGTCGCGGCGCACGGTCGCGGCAAGTACGAAGGGCCCGCGGGCGTTCGCTTCCTGATGATCGGCGGCATCGCGGCGGGCCTGTGGGAACGGAAGAAGCGAGGCAAGCGCATCGAGCTCACAGTTACACCGAGCGGGAAGCTCACGCGCGCGGAGCGCGCGGAAATCGACCGTGAGGCCGAACGAATCGGTGTCTTCCTCGGGCTCGAACCGGTGCTTACGGTCGAATGACGACCGGCGTGCCGAGCGGGATCGTGCGCATCAGATAGCGCAGGTCGAGGTCACTCGCGTGCACGCAACCCGCCGACACGGCCCGGCCGAAGTCGCTCGACGAGAGCGTGCCGTGGATCGCGATTCGGTTACCTCCGCTCCAGCCGGCGGGCAGATTCGGCTGCGTTGCGGACAGCGCGAGGATGCAGCAGCCGTAGGCTGCGCTGTAGGAGGAACCGTTGAGCTTGTCCGTGACGGCGAATGTCCCTGTGGGAGTCGGCGAGCCCGCACGGCCGACACCGATGCTGAGGCGACGCACCACGGCGCCGTTGCGTCGAACGACGAGCGTGCGCGCCGAAAGGTCGACGTGCAGGTCGAGACGCGTGCGGGCATAGCGCAGCCCGCTGGACCTCGCGTCGACCCAGACGACCCGGTTGCTCCCGACGCCCGCCTCGGTGACTCCCAGCCAGCGCCCTTGCCGGTTGACGACGACGCCGAGTGCACGCGGCGACCCGAACGCCGTCCTCGAGCCGACGCGTGCGAGCACGCGGCCGCCAGGTCGGCTGCGTAGCGCCAGAGCGTGCCCGGGCCTGACCTCGGCGATCACGTGCGCGGTTGCGGGGCGTGGCGTCGTGACGCGCACCCATCCGGTCGGGGACGCCGGTGGGTCGAGCGCGACCCGGCCGACGGCGGTGCTCGGTGCAAGAGCAGCAGCGCCGGCGCTGACGACGACGAACGAAACGAGGGCGAGAAGCGACCGGGCCACACAGGGTGGATCGGCAGTCCCGGGCGGTCATGCGTTCCCTCGAACGAGTTGCCTCTAAAGGGTGACTGGATGCCGCCAAACGTTCTAGATCTTGCGCAGCTCCCGCGCGAACGAGCCGCCGCCGAAGACGTGCTCTGCGTGGTCACCCACGCGTTCGCGAAGCTCACGGTCGGACGTCACCACCCAGACCGGCGGCTCGAGCTCCGTGACGAGGCGGGCGATCTGATCGTCGCCTGACTCGTTCCCTTCCCAGACGATCTGAATGGTGTGTCCCTCTCGCTCGCCCCAGGCGTTGCTCCGCCGCTCTAGCTCCTCGCCCGGCATGTTCGGCCAGAGCGACCGGCGGACGTTCTCTGCGTCGACGAGGACTGTCGCCATCGCGGGCCTCGTGGCCTAGGCGTAGCCCTTGGCCTTCCAGTACGCCACCGCGATCGACACGATCCCGACGGCGACGATGCCACCGATCCCGAGCAGCCCGGCGCGTCCGTAGGCGGCGTGCCCGCGGCCGAAGCGGGAGAGCGCAAGCGTCGCTGCGGCGCCGCCTATCAGCCCGCCGATGTGGCCACCGACCGAGATGTTGCCGCTCCAGGCGAAGGTGAGCACGAGATTGGCGACGATCACGCCGAGCGCACTCCCGCCGAAGACGTAGTCGCGCTGCTGTTCCAACACGAGGCCCGCGCCGAGAATCCCGAAGATCGCGCCCGAGGCGCCGACCGTCGCACTGTTCGGGCTGACGACCAGTGCGCCCGCCGAGCCGGCCAGGCCGGAGACGAGGTAGAGAAGCAGGAACCGGCCGGAGCCGATCCGCCGTTCGAGCAGCGAGCCGAACCAGTAGAGGCCGAGCATGTTGAGGAGCAGGTGGAACGGTCCGTAGTGGAGGAAGGCGGCGGTCATGAGCCGCCACCAGTCGCCCTGCGCGACGAAGGGCGCGTACAGAAAGCCCTTGTCGTAGATCGTGCTGTTGACGCCGTAGACGCCACCACCCTGCGCCAACTCCGCGACGTATACGGCGACGTTGACCCCGATCAGGACCTTAGTCACTTTCGCGCCTGCGCCTTCGAAGGCTACGCGGCGCACTCCCTTGGTCACCCGCTGGACGCCTTGCGGCTTCCCCGAGTGCTCCGGGCATCGGATCCCGACGGGCGCCATGGTCATGCACTCCGTGCAGATGGGCCGGCCGCATTCCGTGCAGGAGAGGCCGGTCACCCGGTCGGGATGGCGGTAGCAGGTTTTCTCGACGGCTTCAGCCATGCGCGAAGTAGCGTAGTCGGATGAGCATTCACGTCGCATTCACTCCCGTCGAGACGGGTCCTGCACCGATCGGGGTCGTGGTCGACGTGCTCAGGGCGACGTCGACGATCGCGCAGGCACTCGCGTCCGGCTACCGGCGGGTCCTTTGCTGTGCCGAGATCGAGGACGCGCTGGCGCTGCGTGCGCAGATCCCCGATTCAGTCGTCGGCGGCGAGCGCAAGGCGGTCCAGGTCGAGGGCTTCGACGTCGGGGCTTCCCCACGCGAGTTCCTGGAGCCGCGCGCCGAGACTCTCATCCTGTCGACCACGAACGGGACGCGGGCGATCCTGGAGACGGCAGAGCGTTGCGAGGAGGTCGTGCTCGGCAGCCTCCTGAACCTCGATGCGGTCGCACGCGCGGCGGCGAGCCGCGACGCCGTGGTCGTCTGCGCGGGCTTCCAGGGCGCGTTCGCGCTCGACGACGCCTACTGCGCGGGTCGGATCGTGCAGCTCGTCCAGTCCGAGCGAACGGATGCGGCGATCGGATCGGAGCTGATCGCGCGTGCGTTCCCGAATGCCCTGGACGCGCTCAACGCCCGTACGTACGGGCCGCCTGGTCTCGAAGAGGACATCGCGTTCTGCGCGCGTGAGAACGCGCTCGACATCGTCCCGCGGCTTGCCGGGATGGTCGGGCCGGCCGCGGAGATCACAGCCTCCTGAGCGCCTTCAGCTAGCCGGTGAGCTTCGCGAACGGGAGGGCGCGAAGGGGATCCACCGAGGCGCCTCGGATTCGCACTTCGAAGTGCAGGTGGGGGCCGGTCGCGTGGCCGCTTGCGCCGATCAACCCGACGCGTACTCCCTGGCCGACCCACACGCCGACGCGGACGTCGATGCGTGAGAGATGCGCGTACATCGAGCGCTCGCCGTGTCCGTGGGCGACGACCACCAAGAAGCCCCAGCCGCCTTCGCGCCAGCCCGCCCATACGACCTGACCCGAGCGCGCCGAGTAGACGGGTGTGCCCATCGGCGCCGGCAGGTCGATGCCCGAGTGCCATCCTGCGCCACGCGGACCGAAGCGGGCGCCGAGGACAGTGGCGGTCAGCGGCCAGGCGAGCGGCAGCGGGATCGTCGGAGGCGGCACAGTGAGCGCACCGAGCGTCGTGGGGCCCGCGACTCCGTCGACCGTCAGCCCGGCCCACTTCTGAAAGCGCCGCAGCGCGCGGTTGATGTGAGGACCGAAGATTCCGTCGAAGGACCCGGAGGGAAAGCCGTGCTCGGCGAGCTCGAACTGCAGCGCGGCGACGTCCCAGCCCCCCTTCCCGAGGCGAAGCTTGCGGCTGCCGAGCCGGTGTCGCGCGAAGCGGCCGAGAGCCTTGCGCGTCTTCGGCCCGACGACGCCGTCGACCGTGATGTGGGCCCGCTTCTGGAGGCGACGGATCGCCTTCGCGGTAGCACGCCCGCTGATCCCGTCGATCGGGCCGCGGTAGAGCCCGTGCGAATGCAGGCCGACCTGGAGGGCGGCGACGCCCGCATCGGCCGCCGAGGCACGCGGAGTGATGGCCGCGGCGACAAGGATCAGGGGCAGAGCGAGGAGCGCCCTGGCACGCATGGGTTGACCGTTTTCGCCGTGTCCGATGGGATCCCTTGACAACCGAACAGGTGTTCGTGTAGAACATACGTTCCCATGATCGCCTGCCTTCTCATCCCCGGCTTCGAGTTGCGGGCTGCCCTGCGCAAGCAGCCGGGCCTCGCCCTGCGACCCGCAGCACTGTCGCCGGTGGCCGGAACGGAGCCTGTGCTCGGCCCGGTCACGGCCGTGGCCGAGCGGCTCGGTGTCCGCCCGGGGATGCGGCTCGGCGAGGGGCTGGCGACGTGTCCGGAGCTCGTTCTGGTGGAGCAGGATCCGGCTGCAGCCGAGCAGGCGTGGGAAGAGATCCTGCGTGCACTCGAAGACACCGGTTTTGCGGTCGATCCGGCCGCGGTCGGTTGCGTCTACTTCGAGACGCGTGGGGTCGAGAGGTTGTACGGCGGGCTCGAGCCTGCGCTGCGGCGCGCGCTCACCGCCGTCGGTACTGCCTGGGATCCACGTGCGGGCGCAGCGCAGCGCCGGTTCGCAGCTTTGGCCGCAGCGAACGTCGCGCGCCCCGGGCAGATCTTGGTCGTCTCCGACGAGCGGCTGCGTGACTTTCTCGCGCCGTTGCCACTCGAGCTCGTGCCGATGGAGCCGCGCCGCCGCGCGGAGCTGCACGAGCTCGGGGTCAAGCGCGTCGGACAGCTTGCTGGGCTACCAGGTAGCGCCGTGGCCGAACGATTGGGGCCGGACGGCCGGCGCGCCTGGGGCCTGGCGAGAGGCGGGAAGGCCGCGCGCGTTCGCGGCCGGCGTCCACCTGCGGAGATCGTCGAGGCTCTCCAGTTTCCCGAGGCGATCGCCAACGAGCTCACGTTGCGGCGCGCATTCGGTGCTCTCGTCGAGACGTTGTTGGCACGGCCCGAACGCAAGGGTCGGTTCGTGCGAAAACTCGCGCTGTCGGCGCGGCTCGTCGGCGGCGGCTCCTGGCGGCGAAGTGCGACGTTGCGTGATCCGACCACCGAGCTCGATCGCCTCAAGGCAGCACTCGGGCCCAAGCTCGCAGAGCTGCCTGCGCCGGTGCTCGAGCTGCGGCTCGAGCTCGTCGAGCTGACCGAGCACGACGGGCAGCAGCTCGAGCTCCTGCAGGCTGCAGGAGGAGAGCTGAACGTGCGGTTACGGGAGGGCCTGCGTCAGGTGCGCGCCAGCACCGGGTCGGGATCGGTCAACCAGATCGTGGAGGTCGCACCGTGGTCGCGCATTCCGGAAGCGCGCGCGTTGTTCGTGCCGCGGGACGACTGAACGCGCCTCGAGCGGCGGTCGTCGAGGCTCGTCTCGACGGGACGCCGGTGCGGGTGAATCGCCTGCAGGTCGAGGTCGTCCGCGAGGAGTGGCGCGTGGTGGATCGGTGGTGGACGGAGGAGCCGGTGTCCCGGCGCTACTTCGAGGTCGTGTTGCAGTCAGGGGAGAACGCCGTTGTCTTTCGCGACGAGGAAAAAGCCTGTTGGTTCACGCAGCGGGGGGCGTGAGTGCTGTAACCGTGGAAAATGCTGCGCATTTTCCACGGGAAGGGTTTGTCCCTTCGCTTCGCTCGGGTGCCTTCAACAAAAACTAGTTGCGGGATGCCGCCATGATTTCCTGAGCTCTGGCGAGATCCTGCTCTGCGATGACGATCTCCTTCGGGCCACCGCCTGGCAAGCCGTCCATCATCCCGACGCCGAGGTTCGTCGCCCGCAGATCGCATGTGAGCCCTTCGGTTCGCAGAAGCGCGCAGAGCATTTCTGCTTCGTAGGCGTTCGGCACGACCGTCAGGTGGACGAGCCCGGTCGCCATTCAGCTCATCCGTCGCAAGAACTCGTGAAAGCCACGGCTCGGCGCGTGAATGTTGAGCAGCCGCGCGCGGTCCGGGCCCGGGTTCGCAAACGTGTGCACGACGCCGACCGGTGCGGCGACGTACGAGCCGACTCCGAGGCGAAGCCGCTCTTCGTCGACAAGAAACTCGGGCTCTCCTTCGAGCACGTAGAACGAATCGACGTTGTCGTCATGTGCGTGCGGGTCGGGCTCTGCGAAGCCCGGCTCGAGCTCGAACTCGATCAGCGACAGCTCCTCGCGGCCGATCTTGATCGTCGCGATCCGGTTCTTGCCCTCGAGACGTTCTCCCTCTCCGGGAAGGAGGAAGATGGCTTCCGATCCGGAGCGGCCACTGCCCGGCGGAGCATCGATGCTGTCGAAGCCGCCGGGCTCGCCGCGATCTCGCTCCTGGAGATTCCGCGCGAAGCCCCCGTCCGGCGTGTGGAAGTTCAGGAAACGCGCAGGAGAAGTGCTCCTGAAGCCGTGCACGACCTCCGGCGGAGCGCAGACGCACGTGCCCGGGGACAGCATCTTCTCCTCGTCGTCGACGAGGACCGCGAGCCCGCCCTCGAGGACGTAGAACGAGTCCGCGTGCTGCCGGTGGAAGTGCGGATCGGCTCCAGGGCGAGCGTCCGGAAAGAGCGACTCGGTGATGCAGAGCTCGTCGAAGTCGGCCTTGATGACGATCCGGCCGTCGAAGAGCGCCTCACCCTCGC
>VAXG01000081.1:0-14632 GCA_005883355.1 Actinomycetota bacterium | reverse complement strand
CCGCCTGTCCGCGAAGCGGACCAGGGGAGGGGGCTCGGGGGAACCGGGAGGTTCCCCCGACGCACACCAACCACTTCCGTCCCGTACGTCGAGCTGCATGCCCACTCGTCGTACTCGTTCCTCGACGGGGCTTCGCTGCCGGAAGAGCTCGCCGTCAGCGCGGCCGAGCTCGGCTATCCCGCGCTGGCGCTCACGGACCACGACGGCGTCTACGGCTCGCTCGAGTTCGCGCACGCGGCCAAGCATTTCGGCGTGCGTCCAATCACCGGCGCCGAGCTGACACTCGCCGATCGCTCGCACGTCACCCTCCTGGTCGAGACGGCGAAGGGCTACGCGAACCTCTGCCGGCTGATCACTGCTGCCCATGCCCACACGCGACCAGAAGGAAAGGAAACTCAGCCGGCTGCGGACCCCGCGCTCGATCAACGCCTGCTGGAGGAGCTTAACGACGGGCTCGTCTGCCTTTCCGGTTGTGCGCGGCACGGCGTCGCCGTGTGTAATCCGAACGGTGCTGCGCGACTGGCGCGCGCCTTCGGACCTGACCGCTTCTTCGTCGAGCTCCAGCGTCCGTACGAGCGCGGCGACGCGCGTCGCAACGCCGCTCTGCGCGATCTCGCCAGCATGCTCGGTGTCCCGACGATCGTGACCGGCGACGTCCATGCGCACCATCGGCGCCGGGCGCCGCTGCAGGACGTCCTCGTCGCCATCCGCCACCGCAGCGCGCTCGACGGCTGCGAGGCGGCGCGGCGCGGCAATCACGAGTGCGTCCTGCTCTCTCCGGCAGAGATGGTGGAGCGTTTCCCGGAGGACCGCGCAGCGGTCGAGCGAACCGTCGAGCTCGCCGAGCAATTGCGCTTCGACCTGACGGAGGAGCTCGGCTACCGCTACCCGGATTTCTCCGACAGCCCGGAGCCCGCGATCGTCCAGCTCGCACACGTTTGCAACAGGACCTTCGAGGAGCAGTATCCGCTTGGCCACCGACTCCGCCACCAGGCGCTAGCGCGGCTCGAGGACGAGCTGAAGCTCATCGACGAGATCGGGCTCGCGGGATTCTTCCTCCTGCACTGGGACGTGCTCGAGCTCGCACGCAAATGCGCGCTCGAGGTGCGCGGCCGCGATTCGCCTCGCCACGCACTGCCGCCGGGCCGAGGCCGGGGCTCGTCGGTCGGCTCGCTGGTCTGCTACCTGACCGGCCTCTCGCACGTCGATCCTGTCGGCGCAGAGCTCTCGCTCGGCCGTTTTCTCAACCGCGAGCTCGACTCGGTCCCGGACATCGACCTCGATTTCCCGCGTGACATCCGCGAGAAGCTGATCGTCGCCGTGACTGAACGCTACGGCCGCGAGCATGCTGCGCTCGTGGCCTCGTTCGCGACGTACCGCTCCCGCGGCGCGATCCGCGACGTCGGCAAAGCGCTCGGTCTCCCGTACGCGGAGCTCGAGCGCATCGCGCGAGTGTCGGAAGGCTGGAACGCGAAGCGCGTCACCGAGGAGCTGCAGCTGCTTCCAGACGCCGACCGCAAGATGATGTCGCCGCGCTGGCGTGCGTTCGCCGAGCTCTGCCGCGAGATCGCCGGCCTGCCGCGCCACATCTCGCAGCACCCCGGGGGCATGGTCATCTCCTCACGGCCACTCGTCGAGCTCGTTCCCGTGCAACCGGCCGCGATGGCGGGCCGGCAGATGTGCCAGTGGGACAAGGACTCGTGCTCCGACGCCGGCTTCCTCAAGATCGACCTGCTCGGGCTCGGCATGCTCTCGGCGGTCGAGGACTGCGTCGAGCAGATCGCAAAGCTGCAGCGCAAGCCGATCGATCTCTCCCGGATCCCACTCGACGATAAGGCCGTCTACGAGGAGATCCAGCGCGCCGACACGGTCGGCGACTTCCAGATCGAGAGCCGTGCGCAGATGCAGAGCCTGCTGCGTACGCGGCCGGAGAACATCGACGACCTCACCGTCCAGGTCGCACTCGTGCGCCCGGGCCCGATTCAGGGCAAGGCCGTCCATCCCTACATCGATCACCGCCAGCGCCTGCGCGAAGACCCCTCGTTCGTCCCGCCAGTAGATCATCCGCTGCTCGCCGAGTGTTTGCGCTCGACGCTCGGGGTCGTCGTCTTCCAGGATCAGGTGCTGGAAGTGGCGATCGCGCTGGCCGGGTTCAGCGTGGGGGAGGCGGAAGGCCTGCGCCGCGCAATGAGCCGCAAGCGCTCGCACGACGCTCTCGAGGCGTACCGCGAGCGTTTCGTCGCAGGCGCACTGGAGAAAGGCGTTGATCTGAAGACCGCGGACCTGGTCTACGACAAGCTCGTCGGCTTCTCCGGCTTCGGATTCCCGAAGTCGCACGCGGCGGCGTTCGGATTGCTCGCATATCAATCGGCCTGGCTTCGGCACCACCATCCGGCCGAGTTCCTCTGCGCGCTGCTCAACGCACAGCCGATGGGCTTCTATCCGCCGGCGACGCTCGTCCGCGACGGCCAGCGGCGCGGGGTGGAGACACGGTCCCCTGACGTCAACGTCAGCTCCGCCAAATGCGCGGTCGAAGAGGGCGCGGTGCGTATCGGCGTCGACTATGTCAACGGCATCGGCGAAGCAGACGCGAAGGGGGTCGTCGAGGAGCGCGAGCAGGGCGGTCCGTTCCAGAGCGTGCGCGATCTCGCCCAGCGGACGCAGCTGTCGGAGCACGGTCTCGAAACACTGATCGTCTCCGGCGCTTGTGACTGCTTCGGGATGCCCAGGCGGCAGCTGCTCTGGCAGCTCGGCCTCGTGCCGCGCTCACACAGTGTCCCCGGCTCGGAGGGAAGGGAGAAGCAGCTTGCGCTTCCACTCGATCCCACCGCGGCGACACCCGAGCTGCCGGAGCCGACCGTCTGGGAGCGCATGCTCGCCGACTACCGCACGACGAACCTCTCGGTCGGCGTCCATCCGTTGGAGCTCTTGCGTGCGCATCTGCCCGCGGGCGTCATCTCTTCGAGAGATCTCGAAACAGAGCCCGATCGCGCGCAGGTGGCAATCGCGGGGATGGCCGTCGCGCGGCAGCGGCCGGCGACCGCAAACGGAGTCGTGTTCATGCTGATCGAGGACGAGTTCGGCGCGGTCAACCTGATCGTGCCGCCGTCCGTCTACGACAGGCACCGCGCGATCGTGCGCGGCGAGCCGCTCATCCTCGCGCGCGGCCGCTTCGAGCGGATCGAGCGCAACCAGAACGTGCTCGTCCACTCGCTCGAGACACTGGGCCCGCTTGCACGACAGGTCTCACAGGAGACCGAGGTGGGCGCCAGCCTTCCCGGCGCCCACCACTTCGGTCACAGGTAACGCGGCCTAGAATCCGCCGACGTACTCGCGGATGATCGTGCGGCCGTTCTTGCTCGCGTTGGTCGTGGTGGACGCAGCGTTCCTGAGAGCGCTCTCGACATCTCCCGGGCTCGCGCCCGGATGCGAGGACAGGTAGAGAGCTGCGCCGCCGGCGACATGCGGCGTAGCCATCGAGGTGCCCGAGAGCGTTGCATAGCTTCCGCTCTTGTACGTCGAGTAGATGCCGACGCCGGGTGCCCAGATGTCGACGCAACTGCCGAAGTTGCTCCACGACGCCTCGGCGTCACTGCTGTCGGTCGCGGCAACCGTGTCGACGCCGCTCGTCGTCCCGGCAGCTGCAGGCGAGTGGCCGCACGCATCTGCGCCGTCGTTGCCTGCGGCGACGGCGAAGAACACGCCGTTGGCGACGGCGGTTCGAACCGCCTGGTCGACCGCAGCATTCTGCGGCCCGCCGAGGCTCATGTTCGCGACCGCGGGGCGTGTGCTGGTCCCTGCGACGTAGTTGATTCCGGAGATGACGTCGGACCAGCTGCCGCTCCCAGCGCAGTTCAGCACCTTGACTGCGTGGAGGCGAATGCCCGGCGCAACCCCGACGACGCCGACCGTGTCGTCCCTGGCGCCGATCGTTCCCGCGACGTGCGAGCCGTGCCCGTTGCAATCGCGCGGCGGACCGTTGGCGTATTGCTTGAACTCGACCACGTTCAGATCCGGATGCGACGTGTCGATGCCGGTGTCGATGACGTACGCATCGACGTTCGTGATCGAGCCGGTGTGGTCTCCCGCCATCGTCGAGCTGACGTTCGCCCCGACTTTGCTGATCCCCCACGGGATGGTCTGATCCTGGGTGTGAGCGACGCCGTCGGCGACGACGTAGCTGACGTTCTGGTCGGCGCGGAGCGCGGCGACGCGATCATTCGGTATGACCGCTGCGTAACCGTGCAGAGCCTGCGACCACACGTGGTCCACGGCGGCCCCGTACCGGGCGGAATGAAGGTTCGCCACAGCCTGCGAGTCGACAGCCTGCTTGAGGACGACAATGTAGCGGTCTGACGCGGGCCCACTTCCCTGGGCCGGAAGAACGAGGAGACTCGTCAGTGCGGTCAAGGCAACGGCAAGCAGAACGGTGCGTCTGAGCATGGACCCCTCCACAGAGAATGACTAACGGCCCGCGGAATGGTAGAGCCCGGGGACGACGGATACAAGGTGCGCTTTAGTACCGCGACGGCTCTTCGTGCGGAGCGCGCTGTTCCATCGGTGAACGCTCCTCCTGCTGACTGAGGTTGAACGCCGTGTTGATGAGCGCGACGTGCGTAAACGCCTGCGGGAAGTTGCCGAGCTGGCGTCGTGCCCGCGGGTCCCACTCCTCGGCAAGCAGGCCGAGCTCGCTCCGCAGGTCGAGCAACCGTTGGAAGATCTCCTCCGCCTCGTCGAGGCGGCCTTGGAGCGCGAGGTTGTCTGCGAGCCAGAACGTGCAGGGAAGGAACGCGCCCTCGCCTGGCGGCAATCCGTCGATATGCCGCCCTTCCTCGTCGTGCGAGTAGCGATAGACGAATCCGTCGTGCACGAGCTCACGCTCGATCGCGGCGACGGTGCCGACCATGCGTGGATCGTCGGCGGGGAGGAAGCCCACGAGCGGAATCACCAGCAGGCTCGCATCCAGGCGCTTCGAGCCGTAGAACTGCGTGAACGAGTTGATCTGCATGTCGAAGCCCTGCTCGAGCACCTCGCTATGGATCTCGGCGCGGATCTCGCGCCACCGCTCGACGGGGCCGCTGCGCCCGAACCGCTCCACGGCCTGCACGCCGCGGTCGAACGCGACCCAGGCCATCACCTTCGAGTGGGTGAAGTGCCGGCGCGGGCCGCGCACTTCCCAGATGCCTTCGTCCGGATCCTTCCAGGCATCCTCGAGGAACCCCAGCAGGCGCCGCTGCAACGACCACGCCTCCTTCGAAGATTCGAGCTCACTCACGCGCCCCTGGTGGAGTGCGTCGAGCACCTCGCCGTACACGTCCAGCTGGAACTGATTCGCAGCTGCGTTGCCCACACGAACCGGTTTCGATCCTTCGTAACCCGGCAGCCAGTCGAGTGTCAGTTCGAACAGCCGGCGCTCCCCGGCGACGCCGTACATGATCTGCAGCGCCGACGGGTCGCCCGCAGCGGCGCGGAGCAGCCAGACCCGCCAGGCGCGCGCCTCCTCGAGATAGCCGGCGTTCAGGAAGGCGAGCAACGTCAGGGTGGCGTCTCGCAGCCAGCAGTAGCGGTAGTCCCAGTTGCGCTCGCCGCCGATCTTCTCGGGCAGCGACGTAGTCGCCGCCGCGACGATCCCGCCGGTCGGGGCGTACGTGAGGCCCTTGAGGATCGCCAGCGACGCCTGCACTTCCTCCTTCCACTTGCCGGCATAGCCGCAGCGGTCCGACCAGTCCTGCCAGTACTGATCGGTCTCGTTCAGCGCATGCTCGGCGTCGATCGCACGTGGCGGTCGCTCGTTCGACGGGTACCACGTCAACGTGAAGGGGATGCGCTCACCCTTCCGCACGGTGAACTCGCCGATGGTGCGCAGGTTCTCCCCGCGATGCTCGATCGGAGTCCGGAAGCAAAGCCCGTCGGGTCCCGCGACGGCGATGCGGCCGTCGGCGATCCTCCGCAGCCACGGGATCGTGCCGCCGTAGTCGAAACGGATGATCAGCTCGGAGAACATGTCGACGTGACCGCGTAGGCCTTCGACGATGCGCACGATGTCCGGCGCCTTTCCGCGCGGGGGCATGAAGTCGACCACCCTCACCGCACCGGTGTCGGTCTCCCACTCTGTCTCGAGGACGAGTGTCCGAGGGCGATAGCGCCGGGGGCCCTCCCAGGCATCCATCCGCGGGGCGACGATCCAGCGTCCGTGCTCCGGAGTGCCCAGCAGCGCAGCGAAGCACGCTCCGGAGTCGAAGCGCGGGAAGCACGCCCAGTCGATCGAACCGTCGCGACCCACGAGCGCAGCGGTCTGGAGATCGCCGATCAACCCGTAGTCCTCGATCCGAGCCATCAGCGGTCCTCGATCTCGAGGGCGAATCGCCGGAAGCGACGGAAAACAGCTTGGTTGAATGCTTGCTCGTATTCGTCCGCGGCGTCCTCCTCGAGGGTGGTGGCGAAGTTGTCACGGAGGTCCGCCAGGACTTCCGTGCCTGTCTCGACGAGGTCGACGTAGTCGCCGTAGCGCTCTTCTGCCTCGTCGCGGTCCGCCCGGTTATAGGCCTTCTCGGCGGCGATGCAGTCGTCGATGAGACCCCGCTGCTCCTGTTCGAAAAGGTCGAGCTGCCGGTCGATCAGCTCTGAGAATCTTGCGCGCCTGACTCTCACAGCAATTCTCTGTAGAGCTGGATGTGCGCGGCGGCCGCCGCATCCCATGTCAGGGTCTCTCGCGCAAGACGCGCGCCCGCACGGGCTTGCTCGAGCGCCGCGTCGTCGTCGAGCAACTCACGCGCCGCAACCGCCAGTGCCTCGATGTCACCGGCCGGCACGACCCGTCCGGCTCCGAAAGTCTCGATCGGCTCGGCAAGCCCGCCGACGTCGTATGCCACCGCAGGCACGCCGGCTCCAAGCACCTGCAGGAGCGCGCCGCTCTGGTCGAGCTCTGGCCGGTAGGGGAAGAGCGCAACGGTCGCCTCGCCGAGCGAGCGCTCGAGCTCGGATCGCGACAGGTAGCCGAGGCGCCACTCCGCCAGGTCGCCGGCATCGGCCCGGTAGCCGTTTACGGGCTCGACCGGATCGCCGGCGACGAGCAGACGCGCACCCGGGATCTGTTTCGTCGCTGCGATCGCATCCCCGATCCCTTTGTACGGCCGGATCGTGCCGAGACAGAGGAGCGTGTGCCCGTCATCGGCACGCACGGGATCGCTGGGGAAGACCGGGTGCGGGATGACGGTCGCGTCGATACCGAGGTCGGCGAGGCTCTCGCGTCCGCGCCGGCTGTGAACGACGACCCGGTCGAAGCGCGAGAGAAGCCGCCTCCAGAGCCCTTCTTTTCGCGCCGTCCGCCGGGGCAGGAGATCGTGCGCCGTGAAGACCGTCGGCACCCGGGGGCGGAGCAATAGACGATCGAGTTCGGGCGCCGCCAGCCACTGCACATGCAAGACGTCAGGCCGGCGAAGCAGCAGCGCGGTTGTTCCCGGCACGTGCTCCAGCACCTTGAGCGGGATGCGCATGGGGGAGCGTCCGAAGAGTCTCGACGAGACGGGGTAGAAAAGCTCGCTGCGCCGGTAGCCCACCGGGGCCGATGTCTCGCCGAAGCGGAACCGAGACGTGACGAGCTCGACCTCCACCTCCTGGCGGGCGAGCGCCGCTGCGAGCTCGTGGTCGTACGCCGGAGTGAAGGCGGGCGGGTCCGAGATGACGACTTGCATCGAGCAGTACAGTAGAACGCCTGCTTGTCCGGACCTGGAACCTCTTCCACGGGAACACGCAGCCGCCGGGACGGAAGGCGTTCCTCCGGGAGATGGTGCGGCTTGCGAGTGCCGACCGTCCGGCAGTGCTCTGCCTGCAGGAAGTGCCGGTCTGGGCGCTCGGGTTGCTCGACGACTGGAGCGGGATGCCGGCGATCGGAGCCGTCGCGAGGCGCCCGAGTCTGGGGCCGTTTCCCTCGACTGCCGAGATCGGCCGCCTGCTCACCGACCTCGACCCCGGACTACTGCGCTCGGCGTTCGCGGGCCAGGCGAATGCGATCCTGCTCGCCTCGGACCTGCGAATCCAAGAGCATCGACAGGTGATCCTCAGCCCGTTCAGCTTCCGGCGCGCGCAGGCCCGGCGACTTGGGCTCGGCATCGTCGACCGGTTGGCCTGGGGAAAGGAGCGGCGTGTCTGTCACGCGGTGCGCGTCGAACATCGGGGAGGGACGCTCCTGATCGGGAATCTCCACACGACCGGCTTTGCGGACAAGCGCGTTACCGATGCCGAGGTGTTGCGCGCGGCGGTCTTCGTGGACGGGATGGCCAGGCGAGGCGAGCCCGTGCTGCTCTGCGGCGACTTCAACGTCGGCGTCCGCAACTCGCGGACACTCGCGGATCTGACGAGCGCGGAGTGGGGGTTCGGCGGCGCGACACCGGTGGGCGTCGACCACATCCTCGTTCGCGATCTCGACGCATCGCCGCCGGTGCGCTGGCCCGAGGAACGGCGTCTACACGAGGGGCGGCTGCTCTCCGATCACACGCCGGTCGATCGGGAGGTCGCGTGACGTTCGACGAGGGCCGCGCGCTCTTTCCCGTCCTCGAGCGGTTCGCCTATCTGAATGCGGGGTCGCTCGGCCCGCTCTCCCGGCCCACGCTGACCGCCATGGAGGAACGGCTCCGCTTCGATCAGGAGCAGGGGCGAGGTGGTCACGGCTGGTTTACGAGCGTGCTCGAGCTCCGCGCCCGCGTACGGGAGGAGCTTGCTCGGCTGATCGGCGCGTCTCCGACACAGATGGCGCTAACGGACTCGACAACCGACGGCTGCAACATCGTCCTCTCCGGATTGGAGCTCGGACCGGACGACGAGGTGGTGACGACCGACTCAGAACATCCAGGGCTGCTGCTCCCCTTGCACGTCTCGGGCGCGCGCGTGCGAGTGGCCGAGGTGGCGGCACGCCCGACGGCGAATACGCTCCAGGCGATCCTGTCCTGCGTCACTCCGAGGACGCGGCTACTTGCGCTTTCGCATGTCCTCTGGACGACCGGCCAGGTGATGCCCTTGCACGAGCTGAAGCGCGAAACCGGGCTGCCCATTCTCGTGGACGGCGCACAGTCCGTCGGCACGATCCCGGTAGAGGTTGGCAAGCTCGATTACTACACGGTGTCGTGCCAGAAGTGGCTCTGCGGGCCGGAGCCGCTCGGAGCGCTGTACGTGCGTGACCCGGAGGAACTCCGCGTCGGGATCCCGAGTGGCTTCGCGCAAAAGTCGCTCGAGCCGGATGGCAGGTTCGTGCCGGCCGAAGGCGCGGCTCGATTCGATTCGGGCTGGCTTGCCACGCCCAGCCTCGCGGGGCTGGAGGCGGCGCTCGCAGGTGCACCCGAGTGGCGCTTCGAGCGCGCCGCGGAGATGGCCGCGCTCTGTCGCGCGGCGTTGCGCGAGCGGTTCGAGATCGTGGGCGACGGCGAGCAGAGCACACTCGTCTCGTTCATTCCGGCAGGCGACGCTGCGGCGCAGGCTGCGCGTCTCTACGACGGCGGGGTGATCGTGCGCGACCTGCCGGGGACCGGGTGGCTGCGCGCGTCGTGCGGCTGGTGGACGAGCGGAGAGGACGTCGACCGCCTTCTCTCCGCCCTCGGTTAGCTGTCGGGCAGCGGTGCGTACAGGTCGATCACGGTCCCGTCAGGGTCCTTGACCTGCGCGTAGCGCTGGCCCCAGAACGCGTCCCACGGCTCCTTGTGCGCGGACCCGCCCCTCGCCAGCAGCTCGCCGTAGACCTGATCGACCTCCGCCGGTGAGTCGCAGCGAAACGCACCGCCGCCGGCATAACCGTCCGTCGGCCGTCTCCACTCCGGATCGAACGAGCGCATGACCTCCTCGGCGTCCAGCGCGTAGCGCATGCCACCGGGAAGCGGCGCCTCGACGTGCTGCTCGGTCTCTGCACCTTCGGGAAACTCGAGCCCGAGCCGGCGATAGAACGCGACCGACCGCGCCATGTCGCTCACGGCGACGCCGAGGAAGTCGAATTGCGGGCTCACGTCGTGTCCGCGGTGTCGGCGGTTCGCAGGCCGAGCTCCGGCGCAATCGGCTGCATCGCCTCGACGACGTTGCGGATGTGGTCGTCGAGATCGAGCCCCAGCCCCTCGGCGCCGGCATACACCTCTTCGCGATGGACCCCGGCGGCAAACGACGGCTGCTTCAGCTTCTTCTTCACCGACTTCGGCTCGAGCCCCGCGATGCCGGTCGGTCGGACGAGCCCGCACGCGTGCACGAAGCCGGACAGCTCATCGCAGGCGAACAGCGCCTTCTTCAGGGGCGTGTCGCGCGGCATCCCGAGATGCTCTGCATGAGAGAGCACCGCCTCGATCACTTCCTCCGGATAGCCCTCTTCCCTCAGGATCTGCGCTCCGTCCTGCGGGTGCTGGTCGAGGGTCGGATGGATCTCGTAGTCGAAATCGTGCAGGAGCGCGACGACCCGCCAGAGCTCCTCGTCTTCGTCGAAGTGCCTGGCGTACCAGGCGGTCGATGCCTCGACCGCAAGCGCATGGCGCCGCAGGGCCTCGCTCTGCGTGTACTTCGTGAGGGTCTCCCAGGCGCGTTCGCGTGTCGCTTCCACGGCCCGGATAGGCTACCGCGATGTCCCAGACAGCCGTCATCGGTCGGGCGGCCGAGAGCTTCGTCATCGAGGGCGGACGACCGCTCCACGGACGCATCCGGGCGTCCGGAAACAAGAACGGCGCGTTGCCGATCCTCGCCGCTTGCCTGCTCACGGCCGAGCGCGTCCAGCTACACAACGTTCCCCGGATCGTCGACGTCGAGACGATGATCGAGCTCCTCAACGACATCGGAGTCGAGGCTGACTGGATCGGGCCCAACGACGTCCAGGTTCATGCCGCAGAGGTGCTCAAGCACGAGCTCGACGAAGAATTGTGCAGCCGAATGCGCGCCTCCTTCCTCCTGGTCGGTCCGTTGCTCGCGCGTGTCGGGACCGTGAGTGCGCCGCCTCCGGGCGGCGACGTGATCGGTCGGCGCCGCCTCGATCCGCACATCCACGCCTTCGCGGAGCTCGGCGCGCAGATCGAGATCGGCCGTCGCTACGAGATGCGCGGCGGCTCCCTACACGGCAAGCACATCTTCCTCGACGAAGCGAGCGTGATGGCGACCGAGAACGCGGTCATGGCGGCTGCGCTCACACCCGGCGAAACGGTGATCGGCAACGCCGCCTGTGAGCCTCATGTCCAGGACCTCTGTCGCTTCCTCATCTCGTTGGGCGCTCAGATCGAGGGCATCGAGTCGAACGTGCTCCGGATCCACGGTGTGAATTCGCTGCACGGCGGGGATTGGGAGATCGGCGCCGATCACATCGAGGTGGGAAGCTTCATCGGCCTCGCGGCGATCACCGGCGGCGACGTGACGATCGACGGGGTCAACCAGGCCGACCTCGTATCGATCCTGCACGGTTTCGAGAAGTTCGGCGTCCAGGTCGAGCGCAGCGAGGACTTCGTGCGCGTGCCCCCCCGCCAGGAGCTCGTCGTGCAGGACGACCTGGGCGGTCACGTTCCCAAGATCGAGGACGGGCCGTGGCCGGCATTCCCGTCAGACCTCACCTCGGTCGCGCTGACGATCGCAACTCAGGCACAGGGGACGATCCTCATGTTCGAGAAGATGTTCGAGAACCGTCTGTTCTTCACGGACAAGCTCGTGAGCATGGGAGCCCGCATCATCCTCTGCGATCCGCACCGTGCCGTTGTCACCGGGCCCGCGAAGCTGCGTGGGCAGAGGATGGAGAGCCCGGACATTCGTGCCGGGATGGCGATGCTGCTGGCGAGCCTCTGCGCGGAAGGCTCTTCGACGATCGGCGCCGTGTACCAGATCGACAAGGGCTACGAACGAATCGACGAACGCCTGCGCTCCCTCGGCGCGCACATCGATCGCATCGACGTCTAGCTCCGGGCCGGGAGAGACCCCGCACGGGCTGTCAATAGCGATACCCTCCCTCACCATGGCAGCGACCGGACAGGGCCGCGCGAGCGCGCGCGTCAACGTGGCTGGACGCGGCGAGACGAATGTCGCCACCGGCGTCCCGGTGCTCGACCATCTGCTGTCCTCCCTTGCCGTCTATGCGTCGTTCGACCTCGCGCTCGAGGTTGCGCCGGGCGCGCCGGAGGCTGAGATCGGGATCGCCGGCCGCTCGCTCGGGGAGGCGCTCGCGGAGCCGCTGCGCGCCGAGGGCGTTCGTGGTTACGGGTCAGCCGTCATGGCGGCGGACGAGGCGCTTGCACATGTCGTGCTCGAGGCGTCCGGGCGGCCGCTGCTCGTGTCCAACGTGGATCTGTCGCAGGCACGCATCGCAGGCCTCGCCGGGGACCTGGCCGCTCGATTCCTGAACGAGTTTGCCCAGGCGGCCGGCTTGACCCTGCACGTACGGCTTGTCGAGGGGCGGGACACGCAGCACGTTCTCGAGGCGATCTTCAAAGCACTGGGCGTCGCGCTGGCACAGGCATGCCGACCGCGAAAGAGGGAGGGCGAATGAAAGAAGTCGTACGCACCGAGTCGGCGCCGGCGCCGTTCCAGGGCGCGCCGTACTCGCAGGCGATCAAGGCGAACGGATTCGTGTTCGTCGCCGGTCAGGTCGGCATCAGGCCCGACGATCCGCAGCCGGTCGGAGACGGCATCCGCGAACAGACCGAACAGACCCTCACGAATCTCCGAGCGATCCTCGAAGGCGCCGGCAGCGGCATGGACAAACTCGTCAAGACGACGGTGTTCCTCACGGATCTGGGTGACTTCCAGGGAATGAACGAGGTCTATGCAAAGCACGTAGGCGATCAGCCCCCTGCCCGCTCGACCTTCGAGGTCGGGAACCTTCCGCCCGGCCTGCTCGTCGAGATCGAGGCAATCGCGCTGCAGTAGTGCACCCCGCAATCGAGGACTTCGTCCGAGGGCTCCACCTCGACGCGTATCTCGTCGGCGGCGCGGTGCGGGACGAGCTGCTCGGGCGCGATTCGAAGGACGCGGACTTTGTCGTGCCGGGAGTGGATTACGAGGCCCTGCACAATGCGCTCGAGCCGTACGGAAAGGTCGAGGAGCTCGAGGTCGCCGGGCGCCGCGTCGGCGCGCGTCTTCATCCGCGGGACCCGGAGCTCCGCCGCCTCGCGCCGGCGGGGATCGAGTTCGCGCCTCCACGTGCCGAGCGGAGCACCGGCCCGGGCCGACACGACTTCGAGATCGTCGCCGATCCGGCGCTCTCGCTCGAGACCGACATGGCCCGCCGCGACTTCACCGTCAATGCGATGGCGCGGCGGCTGGAGACGGGGGAGATCGTCGACCCGTTCGGGGGCGCCGAGGATCTGAGGAACGGCGTACTGCGCACCGTGCGGCCTCGCAGCTTCGCCGAGGATCCGCTGCGCATCGTCCGCGGCCTGCGCCTCGTCTCGCAACTCGGGCTCGAGCCGGATGCCGACACGCTTCAGCAGATGCGCGCCGAAGCCTCGAGCGTTGCGCTCGTCTCCGGCGAGCGCGTGGGGGGTGGGCTTCACTCCGATGGCATGGGTGAGCTGTCGAAGCTGCTGCTCGGACGAGAGCCTGCCCGGGCGCTGCGACTTGCGCGCGACACCGGTGTGCTCACCGCCCTTCTCCCGGAGTTCGAGCAGTCGATCGGGTTCGAGCAAGACAGCGAACGCCAGCATCTCCCACTCGACGAGCACATCTTCGCGGTCGTGCAGGCGGCAGCCGATGCGGATGCGCCGCTCGCGGTCCGGCTCGGCGCGCTCTTCCACGACCTCGGCAAGCCGAGCTCGAACGGGAGACACGCCGAAGTGGGTGCCAAGCTCGCGGGCGCGGCGATGCGGAGGCTTCGTTACCCGACGCGACTTCGCACTCACGTCACGCGGCTCGTGCGCGCGCATGCCTTTTCGCTGGAGGACGTCGACGAGCTCTTCGCGCGTCGCTTTCTCCGTGAGCACGGCGACGTTCTCGCGTTCGAACTCGTTGCACACAAGGAGGCCGATCTGCGTGGGAAGATGGTCTCGCAAGACGAGCTCGCGGCCGTGGCCAGGCTGCGCGCCTTGCTCGAGCAGGAGCAGGGCCAGCCGCACCGTCTCACGGATCTCGCCGTGGACGGATCGGACCTGATCGAGCTCGGTTTCGCCGAAGGACCGGCGATCGGCCGGACGCTCGAGTCGCTGCTGGACGCCGTTGTCGACGACCCCGCTCTCAACACGCGCGACCAGCTGCTCGAACGCGCCCGCCTGGAGCTCGCATGAGAGTTCCTTTGATTCGCTGGGACGCGCCGGGGCCGTACACGGTCGGGTTCTCGACCCGGCTCGGGGGCGTCAGCGACGGGTCGTTCGAGTCGCTCAATGTCGGCCGAAAAACGCGTGACAAGCCTGAAAACGTGGACGAGAACCGACGGCGGCTCTGTGAGGCAGTAGGAGTCGAGCCAGAGCGCCTTGCGTTGAACCGGCAAGTCCACGGCACGACGGTGAATCGCGCCGAGGCAGGCGAGCGGAGCAAGGACGGGGACGGCCTCTGGACGGACGAGCCCGGTGTCCCGATGCTTGCATTCAGCGCCGACTGTCTCCCGATCGCACTGGCTCGCGTGAACGGCACCCCGGGGCTCGCGCTTCTGCACGCGGGACGGCTCGGACTGCTCGACGGGATCGTGCAGGCGGGCGTC
>VAXG01000080.1 GCA_005883355.1 Actinomycetota bacterium | reverse complement strand
TACCGGAACCCGCCGTACAGCAGCCGCGGGAACAGGGACGTTCGCAACGCGGCCGACTCCATCTTCCGTAACGGAGGAAGCAAGTCGCTCGTGAGCGTGAAGAAGAACACCGCGGGCGTCTACGTCGCGACGATCATGATGGGCGTTCACAGGTCTTAACACCGAGTCGTTAGATTCGGCACGTGCAGGAGATGACGCGCCGTGAGCTGCTCGCCCGGGGCGGTCGGGTCGCCTTGGTTGCGGGCGGCGTGTCGCTCGGGCGGGCCTCTGGTTCGGCTCGCCCGAGCCTCCGCCGGCGGAATCTACGACGAGCTCGCAAGCGGTCTCCGCGGCGAAGTCGTCCTGCCGAGCTCCTCCGCCTACGACCAGGCCCGGTTGCTCTTCGACACGCGCTTCGACACGGTCATGCCGCGCGCGATCGTCTTCTGCGAGTCGACTGCCGACGTGCAGCGCACCGTTCGTTGGGCCCGCGAGCATGCCGTGCGAATCGTTCCGCGAGCCGGTGGCCACAGCTACGGCGGCTACTCCACCACGACGGGAGTCATCGTCGACGTGTCGCGACTCAACGGCATCACGCTCGATCCGAGCCGGCGCGCCGTCGTGGGAGCGGGCGCGAGGCTGATCGACGTGTACCAAAAGCTTGCGCTCAACGGGCGCACCGTGCCGGCCGGGTCGTGCCCGACCGTCGGCATCGCAGGCCTTGCTCTCGGCGGCGGAGTCGGCTTTGCCTCGCGGAAATACGGGCTGACCTGCGACAACCTCCTCGAGGCGACGGTCGTGCTGGCGGACGGCAGTGCTGTTGTGGCCAACGCGCACGCACATCCCGATCTCTACTGGGCGCTCCGCGGCGGTGGTGGCGGCAGCTTCGGGATCGTCACGCGCCTGGTCTTCCGCACCCATCCCGTCGGCCAGCTCGCGACGTACGCCATCGAGTGGCCCTGGCCGGATGCGGCGAAGGTCGTGCAGGCCTGGCAGAAGCTCGCGCCGCACGCCCCCGACGGGCTCTTCTCGGTGGTGAACCTCAATTCGGTCGTGGCCGGGCGAGCCCGCATCACGTCGGCCGGGCAGCTTTTCGGCAGCGCCGACCGGCTGCGCGCGCTCGTCAACCCGCTCGCGAACGCCGGCACGCCGACGCGGTTCACCGTGACCTCGCGGAGCTACCTGGATGCACAGGAGATGTGGGCGGGCTGCTCCGGCACGATCGCCGAGTGCCACCTGCCACCGCAGGGTCAGCTTGGGCGCTCGACGTTCAAGGGGAAGTCGAGCTTCGCGAACAAGCCGCTGAGCCTGAAAGGAATCAACGCGATGATCCGGCAGATCGAGTCGCGTATCACCACCGGGAGCGGCTCGGGAGTCATCCTGCTCGACTCCTACGGCGGTGCGATCAACCGCGTGAAGAAGGACGCGACCGCGTTCGTCCACCGAGACGCGCTGTTCTCGATGCAATACCTCGCGTACTGGGACCCGTCGGCCGCCGCGGAGCCGAACCTCCGCTGGCTGCGGGGCTTCTACTCGGCGATGCGCCCTTACGTCTCGCCGTTCGCGTATCAGAACTACATCGATCCCGACCTCGGCAACTGGGAGCGTGCGTACTACGGCACGAACTTCGATCGCCTGATCGCGGTGAAGCGCCGTTACGACCCGCAGAACGTCTTCCGCTCGAGCCAGAGCATCCCCGTCAAGCGTCGTTGAGTGGAAGCTGAGCCGTCACGATCGTGCCCTTGCCGGGTGGGCTGATCACGAAGAGCGTTCCGCCGACGGCTTCCGCACGGTCACGCAGCCCGAGGATGCCCGAGCCTGCGGAAGGATCGGCACCACCGCGGCCGTCATCGGTGACCTCGAACTTCAGCGCCTTGCCGGCCACGGTCATCTCGACCTTCGCCTTCGTCGCCTCTGCGTGCTTTGCGACGTTCGTCAGCGCCTCCGAGACGATGTAGTACGCCGTCGCCTCGATGTTCTCCGGTAACCGGTCCTCGGGTGCGCTCAGCTCGACGTCGATCGCGAGCCGCTTCGCGACACCCGCCAGCGCCGGCCCGAGGCCTTGCTCCGTGAGTGCTGCGGGATGCAGCCCGCGCGCGAGCTCGCGCAGTTCTTCGAGCGCGAGATCCAGCTCTCCGGCTGCACGCTCGAGCGACGCGGCTGCGGTCTCTGCGTTCGACTCGAGTTGACGTCGAGCGAGCCGGATCGTCAGGGCCAGCGAGACGAGTCGCTGCTGGGCTCCGTCGTGGAGGTTCCGTTCGAGCTTTCTGCGCTGCTCGTCGCCGGCCTTCACGAGGCGCGCGCGTGACGCGCTCAGGTCCTCGCGTGCCTGCGCGCTCGCGACCGCGAGCGACACGAGCTCACAGAACGCACCTAGTCGCGCTTCCGTGTCGGCGGGCAAGGGCTCTGCGCTCGCGATCCCGACGGCGCCCCACATGATGCCGGCGACGACGATCGGAGCCGACACCGACGACCGGTAGCTCATCTGTCTCATGTTGTCCGCGACGACTCCGGGCCGTTCGGTGTAGTCGTGGATCCGCGCCGGAGCCCCTGTTCTGAGGACCTGGCCGATACCGCTGTCCTCGCTGGCCGGCAGCCGCATGCCGAGGTTGAAGGCATCGGCGCCCTCTGCCCGGCTATGGCGGCCGACGATGGTCGCCGTGTCGTCTCCCTCGAAGCGAAAGACCGCGGACGCGTCGACCTCGAGGACGCGCGCGCACTCCTCGGAGACGGCGGCGAATACGCGCTCGGGCCTTGCCTCCGACGCGACGAGCGTCGCGACGCGCCGCAGCGCGCGCTGCTCCTGCGCGAGGCGGCTGACCTCGGCGAGCTTCGCTTCCGGGTCGCCTTCGAACGCATCGTCGTCCGCAGTCGGGCTCGCGCTCAGGTCGATGCCCGTCGTGACGAGCAGCGCCGAGCCTCCTTCATCCTCGCTCGGCATCAGCCTGTTCGACCAGGCGATCAACTTGCGTTGCCCGTCCTTCGTCAGCCAGTGACCGACCTGCGGGCTCGAGAGACCGGTGCTCCAGACGTAGCCGAGCACCTCGCTGAATGCTTCCGCCTCCTCCGGCGGAATGACGAAGTCGCGCGCGTCGCTGCCCATAACCTCATCGCGGGTGAAGCCGGTCACCCGCTCGCAGGCATCGTTGAACAATCGGATGCGTCCGTCCCGGTCGAGGACGCAGACGAGCGACATCGTCGTCTCCGTCAGGACCTTGGCGAACTCGTCCCCGGGGATGAACTCAGGCGTCTGTGACATCGAAGAGGCTCACCTCGTAGTCCTCCAGCGCGAGCCTGGTCGTGCCCACGGTCTCCGCCGTGAGCTCGCCTAGTTGGTCTCCTGCCTGCGCGCTCGCTCGCAGCGACTCCTCGTCGGCCCACAAGGTGATGACGAGCGTCTTCGCCTCCGCGGGGCTCCAGAGCCGGATCAGCCCGCGGAAGCCGGAGCTGTCCCGGAGCCAGGGCAGAAGCTGGTCACTGACGATCTCGAGGCCGAGATCGTGCTGCTCCCGGGTCGTCTGGCTGGCGTGCAAGCGCGCGAACACGCTGTCCTTTTACACTGTCGCCATGTCCTTCGCGCCCCGTCTCGTGATCGCCTGGGGGATCAACCTCGCCGCCCTTTGGGCCGCAAACGCGATCTGGGACGGCGTCCAGATCCATGGTTGGGCGGCGTACCTGATCGGTTCGGCGGTGCTCGGGATCGCAAACGCCGTGCTGAAGCCGCTGCTCACGGTCCTGACGCTGCCGCTCATCATCATCACGCTGGGCTTCTTCTATCTCCTGATCAACATCGCGATGGTCGCGCTGGCGGAGTGGATCGCGCCCAACTTCTCCATCAACGGTTTCTGGACGTACGTCGGCACGGTCCTCGTCGTCTGGGCGGTCAACTGGATCGGCGACCAGGTGCTCGGCGACGTGGAACGCCGCGCCCGGCCGCGACTTATCTGACGAGCGCTAATCCGAGGCCTGTGTCGCACTGAGCGCCGCACGCTCGAGGAGCTCGCGCACCTCCTCGTCGCTCGTCTGCGAAAAGTCCTCGTACCAGTTTCCGATCGCGTAGAACGGCGCGGGGGTCACCGCGCACACGACCTCGTCGACCTCGTCCCGGAACTGATCGCAGGTCGCGCGGGATGCGACGGGTACGGAAATCACGATCCGGGCAGGTTCGTGGCGGCGGACCCCGCGTGCTGCTGCCTGCATCGAAGCACCCGTCGCCAGACCGTCGTCGACGAGGATCACCGTCTTCCCTTTGAGCTCGTGCGGCGGGCGCCCGTGGCGATATGCCGCTTCCCGCCGGCGCAGCTCGTCCAGTTCCCGCGCAAGGGTCTTTTTGGATCTGGTCCTCGCCGATGCCGACCCAGTCGATCTGCCTGCGGACGCGAATGCCGACACGCTCGTTTCCCCACAGATCGAGCTCGGCGCCCTCGACGGTCGCGTCGAGCTCGACCGGACGGGTGACACCCTTGATCGTCAGGTCGCCCGTCATCCGAAACTCCGGTCCGCCGAGGGGCTCGATGTGAGTCGACTCGAACGTGATCTCGGGGTAGGTACTTCTCGACGTCGAGGAAATCCGCTGACCGCAGATGCGCGTCCCGTGTCTCGTCGTTCGTGTCGATGCTCGCGGCCTTGACCTTCCCGTACACGCGCGAGTTGTTGATTTCTTCGGCTGCCTCGATCGTTCCCTCGAACTCCTTGAAACGTCCGTGGACGGTGGCGATCATCATGTGCTTCACCTCGAACGCGACGCTGGAATGCGTCGGGTCCACGTGCCAGGTGCCTGTGGGCACACGTACGATCCCGTGCTCGGTCTGGAGCTGGGTCGCCATGGTTGGACCTCCTGGTTCGTTTGGCTCTTTTCTAGGCAGGCCGGTGGCATTCTCGAACGCTCCTGGTGTGCTCGAGGTTCCCTGGCCGGGTCGGCTCCTGCGCGGGTGCGGCAGGTGTTGCCGGCCTTCCTTGATCAGCCGCGCCGGAAATACCGCTGTAGACGAGAGCGTCGGCGCGGCTGGGTTTCCCGCCAGTCGTCGTACGTCTTGAACGTCCCGGCCTTCCGCGCCGTCAGCACGCACTCAGTATGTGCGTGCCGCCTCTGGCTCGCGTCGTTCTCCGGCGCGATCACGACGTGCTCGCTCATCGCGTGCAGCCTGCGCCCGCACAGCGGACACGTATACGTCGCGGGCTTCTGACTGTGCGCGCGGCGCACGGCCCACCAATCGGTCACGTGTGCAGCGTACGAAACGTCAGTCGACGCGGGGCGGCAGCGGACACGAGACGAACGGCTTGCCGACCAGGAAAGAGCCCAGCTTGTACGCCTCGCAGCCGGTGCAGAAGCCCGTCGCCGCGGCCAGGAGCGCGAGCGCGGCGACGGTTCCGCCGAGCACGGCGCCGAGCGTGGCGAAACCGGCTGCGTACGCGACGGTCGCCGACGTGAGGAACACGGCTCCGACGAGATTCGCGAAGCGCGGCGGCCGCGTGTCCTCCAGCGTGCCTTCGCCGAACAGGGGCTGCACGAGCTCGAAGTAGGCGAGGCACGGCAGGCAGAAGCGCCGGCCGAGCGTCAGCCCGACGACCAACTGGGCCCCGAGCAGGCCGAGCAGCCACCACCAGCCGGTCGTGACCGCGAGCACGGCCAGGACGCCGATCGTCGCCTGGTTGAACCGGGGAGCGCGCGAGTCGATCACGTCGAGGTCGCGATATGGGTCGGCCGCCCGCTTCATTTCCCAAAGTATTACGAACTGGCGCGGGTCGAGGTTTCGCCGAATGCGCCCTGGGTGAGGCAAACTTGGACGGAATACTGCTTTCAAATGGGGCGGGAAGGAGTGGTCATGGCCACATTCCGTGAAGACCAGATGCGAACCGGCTGGAGCCGTACGCGTTGGCTCCTCGTGATCGGAGTGCTCGTGGCGATCGCCGTTGCTGTCGTACTGCTGCTCGTCTACTCCGGTGGCGGTGGTTCGGGAGGCGGTGGCGGAGGCTACTAACCGCCGGTTGCGTTCATGAGCTGAGAGGGCCCGCGCTCGCGGGTCCTCTTTTCATTTCCCCTCCGCGCTAGGCGAAGTCGATCACGCTACGGATGCCGTCCTGGGCCTCCATCAGTTCGAAGCCCTGGTTGACGTCGTCGAGCGTGAGCTTGTGCGATACGAAGGCGTCCACGTCGATGTCGCCGGCGAGATACATGTCGACGAATTGCGGAACCTGATCGCGTCCCTTGACTCCGCCGAACGACGAACCTGCGATGCGCCGGCCGGTGATCAGGAAGCGCGGAACGACGTTGAGCGTCTCGCCCTTGCCCGCGACGCCGCACATCGTTGCGAGGCCCCAGCCCATACGCGCGGACTCCACCGCCTGGCGCATGACATTCACGTTTCCGGTCGCCTCGAACGTGTAGTCGGCACCGAGGCCGCCCGTCAGCTCCAGGAGCTGTTCCACGACGTCCGGGCCGCCGAGCATCTCGTCCGTTGCGCCGTGACTGCGCGCGAGCGCGAGCCGCTCGCCGGAGAGGTCGACGCAGATGATCCGTTCGGCGCCCTGTAATCGGCAGCCGACCACGGCGCCGAGTCCGACCATGCCCGCGCCGAAGACGACGCACGTCGATCCACTCGCGACCTTCGCCGTGTTCAGCGCAGCGCCGATTCCGGTCGAGAGCCCGCAGGCGAACAGGCAAGCGCGGTCGAGCGGCGCCTCGGGGTCGATCTTCGCGAGCGCGATCTCCGGCATGACCGTGCACTCCGCGAATGTGGACGTCCCCATGAAGTGACGGATCGGCTCGCCGTCGCGTGAGAGCCGCGTCGTCCCGTCCGGAAGATGGCCTTGGTTCTGCTGCTCGCGAATGGCCAGACAGAGATTCGTCCGGTGATCGCGGCAGTGCTCGCACTCGCGGCATTGCGGCGAGAAGAGCGTGACGACGTGGTCGCCCGGCGCGACATCCGTCACGCTGTCGCCTACGACCTCGACGACGCCTGCGCCTTCGTGCCCGAGCACTGTCGGCGAATAGCCGGAGGGGTCGGCGCCCGAAGCGGTGTAGAGGTCGGTGTGACAGACACCGCAGGCGACGAGCCTTACGAGCACCTCTCCGGCCTTCGGTTCGGCGAGCTCCAGTTCCTGAACCTCGAGCGGCGCGCCGAACTCTTCGAGGACTGCGGCGCGGATCTTCATCTAGGAGAGTTTGGCGAAAAAACGGCTTTTGAGGCTCGGGGCCGGGTTCGTGGTGAGACGGGGCATTGACCCGTTCGGCCCAAAGGCATTCACGTTTGTCTTAGACATGGACACCTACCTGCTTCGCATCTACCAACAGCAGGCCGTCTTTTCCCGTAAGGCCGTACTTCTGGGACTTCAAGACATCCAAAGCGGCGTCCCCGACCGGCCCTGGTACGGCGTCCAAAACCTCATTATTGGGGCTGGGAACCTCTCAAAAGCTCTCTGGGGCGCTGGAAGCCAGCAGGAACCGTGAAAGGCGCTACGTCGAGCGGCACAGCTCCTCCGTGACAGCCTCTCCGTCACCGATGCCTCGCCACTTCGGAATTTGAGCCCACTCTGGCTACGCCTCACTGCACGATTGAGCCGGAGATCCCGGCCGTGTAACCACGGGATCGACCACCGCGACCTGTGCAAGGAGTGTCCGAAGATCACCTGACCAGCGGAGGGGAGGCGGCGTGGCCTGGTCACCCCGCCTCCTTTCGCCCCATAGAATCGGGTAGCAGGCCGTGACCGCCGAGCAGGACATAGCGAGCGTCGCAGGGCAACTGGCCGACCTCACACGGACAGTGGAGGAGATGGCGAACCAGCTCAGGGAGGTTCGCGAGCGGGCTGACCGCCAGCAAGAACGCGCTAACAGCCAGCAGGAGCGCACCGAGGTCCAACAAGAACGCATCGACCTCGCAGCGCGGGAACTAGCCGAGGTCAGTGACCGTCTACAAGCTGCTGCCAACGCGCTCCGAGAGTCAATCTGACCGAAAACCAGCGGTCCGGCCTCTTTTTTATCGCCAAATCCTCCTAGGCATCGATCGGAACGTGTCCCGGCTCGGCTGCGACATCCGCCACCCAACTTCGGACTGCCGGGTACGGCTCGAGGTCGAAACCGCCCTCGTGCGCCACGTGCGTGTACGCAAAGAGCGCGATATCCGCGAGCGTCAACGCGTCTCCGACGAGAAATCGTCTGCCGTCGAGGTGACGATCCATTGCCGTGAGCGCCCGTTCTCCCGCGGCAATGCGTTCGGGGAGACGATCCGCGAACTCCTCCGGGCGGCCGGAGTACGCGAGCCAGAAGCGTGCAACCGCGATCGCCGGCTCGTGGTCGTACTGCTCGAAGAACATCCATTGCAGTACCTGTGCGCGCTCGTACGCGTCGTCGGGAACAAAGCGCGTGCCATCGCCGAGATACCAGATGATCGCGCCCGATTCCGCGAGCGGCCTGCCGTCATCGAGTACGAGCGTCGGAACTCGTAACGCGGGATTCAGCTCGCCCAGCACCTCTCGCCGGTTCGAGCGGTCGACCACGTCCATCGTGCGCCGCTCGTACGGGAGGCCGAGGTGCGCGAGCAGAAGCCGAACCTTGTAGCAGTTGCCAGAGACAGGGTTGTCGTAGAGCAGCAACGCTAGGCCCAGGGAAGCCCGTTCCACGTTTTCGGCTGCCCGTCCGTCCACTTCGGGAACGGCGCGTACGCCTCGGCCCCCGAGCTCGTCTCCGTCTCGACGCCGGCGCCGTGACGCATCGCCAGCTCCGACCGCGGATAGACGATCTCCTTGTTCTCGGCGCGGGCACCGGTCATGAAAATGACGCATGGGCCATCGCCTGCTCCGACGAAGGCGTGATCCGTGCCGGGTGGGCAGTGCACGAAATCCCACGCCGCGAGCGGACGTTCCTCGCCTTCGATCAAGAGCAGGCACTCGCCGGTGAGGACCAGGAAGTCCTCCTGGTCCGATTCATGGTGGTAGCGCCCACCGGACTGGCCCGGTAGCAGGACGCCGATCGTAAAGCCGAGCTGAGGGAAGGACACGTCGTCGCCCTCGACGACGAAGGCATCTCCGAGGACCTCGTTCGTCATCCAGCGTCCGTCGCGGACGTTCACCACGCACCAGCCGTCGGTGGCAGGTGCGAGACCGCCTGCGGTCTCTTCGAGGCGAGCTTCCTCGACCATCCGGCTACGCCGTGGCGAACCGCTTGGCCGCCCGGGCGCGGGCCCGCTCGGCCTCGATCTCGCGGTCTTTCGGCGGCGCGGACGTCACGAGCTGCTCGAGCAGCCGCTTCGAGGCCGCGGCGACCTCCTCGACCGCTCGGGCAAAGGCTTCCTCGTTCGCCTGCGAGGGTTTCGTGAAGCCGCTGATCTTGCGGACGTACTGGAGCGAGGCGTCGCGGATCTCCTCGTTCGTAGCAGGTGGCTCGAAGTTGTAGAGCGTGTGGATGTTTCGGCACATGCCGTCATCCTAGAGCCGGGAACGACTGCTGGGCCGCCCGAGAGGGCGGCCAAGCTTCGTTACGGCTAACCCACCGCGAAGGTCACGCTGACGCTGGCTTCGATCCGCTGCGTCCCCGGCTCGATCGGCGCAACCGAGTCTCTCGCGCCGGTGGCGGGCAGCGGGACAACACCGCCCCCTTCGACCATCGCGGTCATCTTGCCGAGCGTCGCGTTGGCCGCCCCTGCGAGCGTCTCGGCCTTCGAGCGTGCCTGCGCCACGGCCGACTTGAGTGCGTTGCGATACGCGGCGTCCTGATCGGAGGCGAGCAGGTTCGGTCCTGACACCTGGTTCGCCCCGGCCGCGACGGCCGCGTCGACGACGTCGCCCGCGTCCCCGATCTTCTTGATCGTCGCGGTCACGGTGTTCGATGCCGTGTACCCCACGATCTCGTCGCCGTTGTTGTTCATTCGTGGTGAGAGCGAGACGTCGGCGGTTTGGATGTCCGCTTGGGTCACGCCTGCCTTCTTGAGCGCCGCGATGACGCGGGTGACCGACTGGGAGCTGGCCGCGAGGGCTGCGCTCGCCGTCGTCGCCTGGCTCACCGTGCCGAATGCGAAGGACGCACGATCCGGCGTGACGTTCGTGAAGCCGGTGCCGAGGACCGTGATGCCGCCGGACGACGTGTCGGCCGACGCGCTGTGCGCTCCCGACGGCTGGAAGACGCCGGCGAACGCCGCCACGGCGACACCGGCAGCAGCGAGCAAGGCTATGCGAGCGAGCTTCATCTGACACTCCCTTCGGTTGTCTAGCCGTAGTACGCCGCCGACCTCCGTGATCCTCACGCGGATGTGATCGAATTTCTGCTGGCAGCGGCCGATGCCCTAGCTGCGTCTCGCTTGTCGTAACGAGTCCGTCGTACCGATCGCGATCTGGGGCAATGCGTCGCGGCGGAGCCAGCGGAGCACGCGTACGAGTGCAGGTCGGGAGAGGCTGACGCAACCGCTCGTCGCCTTCCCGATCTGAACGTGGAGGAAGATCCCGGAGCCGCGTCCCGGCACGACGGGATGCATGTTGTACTCGATCACGGCCAGGTGCGCATACGCGCGCGGCGACGTCGACATGTCGGGCGTCGTCACCTTGAACGGTGGCTTGCGTCCACAGTCGACGCGCTGGAACGTGTTGTAGGCCGGCGACCTCGAGTCCTCGACCCACCAGTCGCCGCAGCGCAGGCGAACGTACGGGTAAGAAACGCCGGGGCTCGGGGAGTTGCCGTACATCGTGCCGCCGATCGGAAACGTGCCCGCCGGTGTCGCGCCGTCGGCCTCGCGCTTGTTCGTGCGAACGCCGTTGCGGCCGACACGGGCGACGTACGAGCCGCCGGCTTCCGTCCAGCAACCGTCGACGCGCGTCCAGGCTCGCGCGGTTGCACACGTCGCGCGGCTCGTCGCGGCCTCGACCGTGATCAGCTGCCGCGAGGCGGCAGGAGCTGGTGTCGCCAGATCGTTCGCGAGGTTCGAGGGACACGACGCTGCCCCGAGCGCCAGCAGGGCGAGTTGGACCGCCGGGAACATCGCGGCAAGGTACCTCTCCGAGGGTGCCCATTTCGGTCCGCCATTGCAGGAGAATGAACCTGCGTGATCCGCACACCGTTCACCGAGCTGATCGGCATCGAACATCCGGTCGTCTCCGCTGGCATGGGCGGCGGTCATACCGGCGGCGAGCTCGTCGGGCACGTGTCCGAGGCCGGTGGCCTCGGCGTGATCGGTGCATCGTTCCTGCCGCCCGAGGAAGTGGGGCGGATTGTGGCGCGCGCCCGTGAGATCACTACGAAACCGATCGGCATCAATCTGTTGCTCCACGCCACCGAGGATCGCCTCGACGATGTCTTGAGTGCGAAACCGGCCGTCCTGTCGACGGCCTGGCCGCGAGACGATCAGGATCTGGGATCGATCTTCGCGCGGGCGCATGAGCGTGGCATCAACGTCATGCACATGGTTTCGAGGGTGCAAGACGCGGTGATCGCTGCGGAGGCCGGTGCGAACGTGATCGTCGCGCAGGGAAACGAAGGCGGTGGCCACATCGGTGAGATCGCTACGAGCGTGATCGTGCGCCAGGTCGTGAGGGCAGTCGCGCCGATTCCCGTCCTGGCTGCCGGCGGTTTCGTCGACGGCGCCGGTTTGGCCGCTGCACTGGCGCTAGGCGCCGACGGCATCCTCCTCGGAACTCGGTTTCTCGCCACCGACGAAGCGCCGGTGGAGGCGGCATACAAACAAGCAATCGTCGCGAGCAACGGCGACGACACGGTCGTCACGACGATCGCCGACACGCTCAGCGGGCGTGACTGGCCAGGCGCCTGGGCACGTGTGCGACGAACACGCTTCATCGAGGAGTGGCTCGGTCGCGAGCCGGAGTTGCGAAGGCGCCGAGATGCGGTCTGGGCGATGTTGGAGGCTGCGGAAGAGTCCGACCCCGGCTATGGCCTCATCTGGATCGGGCAATCGGCAGGGCTCGTCGACGCGATTCTTCCCGCGGGAGAGGTTGTCCGGCAGATCGCCACGGAAGCCGAGGACATCCTGCGCACGCGCTTGCCGCCCTTGGTGTCCGAGAGCACCTGATGGCCGGAATCGGGTACGGCCGGCAGCGTCAGGCAGACATCTATCTGGCGGGCGTACGGGGAGAGAAGCCGCGCGTGCCACAGAGCGCGGCAACTCTCGAACAGCAGGCCGAGCGCGCGATGAGCAAGGAAGGCTTCGCCTACATCGCAGGCGGTGCAGGCCTCGAAACGACCCTGAAGGCGAACCGCGCCGCGTTCGAACGCGTCCGCATCGTGCCGCGGATGCTCCGGGGCCCCGCGACGCGTGAGCTCGGTATCGAGCTGTTCGGTCGTACGCTGCCGGCACCGCTGCTGCTAGCACCGATCGGCGTCCTCGAGATGGCGCATCGTGACGCTGACGTCGCGGTCGCGCGGGCCGCCGCCGCCGAAGGCGTTCCCATGATCTTCTCCAGCCAGGCGTCGAGAGCGCTCGAGGAATGCGCTGCGGCCATGGGCGACGCTCCGCGGTGGTTCCAGCTCTACATGAGCACGTCCGATGACCTCGTGCGGAGCTTCGTGTCGCGCGCCGAGCGCGCCGGCTGCGAGGCGATCGTTGTGACACTCGACACGACGATGCTCGGCTGGCGGCTGCGCGACCTCGATCTCGGCTATCTGCCGTTCCTCGCAGGAAAGGGGATCGCCCAGTACGTGACCGACCCGGTGTTCCAGCGGCTAGTGGACGATGCGCCACCGCCCGAGCGCGGAGCGGTGACGCCTGGAGCGGTCCGCGCGCTCTGGCGCTTGGCGCGCGCCTACCCAGGCTCGACCTGGGCGAACCTGCGCTCGCCGAGACCGCGGCAGGCAGTGCGCACGTTCCTCGACGTGTTCGCGCGACCATCGCTGAACTGGCACGATCTCGCGCTCGTGCGCGACGCGACCAAGCTGCCGATCCTGCTCAAGGGCATCCTCCATCCGGACGATGCCCGTCGCGCCCTCGACGAGGGAGTCGACGGGATCGTCGTGTCGAATCACGGCGGCCGCCAGGTCGACGGCTCCGTCGGAAGCCTCGACGTGCTGCCGGCAATCGCCGAAGCCGTTGGCGGCCGGGCTCCGATTCTGCTCGACAGCGGCATTCGCGGCGGCGCAGACGTCTTCAAAGCCCTCGCGCTCGGTGCGACCGCGGTGCTGATCGGGCGGCCGTACTGCTACGGGCTCGCGGTCGCAGGAGAGTCAGGGGTGCGGGAGGTGATCCAGAACTTCATCGCCGATCTGGATCTGACGCTTGGGCTCTCCGGATGCGCGTCGCTCGCCGAGGTCGGCGGGGAGCTGGTCGAGATCACGTAGGGTCGGCGCGTGTCGGCGACGGCTGAGCTGCGGCAGAAGCATCGAGGACCGGTCATCACTCCAGCTGACCGAAACTTCGAGGTTGCACGAGCCACGTTCAACGGGATGATCGAACGGCACCCTGAGCTGATCGCGCGGCCTCTCGATGTCGATGATGTCGTCATGGCTCTCCAGTTCGCGCGCGAAGGTGATCTGCCGGTGGCTGTACGCGGCGGCGGTCACGGCGTCGCCGGTCATTGCATCGGCGACGGGAGTCTTGTCGTCGACCTGCGTTTGATGCGCGAGGTCGTCGTCGATCCTGAATCCCGGACGGCGACGTGCGGCGGCGGCTCGCTCTGGGAGGACCTCGACACGCCCGGTCAGCGCCATGGACTCGCAACGCCGGGCGGAACCTTCGGTGACACGGGCATTGCCGGCCTGACGTTGGGCGGCGGCATCGGGCACCTCACGCCGTCCTACGGGCTTACGCTCGACAACCTGCTCGGCGCCACAGTGGTCACGGCGGACGGCAATATCGTGTCGGCGAGCGAGAAGGAGAACTCCGACCTCTTCTGGGCTCTCCGCGGCGGCGGCGGGAACTTCGGCGTCGTCGTCGACTTCACCTTCCGGCTCCATCCAGTCGGGCTCCTGCTCGGAGGCCATCTCGACTATCGCCTCGAGGACGCAGCAGAAGTGCTCTCCGTGTGGAGAGACCTCATGTCAGTTGCTCCCGACAGCCTCGCGAGCTTTGCGCAGATCTACCGTGACCGTATGTCCGGAGAAGGGCTGGTCAACGCCTCGATTGCCTGGGTGGGCGATCTGGATGAAGGCCGTGACGCGATCCGCGAGCTCACCGACGGGCTCTCACCTGTGACGAACAGCGTCAGGCCGATGTACTACTGCGAGCTGCAGGACATCTACGGACGCATGCCATTCGGTCTGCGGAACTACTGGTCCGGGCGTTTTCTCACGGAGCTCCCCGACGATCTATTCGCGATGACGATCGAACGGTTCGACGAGCCCGAGACCTACGGGGGTGTGCTGTTCGAGCCGCTGCACGGTGCACCGACCCGCGTCCCTTCCGACGCGACGGCGTTCGCCGGGCGCGAGGCGCGTTGGAACGCCACCTTCATCAACGTGTGGACCGAGCCGGCCGAAGACGAACGCGAGATCGAGGTCGCCCGTGCGTACTCCAGGTCGCTCGATCCCTGGAAGATCGGCGGTGGCTACCTCAACTACGCCACGGAGACGTCCGCCGAAAGTCTCGAGACGGAGTTCGGCGCGGAGCGGTTCGAACGGCTACGGGCAGTGAAGAACCGGTTCGATCCGGAAAACGTCTTCAGGTTCAACCACAACATCGCTCCCGGGCTGACATCAGCCACAAGCATCGCACTTGCAAACCCCCTGGGCCGCCGACCTTTGGCGGCCGGCGACCCACCGGGAACTGCTTTGGTCTGAGTTACATGCCCTTTGCGAGCCCGACGACGTGACCCTCGGGATCTGCGAAGAGCGCGATCGTGACCTCCGGAAGCTCGGTCACCGGCATGATCGTCTTGCCGCCCAGCTGCTCGGCCTTGTCGAGGACGGCCTGCGGGTCGTCGGCGCCGACGTAGAACGTGACGTGCCCGTTGCCGCTCGGTGACTGGCCGATTCCGCCGCCGATTCCGCCGCCCTCCTTTTCGACCATCGCGTACGGCATGTCGCCGGGAACCTTCTGCGTCTTCCAGCCAAAGAGCTCGGAATAGAAGCCGTTGAGCTTGTCGAGGTCCTTGCCCGAGACCTCGAAGTGCAGGACTGGATGGGCCATGTTGCGTGTCTCCTCTCTGAGCTAGCTCGCTTGCATGTCCTGGGTCAGCCACGGGTCCTCGCCGGGGTCGCCGCCGGCCGCGACGATCTCGAGGCGTGGGAGGTAGTGATCCCACCCGTGTGCGTGCGACTCGGCCGACTCGGCGCTTGGGAGATCGCGGTGGACGAAGTGGAGGCTCGTGCCGTCGCCCTCCGGCGTCAGCTCGACCTCGATCGTCGACGAGCCGGGCGGCACGCCTTCCTGGTTGTCCCAGCCCCAGGTGAAGACGAGTCGGCGGGGCCGATCGAGCTCGACGTACTCGCCGCGCGCAGTGTGGCCCGGAATGACCTCGCAGAGGTAGACGCCGCCCGGGCGCGGGTCGAGGTCGGCCTTCATGCCCTTCCAGCGCGTGAGCTTCTCCGGGTCGATGAAGAACTCCCAGACGGTCTCCGGACTGGCTGCGATCGAGATCGTGCGCTCGACCGAGATTGTCTCAGTGGTTGCGTCCATGCTTCTTTCGCTCCTCCTTTTCCGCTTCGCGTTTCAGAGTCTCGAGCCTGATGTCCCAGAACTCCTCGAGGAAGTCCTTGAGCTCTGCGAGCCCTTCGGGACGTGCCCGATACAGGCGTCTCGTGCCGTTGCGTCGCTCGCTCACGAGCCCAGCCTCCTTCAGGACGTTCAGGTGCTGGGAAACCGCAGGCCGCGTCACGTCGAAGTGGGATGCGATCTCACCGGCGCTCAGCTCGTCTTCACGGACGAGTGTGAGGATCTGCCGCCGCCTAGGGGCGGCGATGGCTTTGAGTGCGGCCTCCACGGCTCACTATGTAAGCAGATTCTTACGTAAGAAGCAACTTAAACAACGGAGCGTTACCGTTTCAAGCGTTGGCGGGCACCAGCGACCAGCTCCGAGCGGGCCGCGAGTCGTACTCGGACTCGGCCTGGACCGCAGCCTACGAGTCGTTGTCGCGTGTCGAGCAGGAAGCGCTCCTGGCCGCCGAGGATCTCGAGTTGCTCGCGACCTCGGCCTACATGCTCGGCCGCGAGGACGAATGGATGCAGCTCCTCGAGCGCGCGTGCCGGCGCCACTCGGATGCCGGACTGCCACTGAAAGCAGCGCGCTGCGCGTTCTGGATCGGAACCCACCTCGCGATCCGCGGAGAGATGGGTCCGGCGAGCGGTTGGCTCGGTCGCGCCCAGCGACTCGTCGAACGCGATGGGAGCGACTGTGTCGAGCGGGCGTACATGCTGCTACCGGTCGCCTTGCAACACGAGGCTGCCGGCGACTACGAAGGTGCCGCCGCTACGGCCGCGACGGCAGCGGAGGCCGGCGAACGTTTCGGCGACCGAGACCTCTTTGCCCTTGCGGCGCACGTGCAGGGCACGCTCCTCGTCACGGACGGCCACGTGCGCGAGGGTCTCTGCGTCCTGGACGAGGCAATGGTGGCGGTAACGGCGGGGGAGGTTTCTCCGATCGTCGCCGGAATCGTTTACTGCGGCGTGATCTTGGCGTGTGAAGAGATCTACGAGGTTCGCCGTGCACGGGAGTGGACGTCGGCCCTGACGCGGTGGTGCGAGCAGCAACCAGACCTCCTCGCTTTTACCGGCCGCTGCCTCGTGCACCGCGCTCAGCTCATGCAGCTTCACGGCGACTGGCGGGCGGCCCTGGAGGAAGCGGGACGGGCAGGCCGCCGCTTCGAGGATGCAATGAATCGCGGGGCTGCGGCCAAGGGGTGGTATCTCCGAGGCGAAGTCCACCGGCTTCGTGGTGAGTTCTCGGAGGCCGAGGAGGCGTACCGCGAAGCAAGTCAGCTCGGGTTCGAGCCGCAGCCAGGGTTGGCGCTGCTCCGGTTGGCACGAGGGAACGCGGACGCGGCAGCCGCGGCAATGCGGCGCGTGGTGGGAGAGACGACGGCGCGGCTGCGGCGTGCGGGGCTACTGCCTGCCTACGTCGAGACCATGGTGGCCGTCGGCGACGTCGACGAGGCGCGACGCGCTTGCCGCGAGCTCGGCGAGATCGCGGCGGAGTACGAGAGTGCCCTGTTGCAGGCGATGGCCGCGCAGGCTCGAGGAGCTGTCGAGCTCGTCGACGGCGATGCCGGAGCCGCCCTGCGAAGTCTCCGTCAGGCCTGGCAGGCCTGGGAGGAGCTGGAAGCGCCGTACGAGGCGGCCTGTACCCGCGTGTTGATCGCCCGCGCCTGCCAGAAGCTCGGCGACGGCGATGCCTACACGCTGGAGGTCGCAGCGGCGCGAAGCACCTTCGAAGCGCTCGGAGCAGCGCCCGATCTCGCCTCGCTGGACGCACTCAGCCGAAACGCCGCTGGCGGCGTCTTGCATGGATTGACGCCCCGTGAGCTGGAGGTGCTTCGGCTCGTTGCCAGCGGGAAGAGCAATCGAGAGATCGCGGTGGCGCTCGTCATAAGCGAGCACACGGTTGCGCGGCACGTGCAGAACATCTTCTCCAAGCTCGACGTGCCGTCTCGGACCGCTGCCGGCGCTTTTGCGTTCGAGCACGATCTCGTGTGACCCTTGCGTGGTCAGAAATGACCACGCGCCTCGAGTGGCAAGTTGGTAAATCCGCGCGATGTGCGCGCCTTCCTTCCTCCGTACCGTCCTGACGAGGTCATTCGACGATGGAGGAACGGTCATGGCGACACAGGAAACAGCGATCGACGGCAGACGCGATGCAGTCCCGAAAGTCGAGAAGTTCGACACGATCGTCATCGGCGGCGGTCAGGCCGGTCTGGCGATCGGTTATTACTTGAAGAAGGACGGCCGGTCGTTCGTGATTCTCGATGCGAACGAGCAGATCGGCGGCTCCTGGCGGACGCGCACCTGGAATTCGCTCCGTCTCTTCACCCCCGCACGCTTCGACGGGCTGCCTGGCTGGCCGTTTCCGGCGCCCGGCTGGTCGTACCCGACTGCGCGCGAGACGGCCGACTACCTCGAGGCCTACGCAGCGCGGTTCGATCTTCCCATTCGAACGGAGACGCCTGTGAGTCGCCTCGCGAGGGATGGCGACCGGTATGCGGTGAAGTGCGGCGAGCGGCGGCTCGAAGCCGACTGTGTGGTCGTGGCGACGGGTTTCTACGGGAAGCCGTCGGTGCCGGACTTTGCGTCCGAGCTGGACCCGCGCATCGTGCAGATGCACTCCAGCGACTACCGGGATCCTTCCCAGCTGCGCCCCGGCGGCGTTCTGCTCGTCGGCGCCGGGAACTCCGGGGCGGATATCGGCATGGAAGTGTCGGCGACCCACCGCACCTGGCTCTCCGGCAGGGACAAGGGAGAGGTTCCCATCCGCATCGAGAGCCGCAAGGCGCGCTTCGTCGTGCCGATCCTCTGGTTCATCGCCTCTCGAGTTCTGACGGTGAAGACCCCGATTGGCCGGAAGGTTCGCCCGCACGTTCTCGAGGACGGTGCTCCGCTGATCCGGGTTAAGTCGAAAGATCTTCTTGCCGCGGGCGTCGAGCGCGTTGCCAAAACCGTTGGAGCGCGTGACGGGTTGCCTGTCCTGGAAGACGGACGCGTCATCGACGTCGCGAACGTCATCTGGTGCACGGGGTTCCGGCAGGACTTCAGCTGGATCGACGTGCCGGTCTTCGGCGAGGACAGCGAGCCGATGCACGAGCGTGGCGTGGCGTCCGAGCCCGGCCTCTACTTCCTCGGGCTGGACTTCCTCGGAGAATGTCGGCGGAGTGAGGAGGGACGCACGGCACATCGCGAAGCACATCGCGTCCCGAGGTTGAGCCCGGCGGCGATGGCCGTCAGGATTGACCCGATGGCCACCGCCAGGAAGTACGACCTCTACAGCGACCGCTTCCGCGCAGAGGCCTACGCGACCTTTGCGCGGATGCGCGAGGAAGACCCGGTCTTCTGCCAGCTGGGAATCGACGGCGAGACGATGCTCTGGTTCGTCACCCGCCACGACGACGCCGTCGCGGTCCTGCTCGACGACGAGCGCTTCGTTCGCGACCCGGCGCTCGCGGTCACGGCGGAGGAGCTGGCGGCGTTCCAGAGCGGCATGCCGGAAGGGCTCCAGTTCATCGACAGCCACATGTTGAATAAGGACGGCGAAGACCATCGACGCCTTCGCAGGCTTGTGACCAAGGCGTTCACGCCCCGGATGGTCGAGCAGTTGCATCCGCGAATCCAGGAGATCGCCGACGAGCTGATCGACGCGGTGGAGTCGCGCGGCGAGATGGATCTCGTCGACGAGTTCGCCTTCCCGCTCCCGATCACCGTCATCGCCGAGCTGCTCGGGATCCCGGTTGCGGATCGCGATCGGTTCCGGCGCTGGACGAACGCGATCGTCACGCCGGCATTCACGCCCGAAGATCTGGCGCAGTTCGGCGCGAGCGCGAACGAGTTCGTCGCGTACCTCCGTGAGCTCTTCGAGCGGCGGCGTTCCACGCCCGGCGACGATCTCGTCAGCGCCCTCCTTCAGGTCGAGGATGGCGGCGACACGTTGAGCGAGGAGGAGCTCTTCAGCATGGTCGTGCTGCTGATCATCGCGGGGCACGAGACGACGGTGAGCCTGATCGGGAACGCCGTGCTCGCGTTGCTCCAAGATCCCGACCAGCGCGCGGCCCTCGAGCGCGATCCGACGCGAATGTCACACGCGATCGAGGAGCTCCTGCGCTACGACGGCCCGGTCGAGCGGACGCTGAACCGGTGGGCTGCTACCGACGTCGAGCTGGGCGGCCAGACGATTCGCAAAGGAGAAGGTGTGATCGTGATTCTCGGCTCCGCCGATCGCGATCCGTCGCGCTTTCCCGACCCGGACAGACTCGACTTCGCGAGAGAAGACGTTAAGCATCTCGCGTTCGGTCGCGGCAGCCACTACTGCCTCGGTGCGCCGCTGGCGCGCCTCGAGGCGGAGGTCGCCCTCACGACGCTGCTGCGACGCCTGCCCGGTCTTCGGCTTGCGATGTCGGTCGAGGAGCTGTACTGGCGCCCGGTACCGCTGTTCCGCAGTCTTGCGTCGCTGCAGGTCGCCTGGTAGGTCTCCTCCCGGGTTTACGCATCGCGCGTGCAGGTTCGCCACGCGCCGACCGCGAGAGGGACGATTGTCCACATAGCGATCACGAGAACCGCCGCAGCAAGCGACATCTTTACCTTGGGGCTGCCTTCGAAGAGAGCAGCCGGCGCCAGCCGGTCGGTCGCCGCGCCGAGGAGCCCGTCGCGGAGAGACCCGAGCGCTCGGATCTGAAGCAGGACCGGTGCAGCGACGATCTGCCAGCCGAACACGATCCCGATCGTGGTCCCGCGCGAGCCGAGCACCGAGGAAACCCCGAGCGCGAGCACCAGAGCGAGCGAGGCCACAAGCCCGAGCCAGGCCGCCGAACCGACGAGGAGGCTTGCGCTGGGCGCCTCGAGGGACCCCGCAAACACCATCGACCCGGTCGCCGTGATGGCGAAGCCTGCACCCACGATCGGCAACAGGAATCCGAGCCCGGCAGGAACGCGCGCCGCGAACAGCGCGAGCCGTGAGCGTCCGGTGACGACCAACTCTCGGAAGACGCCGGAGCCGAGGTCCCCCGCCCCCAGGGTCGCCCCGACAAGGATCCCTGCGACGATGCTGAGCGTGGACAGCATGTCCATCGAGCCCGACAGGTTCTTCAACCCTCCTGCCGGCCCATGCTTGCCAGGATTCGCGGCGTGGAGGGTCAGCAGGACGGTGTAGCCGATGATCATCGGCAGGACGGTGAGCGCGAAGACCGAGATCAGGAGGCCCCGCCGCTTGCGTAGCTTCAGAAACTCGGCGCTCACGAGTCGCGGCCGCCAACTTCTTTGGGCTCGCGTCCGCGGAACCGTTGCGGTGACGGTTGTCGTGCTCATGCTGCTTCCTCCAATCGGGATGTGATCTCCAGGAACCGCTGCTCGAGCGAAACCCGCGCCGGCTCGAAGCGACGTATGGCGAGACCTGCCAGTACGAGTCGTCGGCTGATGTCGTCCTGTGCTTCGGTCGAATTTGCAGTGAGCGTGACGCGGATTCCCATGGACTCCGTGGCGGCGGATTCGACTCCGCGGTGCTCAGACAGGATCGTGAGTGCCTGTTCCTCGTCGCTCGTTGCGATCAGAATCGTCCGTTCCCCGCCTGTGGCGAGATCTGCAATCGACCCCTGCACGACGACCTGGCCACGATCGACGATCGCGACCTCGTCGCAGATCTTCTCGACTTCGTCGAGCAGGTGCGAGGAAAGGAGCACGGTCCGTCCCTCGGCGACAAAGCCGCGGATCATGTCCCTGAACTCGTGGATGCCGGCCGGATCGAGCCCGTTGGTCGGCTCGTCGAGGATCAAGAGCTCCGGGTCGGCAAGCAGGCTGCGTGCGACGCCGAGCCGCTGGCGCATACCGAGCGAGTAACGCTTCACGCGTTCGTCCGCCCGCTGGGAGAGACCGGCGCGTTCGAGCGCGCCGTCGATCCGGTCGTGCGCCTCAGGCCCGCGTGCAGCCGCGATTACGGTGAGGTTCTCGCGCCCGGTCAGGTGCTTGTGGAAGCGGGGCTCCTCGACGATCGCGCCGACGCGTGCAAGTGCTGCGGCGCGTTCGTCCGGCACCGGCCGGCCGAGCAGGCTCATCGTGCCTGCTGTCGCCTGCGTGAGGCCGAGCAGCATCCTGATCAGCGTGGTCTTGCCCGCGCCGTTCGGGCCGAGGTAGCCGAAAGCGGAGCCGCGCGGGACCCGCAGCTCGACGTTGTCGACCGCGACCCGTTGGCCGAAACGCTTCGTCAGCCCTGAGGTCTCGACGACGAATCCCGTAGATCCCTGCATGTTCATCTGTCCTCCTGTGCCGAAATCCGGTCCTCACCACGCTAGGCCCACCAACTCCAACTGTCTTCGGCCGGGCTGGCGATTCCATGTCGTCCGCGCGGACGATGTTTGGTTCGTCCTCGAGGACGAGGCGGCGCGCCCGCATTCGGAGTACCTTCAGATCGTGAAGAGACTCTGGCCGTTGGCGCGGCGCTACTGGTTCGACGCTGTGATCTTGGCTGTGCTCGGCATCGGTCTCACCGGCGCGGTCCTCGGCCGGGGGCACGAGAATGGGCCGGAGGGCCCGCTGTGGTTCGACGTGCTGGCGATGCTCGCGATCGTCCTCCCACTTCTCGCCCGGCGACGCTTCCCGTTCGGCGCACCTGCGGCCGTGGGTGTGGCGGCGGCCCTGACCTCGTTTGTCGACAGGACGCTCGGCCCCTTCGACGGAGTGACGTTTGTGGTGGGGTGCGCGGCGCTCTTTCTGGTCGGATCTCTGCGAGACCGTCGTCAAGCCGTTGCGGGCTTTGCCATCGCCGAATGTGTCCTCGCGGTGGTGGTCCACAACGAGCGCAGGTCGGGTGTGGGGAACTTCATCGTGGCCAGCATCATCTTCACCATCGTCTGGACGATCGCGTTCGGCGTCGGCCGCAAGTCCGTGGAGGCCGACGAGGCGAAGGAGCGGGCAACACGGGCCGAGCGGGAGCGCGAGGAACGGGCTCGCGCCGCGGTCACAGAGGAGCGTGCTCGGATCGCGCGTGAGCTTCACGACGTCGTCGGCCACAGCGTCAGCGTCATGACCGTGCAGGCATCGGGGGTCCGCCGGCTCCTCCGACCGGATCAGCAACGCGAGCGCGAGGCATTGCTCGTCGTCGAACGGACCGGGCGCGAGGCGTTGGCCGAGATGCGCCGAATGGTGGGCGTGCTGCGGCGGCCCGAGGAAGCGCCGGCTCTCGCTCCTCAACCGACCCTCGATCACCTGAGTCGCCTCGTCGAACAGGCCCGCGAAGCCGGCTTACCCGTCGACCTGCGCATCGAAGGCGAGGCCATCCAGCTTCCCGCTGGTGTCGACCTGACCGCGTATCGACTCGTCCAGGAAGGGCTGACGAATGTCGTGAAGCACGCTCGGGCGACACGGGCCGAGGTGCTCGTCAACTATGGCGACAACCACCTCGAGGTGACGGTCAGGGACGACGGCAGCGGCGTCGGGAATGGGGACGGCGGCGGGCACGGTCTCGTCGGCATGCGAGAACGCGTGTCTGTCTACGGTGGCGAGCTCGACGCCGGGCCTCAACCGGGAGGCGGATACCGCCTGCGCGCGAAGCTGCCGCTCACGCCATGAACTTGAGCGTCCTCATCGTCGACGACCAGGCGCTCGTGCGTGCGGGCTTTCGCATGATCCTCGACGCCGAGGAGGACATCGAGGTCGCCGGCGAGGCTGCGGACGGCGCGGAGGCCGTTACGGAGGCGCTGCGCCTGCAACCGGACGTCGTCCTCATGGACGTCCGCATGCCGCAGGTCGACGGAATCGAGGCGACGCGCCGCTTGCTGGCAACCGACGGCGTGGATACGAAGGTGGTGATGCTGACGACCTTCGACATGGACGAGTACGTCTACGACGCGCTCAGGGCCGGCGCGAGCGGCTTCCTGCTCAAGGACGTCCCGCCCGAGCAGCTTGTGGCCGGCATCCGTGCGGTCGCGCAGGGGGACGCGTTGCTGGCGCCGTCGATCACGCGCCGAGTCATCGAGGAGTTCGTCCGCCGGCCGCCGCAGTCGGTTCGGACCTTGCCTACCGAGCTGGCCGAGCTGACGGCACGCGAGCTCGAGGTGCTGAGGCTCGTCGCACGAGGCTTCTCGAACGCAGAGATCGCTAAAGATCTCTTCGTCAGCGACACAACCGTGAAGACGCACGTGGCGCACGTCTTGACGAAGCTCGATGTCCGGGATCGGGTGCAGGCGGTCGTGCTCGCCTACGAGTGCGGCCTCGCCGGCGGCGACGCGGAGTAGACCGAGGTCATCCGCAAGGATGACGCCCGCGTTCTGAAGATCAACGTCACGACGACGCGAGATCGTTCGATGCGCCGACGAATTCCCGGTCGTGCGGACCTAGCCTTCGCAGTGTCAATCGAACACTACGAAGGAGGCTCGAGATGATCCGCACCGGAGACACGATCCACAATCCCGTCACTGGCGAGCGCATCACGTTCCATGCCACCTCGGCGGACACGAACGGCGAATCCGTCGTGATCGAGTGCACGGTTCAGCCGGACGGCTTCGTCGCCGCCACGCATCTCCATCCATCCCAGAGCGAGAGGTTTGCCGTGATCGACGGCAGGCTCGGCATCAAGGTCGGGAAGGAGAATCGCACGCTCGGGCAGGGCGAGATCGCCGTCGTCGAGCCGGGGACGCCTCATCGCTTCTGGAACGCCGGCGAGGACGAGGTGCGCTTCGTCTGCGAGGTGCGGCCCGCGCTCCAGTTCGAGTCTCTCCTCGAGACGATGTTCGCGCTTGCCGAAGACGGCAGGACCAATCGGAAGGGTATGCCGAATCCGTTGCGGCTCGCCGTGATCGCCCGGGCGCACTTCGAGACCGTGCAGCTCCCGCACCCGCCAGCTTGGTTGCAAAGAGCGGGCCTCGCACTGGCCGCTCCGCTCGGACGGGCTCTCGGCTACGGCCCGACGTACACGCCTGAAGTCACCGCACCGGCCATTCCCGCAGTCTGATGAGGAAGAAGCACTTCTACTTCGTGCTGCTGGTGCTGGCGGTGATCCTGCTCGCTCTCCCAGGGTTCGCCGCCAAGGCCGCAAAGCGCGCGGCCGGCCCGGCGCTTCGGTTCGCCTAGATCGACACGCATGCCCCGTCCGATGTCGGGCGGGGCATGCGGCGGTTCAGTCTGATCCCCGCGCTCTGAGAAATCTCGCGACGACCAGGGTGCCGATCACGGTGGCGGTCACCTTGACGGCCTTCCGCCCGCGGAGCTTCGAGACGCCGCTCGCGCGTGGTTCCATCCTCACCGGCACTTCCTCGACGCGCAGGCCGGCATGGCTCAGCCGGAGGAGGGCTTCGACCTCGGGCGCTTCCGTCCGGAACGGCTCTGCAAGCACGGGCAGTGCGTTCGCGTTGACCGCGTAGAGACCGCTCGTCGCGTCGGCGAAGGGTCGCCGCAGGGCGAGCTTCATTCCTCGTCGAAGCAGCCCGGTGCCCACCCGTCTCGCGGGGCTCGGCAGGTAGCGGTAGGGCTCGTAACCGTCACCCGAGACGAAGCGCGAACCGACCGCGACGTCGCAGCCGCCCTCGCGCACGATTGCGAATAGCCGCGCCAGCTCGGACGGCGGATGCTGCCCGTCGGCATCGACCCGGCCGCAGTACGCATAGCCATGATCGAGCGCCCAGCGGTAGCCCGCGGCGATCCCGATCGGCAAACCGCGATTGGTTCCCAGCGAAAGGACCTCTGCTCCGCGTGCGAGCGCGATCTCGGCAGTGCGATCGGTCGAGCCGTCGTCCACCACGAGCACGTCCGCGTCGGGCAGCTCGCGCGTGAGGTCGTCGAGGACGGCCGGAAGGTTCTCCTCTTCGTTCCACGCCGGAATGAAGACAACGGTGTCACTCACGGCTGCCGTTGTCCCCGCTTCAGCTCTTCCTCGGCTGCGCGCAGCTGGCGCGACCGAACGGTCAGGGCGCCGAGCTCCCAGATGACCGCCGACGGAGTGGGAACGACTCTCGGGGCTTCGAAGCTCGTCCGAATTCCGTGTGCGGCGTACAGTCGCCTGAAGAACCAGCGAGCGCGGTAGACGTGCGGTGGCGCGCAGATCACGACGGCATGCTCGATCTGGCGGTCCAGGAGGAGCGGTAGCGTCCGCGCAGCGTTCTCCGCGGTCGTCGACGCCGTCGGCTCGAGGACGAGCTCAACCTCCGGACCGCGCCAGAGGTTCTGCATCTGCTCCGCCTCCGAGGCACCGCCGTTCGGCGACCAACCGCTGAAGACGGCGACGCGCGGCTCGAGCTCCTCCGCCATCTCCGCGGCTCGAGCTACGACTCGCCGGCAGGCGCGGCTGATGCGGTAGGCGCCCGCGCGGTCGCGGCGGCTGCTCCCGAGCACGACGAGTGCCAGCGATGCCATGCGCGAAGCGTACGCGCGCCGACCACGACTCCGATCAACGTGTGTCAAAGTCAGCATCGAGCCGAGAAGGAGGAGTTATGTTGAAGGAGTTCCGAGATTTCTTGCTTCGGGGAAACATCGTTGAACTGGCGGTTGCGTTCGTGATGGGTCTTGCGTTCGCGGCCGTGGTCAACTCGCTGGTGAACGATCTGATCATGCCGGTCATCGCAATGATCATCGGGAAGCCGAACTTCAGCGACCTGACGTTCACGATCAACGATGCGAAGTTCCGGTACGGCACATTCATCACGAACGTCATCCAGTTCGTCGCGATCGCCGGTGCGGTGTTCTTCTTCGTGGTGAAGCCCATGAACGCACTGCTGACGCGCTTTCGCTCGCCGGCAGAAGAAGGGCTGCCTGACGAGGAGCGCCGTCACCAGGAACTTCTGGCCGCGTTGCGCGGTTCGTAGGTCAGACGAATCGATCTGTAGCAGCGAATCAGTAGACGCGGAGAGCCGCGGAGACTCCGAGGTTCCCGCCGCCGCAGCGAGCGGTGATCAGGTAGCGCCCGGCGCGGATGGCCGTCCGGATGTGGACGAGTCGCGAGAAGGCACCGCTCGGGCCGGCTCGCGTCGCAACGGAGTGGGGCACGAATGCGTGGCCGACGAACGCCGACGAGATCAGATAGACCAGATCTCCGCTTCGACAGCCCTTGCCGCTGACCGTCACCGTGCCACCGCGCGCCACGCTTGACGGGTGCACACTGAGCCGCGGGGTCGCAGCGCTCAGGGGCCCTGCGAGCACAAGCGCCGCGAGGCCGACGGCAGCCATGGCGCTGGGAAGGCCCTTTGGTCCCGCAGGCATCACCTCAGGTTACGCTCGCCGGATGAACGTCTGCCCGAGCTGTGGTTCCGAGAACCCTGAGGGGTTCCGCTTCTGCGGCTCCTGTGGAGCCGCGCTGGCAGAAGCGCCGTCGGCGCGCGAGGTCCGGAAGACCGTGACCATCCTCTTCTGCGACGTCACCGGATCGACTGCACTCGGCGAAAGACTTGACTCGGAGTCGCTTCGCCGAGTGATGGAGCGGTATTTCACGCTCGCTCGCGAGGTCTTAGAGCGGCACGGCGGCACGGTGGAGAAGTTCATCGGTGACGCGGTCATGGCGGTTTTCGGTGTCCCCGTCGTGCACGAGGACGATGCGCTCCGTGCTGCACGCGCTGCGCACGAGCTGCGCGAGGAGCTTGGCGGTCTCAACGCTGACCTGCGGCACGAGTTCGGGACAGAGCTGCAGGTTCGCATGGGTGTCAATACCGGCGAGGTCGTGACGAGCGAGGGCGGCACGCTCGCAACGGGTGACGCCGTCAACGTTGCAGCAAGGCTCGAGCAGGCCGCAGAGCCGGGTGACATCCTCATCGGTGACGCGACGCGGCAGCTCGCGGAGGGCGCGCTCGAGCTCGAACGTATCGAGCCTGTCGAGGCGAAGGGCAAGTCGGAGCCGCTCCTCGCCTACCGGCTGCTCGGCGTGCGAGCCGACATGCCGGGCTTCGAGCGACGGTTCGACGCGCCCTTCGTCGGCCGAGGTGGTGAGCTGGAGCAACTGGTCCAGGCGCACGCGCGCGCGGTGCGCGACAGCTCGTGCCAGCTCTTCACGGTGCTCGGGCCGGCCGGAATCGGCAAGTCGCGCCTCGTCCTCGAGTTCGTCGAGTCGCAACGTGACGCGATCGTCCTGCGGGGACGCTGTCTCGCCTACGGCGACGGGATCACGTACTTTCCACTCGTCGAGATCCTCGAGCAGATCGCCGCGGATCCCGAGCTCGGTCGAGTGCTCGCAGCGGATGCTGAGGCACGAGGGCTCGTGAACACGGTCTCGACGTCTATCGGGCTGGCGAGCGAAGAGGTCGTGTCGCGCGAAGACACCTTCCGCGCCGTACGAAGGCTCATAGAGACGCTCGCCGCTAGTCGCCCGGTAATGCTGATCGTCGACGACGTCCACTGGGCGGAGCCGACTCTTCTCGATCTCCTCGATCACATAGCCGACTGGAGCCGAGAGGCCCCAATCCTTCTCCTCTGCATGGCGCGGCCCGAGTTCCTCGACTCCCGCCCCGGCTGGGGAGGAGGGAAGATGAATGCGGCCACGATCCTTCTCGAGCCTCTCTCCGAACAGGAGGCGGAGACGCTGATCGAGAACCTCCTCGTCGGGTCGGATCTCTCGGACCGGGTCCGGCAACGGATCACGGCGTCGGCCGAAGGGAATCCGTTGTTCGTGGAGCAGATGCTCGCGCTGCTCGCGCAGAACGACGGCAACGGCGATGTAATCGTCCCGCCCACGATCCAGGCGCTACTCGCCACGCGGCTCGAACAGCTCCCATCGGGAGAGCGTATTGCCGCAGAACGCGCCTCGGTGATCGGCAAGGAATTCTGGCGAACTGCGCTCATGGAGATCGGTGGCGAGAGTTCGGCTCTGCCGGGGCTCGTGCGCAAGGAGCTGATTCGACCGTATCGCTCGGCCATCTTCCCCATCGAGGATGCGTTCCGGTTTCGGCACCAGCTGATTCGCGATGCCGCGTACGACGGCATGCCGAAGGAGTTGCGCTCGGAGCTGCACGAGCGGTTCGGACGCTGGCTCGAGACGAATCGCAGTGAGTACGAGGAGATCGTCGGCTATCACTTCGAGCAGGCGTTCCGGCTGAAGGAGCAGCTTGGCCCGGTCGATGACGAGCTGCGAGCCCTCGCCGGCCGTGCAGGCCAGCTGCTCGGGCGGGCCGGCCACCGTGCGTACGAGCGCGGAGACATACCGGCGGCGGTCAGCCTGCTCGCCCGTGCCACCGACCTGCTGCCGCCAGGGGACCGGCTCGGGCTCGAATGTTCGATCGCGCTCGGATATGCGCTCCACGACGCCGGCGAGCTCGAGCGCGCGAACGAAATCTTCTCTCGCTGCGTCGAGGAGGCCGAGGGGGCAGGGGAGAATGCGTTGGCGGCGCGCGGTCGGGTAGGGCGCGTGTCCGTCGCGGTTATCACCGGAGCGGCTTTCGCGTCTCCCCTCGAGGCTACGCGCCTCGAGATCGCGAAGCTTGACGAGCTTGACGACGAGCCGGGCCTTGCGGAAGCCTGGTACCTCGTGGGGAACCTCGAGGGCTGGCTCGGTCGGTCGGAGCTGTCGGTCCGTTCCCACGGCACCGCGATGGAGCACGCCCGCAGAGCGGGAAATCGCCGGCTGATCGGGCTGTCGGTCGGTTTGCCGGTGATCATGGAAGCCTGGGGGTTCGGGGCTGCTCCCGATGGTCTTCGCGTTTGCGACGAGCTGCTCACGAAGTACCAGGGAACGTCGATCGAGCCGTCATTGCGAATCGCCCGGTCGCTTTACCTCTCCTTTCTCGGGGAGGCCGAGGCCGCGCAGGGCGAGCACACTGCGGGCGTAGAGCTTTATCGCCAGTTCGGCAACGAGCTGTTCGGCGCTGCTACGGGGATGAGCCTCGCCGATCTGCGGATGCGGGCAGGCCGCCTCGAGGAGGCAGAAGCTGCCGCACGCGAAGGTGCCGACCGGCTTGAGCGGCTCGGGGAGCAGGGCTTTCGGTCGACAGTGGCGGGGTTCCTGGCCGAGGCCCTGTGTCGCCAGGGCCGCTACGAGGAGGCCGACGAGTGGGCGAGGACGACGGCCGACCTGGCCATGGAGGGGGACTTCGATCCGGAGTTCCGGTGGAGAGCTGTACGGGCCCGCGTGCTCGCGCACCGCGGTGAGTTCGAGGAGGCCGAGAAGCTGGCTCGTGAGGGCGTGGAGATCGTCGAGCAGACAGACTGGTGGCTGCACCGCGGGCAAGCGCAGTCGGCGCTCGGCGAGGTGCTCGAGCTTGCAGGTCGTGTCGACCAGGCGCGCGCTTCCTACGAGCAGGCGGTCGATGCATTCGAGCGGAAGGGCGTGCTGCCCGACGCCGAGGCCGCGCGTCAACGGCTCGAGCAGCTCGCATAGCCACCAAGGCGTTGTCAACCTCGACGCCGCGAGGTGCGGTTATCCGAACGTCAGATTGACCGGTTGAGACCCTTGGCCAGCCCAGCTGCCGTGGGCAAGCTGGATCTCATGGTGCGCGGGTCGTCAGACCAACACGGAATTGCCCGGGAGCGGCGCGGCCGCGGCATCGAACAGGCGCTCGAGGAGCTCCCGGTCGCCCTCGACCTTGACCGCGTCCCAGCGCCGCTCGACGAAGAGCCAATAGAAGGAATCGACTTCGCCTTCGACGACGACGTCCGGGTCCTCGATCGAGCCGCGTCGCGGCTCGCCGTCGACGAGCCCTGCGACTTCGGTGCCGATCCGAAACTCGAACGAACCTGGCGGGGCAATCGGTGCGAAAACCGTGTCGAGGGCGCCGTAGAGCCAGCCGGGAGCAAGGTCGTCCTCCTCGGTCGGCGGGTCGATCGAGCGCAGCCCCCAGAGAGCAAGCGTGCGCATGACCGGCTTGAGCTCCTCGCCGTAGGGCGTCAACTCGTAGACCTGCGACGCCGCCGGCGGATCGAGCCGATGCTTCGTCAAGACCCCGCAGCTCTCGAGCTCCTTCAGACGCGCGGCGAGAATGTTCGTGCCGAGGCCGGGGAGGCTCGCGGCGAGATCCGTGTAGCGCTTCGGGCCGTGGAGCAGCTCACGCACGATCAGGAGCGACCAGCGCTCCCCGACCAGCCCGAGGGCATGGGCAATGGGGCAGTACTGCTCGTAGCGCTTGCTCACGGGCCCAGTGTAGCGCCGGGGCTTGCTGTTGTGAAGGATCTACTTGCAAAAAACAAGCTCCCTCTGGTAGGTTGAAAGTCTTCCCTGCCCAAGCGAAAGGAAAACGGACGACATGGTGACTTCTGATCGACGTAAATGGCTGGCACTGGCGCTTTTGAGCGTCGTCCAGTTCATGGTCGTCCTGGACATCGCAATCGTGAACGTGGCGTTGCCTTCGATTCAGGTCGATCTCGGTTTCTCTCAGCAGAACCTGCAATGGGTGATCAGCGCGTACGCGCTCGTGTTCGGCGGGTTCCTGCTCCTCGGTGGGCGTGCCGCCGACCTGCTCGGACGCCGGCGCATCTTCCTCGTCGGCCTCGTTGTCTTCACGCTGGCCTCGCTCTTCGCCGGTCTCGCGTGGTCCGAGACATCCCTCATTGCGGCGCGGGCCGTGCAGGGTCTCGGCGCGGCGGTCATCACCCCTGCGGCGCTGTCCATCCTTTCGACGACGTTCGTCGAGGGTCGGGAGCGGAACATCGCGCTCGGCGTGTGGGGCGCCGTCGGCGGCTTCGGCGCTGCCGCCGGTGTGCTGCTCGGCGGCATCTTGACGAGCGCGCTGAGCTGGTCCTGGATCTTCTTCGTCAACGTTCCCGTCGGCGTGGCATCCTTCGTGTTGGCGCCGATCCTGCTCAAAGAGAGCCGGGACGCGCGCGTCAAGTCTTTCGATGCGCTCGGCGCGGTGCTCGTGACAGGTGGGCTCTCGTCGCTGGTGTACGCGATCACCCAGGCCGGTCGGGACGGCTGGCTCGCCGGTAGGACCGTCGGCTTCTTCGCGGCGTCGCTCATTCTGCTCATCGGGTTCGTCGTCTGGGAAATGCGCCATTCCGAGCCGCTGATGCGCCTCGGCATCCTTCGCATCAAGACGGTGAGCGGCGCAAACGTCGCCGGCTTCATCTTGGGCACGGCAACCTTCTCGCTGTTCCTGATGCTGACGCTCTACATGCAGCAGGTGCTCGGCTACTCGCCGATGAAGACCGGCGTCGGGTACCTCGCGGTCGCGGGTACGGCCATCTTCACGTCTGCAGTCGCGGCGCAGCTCGTGACCCGGATCGGCGTGAAGCCGGTGCTCGCGATCGGGATGACGTCCCTCACCGGCGGCCTCCTCTACTTCACTCAGGTGTCGGTCGGCGGGTCGTATCTCGGTGACCTGCTCCCCGGCTTCCTGTTGATCGCCGTCGGCCTCGGCTTCTCGTTCGTGCCGATCTCGATCGCCGCCCTCGCCGGCATCCAGCCCGCGGAGGCGGGGCTCGCCTCGGGCCTGATCAACACATCGCAACAGATCGGCGGCGCACTCGGAATCGCAGCGCTGTCGACGATCGCGACCTCACGAACCTCTAGCGCGCTCGCGAGCGGCTCGACCCATGCGACGGCGCTCGTCGACGGCTTCCATAGCGCCTTCATCGCCGGGGTGATCATCGCCGGCCTCGGGATCATCGCCGCGTTGACCCTCATCCGGCGCGACGAGCTCGAGCAGGTGGAGCCAGCAGAGCCGGTGTTGGACATCGCGGCCTAGGGCAGAGCTTGTGGGGGAGCCGCTCGGCTCCCCCACAAGCAATCTCAGCTGAGGCAGAGATCGTGCCCAGGGCGCGGTCGTCTACAGCTCACGGCCGCAGCTCGGGCTGCCAGGGGAGAAACAACAACCCGAGGGAAACCCTGGGCAAAACGCTCTTTCGACCTGACCCGCACCGCTCCTGGCTTCGTCGGCTAGATCGAGGAAGCAATTTTGCTGAGCGAGTTATGGCGGAGGAACATCCAGAGTGACACGACCAGGATCCACAGCAGGAACAGGAACTGCGGGAAGAACGCGATCGAGGCGAGCGCGAGGATCCCGACGAGGACGCCGACCCAACCGGCCCATTTGGGCCAGACCGCTCCCCACATGAATGCCAGCGAAGCGGCGATGATCATCCCGCCGAGCCCTACCGCGCCGGTGGCATGCATGACCCAGGTCGCGTCGCCCGCGGCGTGGATCAACTCGGGGAACACGCGGTGCTGGTACGTGTCGTCGCTCATGGTCCTGATCCCGTCGCTCAGCGCGACTGAGGCGAGCGCAAGCGCCGCGTAGATCCCTCCGCCGAGGCTGACCACCCCGGTGAGGATTCCCTCGCCGTCGACGGCGCTCACGGCTCGACGAAGGGCCCCGATGAACCAGAGCAAGAAGAAGACAGCGAGGCCGATCAGGATCCAGCCAATGTGGATGCGGTCCCGGTGGCCGCTGTCGGAATACCACTGGATGACCTTCGCCGGCGCAGCATCTCCGGACGGCGCACCGCTGAAGGTCACGATGGTCCCGATGACAAACAGGATGACGTAGAGGACACCTCCGAGAACAGCCCACCGCGCGACGCTACGCGGCCGGCCGACAGCGACTCCAGCTTCCATAGATTCCTCCTCTGAGCGCGAGGCCCGCTGCCCCGCGGATTGACGCTCGGGTTCTCTCTTTTGGTGGTGAGTCCTGCGTTCTGGCTCTTTTTGCGGAGGAGCCGGGCCGAGCCTGCCCCGACCGGCGGCGCGATTCTCAGCTTCGATGCTCCCGCTAGCGTCTGTGGTCGATGTCCACCGTTGCAATCGACTCGACCGGCTGCATCGTGATCGACGGGCAGAAGGTCTTCCCGATCGGGCTGTCCGAAGCGCCACCTCTGGGTGGCAAAACCCCCGACGGTAGGGACGCCTGGGCAGAGGTCGCAAGCGCAGGCGCAAACTTCGTGCGCAGCGGCTTCCGCGACTGGAGCCTGGCGCAGATCGACAGCCAGATCGCGACGGAGCGTGGGCGCATGGACGCCGCCGCGGCGCACGGCATGTACTGCTGGCCCCGGCTGGGAAATGCAGGCGACTTGCCTACGGCAACTGGCGGCCAGCCGTCAGTCCCCGAGCAGCTGTTGGTGAGAATCGCCAACGGGCTCAAGACGCACCCCGCTCTTGGTGCCTATAAGGGTGTCGACGAACCTGCGTGGGGCGGGGTCGCCCCGGCTGGACTCACCCGTGCCAGGACGAAACTGCGAACCATCGATCCCGATCACCCGGTAGTGATCACGCAGGCTCCGCTCGGTTCGGTGGCGAGCCTCGTTCCGTACCGGCCGGCGTTCGACATCACGGGCGCGGACATCTACCCGGTCGCTTATCCGCCCGGTCAGCATTCCGACCTGCCCAACAAGGACATCAGTGTCGTCGGCGACGTGACGAAGAAGATGGTCGACGCGGCCGGCGGCAAACCGGTCTGGATGACCCTTCAGATCGCCTGGAGCGGAATCACGCCGAATCAACAGCGTCCGGGCCTCGTTCCACGCTTTCCGGCGCTCCAGGAAGAACGGTTCATGGCGTACCAGGCGATCGTCGACGGTGCCAGAGGTCTGGTTTTCTTCGGCGGTCAGCTCACACAGGTCATGCGACCCCGCGACGCTCAGCTCGGCTGGAACTGGACGTTCTGGGAGCTCGTGCTTCGGCCGCTTCTCGTCGAGTTGACCTCACCTTCCATCCTTCCTGCACTGATCGCGCCGGTCGCCCAGACCGCTGTGACAGCAAGTGCTGCAGGCATGGAGCTGACGGCGCGGCGGAGCGGCAACTTCCTGTACGTCATCGCCGTCCGGCGCGGCGGCACCACGAGTCGCGTCACGTTCTCCGGGTTACCGCCTAAGCAGGGTGGTGGACAGCTTGCGGTCGGGCAGGCCATGTTCGAGTACGCGCAGGACCCGCTGCCCCCGCCGATCCAGCCCGACATACAGCAGTTCAGGTACGTACAGGTGCAGAACGGCAGCTTCAAGGACTGGTTCGGTCCGCACGACGTGCACGTCTACCGCTTCAACCTCGCCTAGCCGCCGTTACGGACTCACTCCAGCTCGAGGCGCTCGTAGGCGAGGGTGAGGAGTGTGATGCCGGGATCGTTCTCGGTGTGCTCGGGTCCACTCTCTTGTCGAGCGTCTGGCGATCACGCCCCTCCGGGGATGCCGCCGAGCTTGTCGGGATTTGTGATCAGGTCGATCGCGACGATTCGGCCCCGCGCCACGGTGAAGCCGACGACGGCGAACGGCTTCTCCACGGGTCCGACGACCAGCCCGGCAGTGCCGTTGACGAGGGCCGGCCGTGCCAGCGGCGCGAACCGCGGCGCCCGCGAGAGCAGCTCGGTTGCGACGGCCGTAGCGCCGGTGATCGGCGGCCGCGCGAGTCTCTGGATCTTGCCGGGGTCGGCGCGGAAGACGACGTCGGGATCGAGCACGGACAGCAGGGCGTCGAAGTCTCCCCCGCGTGCGGCGGCGAGGAAGGCGTCGACGATCTCGCGTTGGTGCCGGACATCGGTGTCGGGGCTCGGCTCGGCACCTTGCACGCGGCGCCTGCCACGGCTGGCGAGCTGGCGCACGGCGGCGGGTGTGCGGCCGACGATCGGCGCGATCTCCTCGAACGGCACGGCGAACATGTCGTGCAACACGAAGGCGAGCCGCTCCGCGGGCGTGAGCGTCTCGAGAACCACGAGGAGGGCGAGACCGACCGAGTCGGCGAGGATCGCCTCCTGCTCGGGGTTGGTTTCGTCGTCGAGGCTGACGATCGGCTCTGGCAGCCAGCTGCCGACGTAGTCCTCCTGGCGTGAGCGGCGCGAGCGCAGCATGTCAAGGGAGACGCGGGCGACGACGGTAGTCAGCCAGCCGCCGAGGTTGTCGACGTCGTCGGTATCGGCGCGGCTCAGTCGGATCCACGCTTCCTGAAGAGCGTCGTCGGCCTCCGTGACCGAACCGAGCATCCGGTATGCGACCGCCTGCAGGTGCGGGCGGTAGCGCTCGAACTGCTCTAGCTGCCAGGACTGCTCGTTCACCGTCACATCCTTCCGTCGTGTTCCGTCATAGGTGTGACGAATCAGAGGCGGCCGTTGTGACGCCCATCCACCTGAACGAGGAGAAACCCATGCAATCGAGATCCGAGTCCATTCCACGAGTCAAGCAGCCGGCGATCAGCGTGCGCCAGTTGCGGAAGACCTACCCCGGCGGCGTCGACGCCGTGAAGAGCATCGATTTCGAGGTGGCGGCCGGGGAAGTGTTTGGCCTCCTCGGCCCGAACGGAGCGGGCAAGTCGACCACCATCGGCATGCTCACCACGACGATCGCCCCCACGAGCGGCAGCGCACGCGTGGCCGGCTACGACGTTGCGAGCGAGCCGCTCGCAGCCCGGAGCATCAGCAGCGTCGTCTTCCAGGAACCGGTCGTCGACCGCACGCTCGCCGGGCGGCGCAACCTCGACATCCATGCGCGACTCTGGCGCACCGACCCCTCTGTGGCCCGCAGCCGCGTCGGTGAGCTCGCCGAGACGCTCGGTCTGGCCGAGTTGCTGGACCGGCCGGTCGGAAGTTACAGCGGCGGCGAGCGCAGGCGGCTCGAGATCGCTCGCGCACTCGTCTCGGAGCCGCAGGTGCTGTTCCTCGACGAGCCGACGGTCGGGCTCGACCCGCGCATTCGTCACGAGCTCCTCGACGTGATCGGACGTCTACGCGATCGCAGCGAGATCACGATCATGCTGACGACCCACTACCTCGACGAGGCCGAGCGGCTCTGTGACCGGATCGCGATCATCCACGCCGGCAAGATCGTCGCACTCGACACGCCCCGCGCTCTACTGGCCGGCCTCGGCCATGAGCTCGTCGAGCTGCGCGTGAACGGCGATGCTGCGACAGCGCTTTCCTCACTTCGCACGCGCGGCATTGCGGGCGACGACGCATTCACCGTCGGCTCCACCCTCACCGTTCCGCTGCACGACCGCACCGCTGCGCACGCGATTTCTGCCATCCACGATGCGGATCTTGCCGCCAGCTCGATCAGCACCCGGCAACCGACTCTCGACGACGTTTACCTACAACTCACCGGCGCGCGTCTCGCCGACGCCGCCTGAAAGGAAGAGAAACATGACTGCCATCAGCCCGGAAATGACGCTGCCCCGCCCGCGGGCGCGACACAACCCGCTCGCGCCGCTCGCAACGCTGGCGGCGCGACGCTTCCAGCTCAGCGTCCGCACGCCGCGCGAGCTGGTCGTGCCCTTGCTCACTCCGATCCTGTTCGCGCTCGTGATCGCACCCGCGCTCAAGCAGGCGCTTCACACCAGTGCTGCCTACGAGGCCTTCGTCGCGACGGGGACGATCGGCCTGCTCATTCCGCTCAACACGATGTTCGCGGGCCTCGGCGTCATCGTCGATCGGGACGGCGGCGCTCAGCGCGAGCTGCTCGCCGCCCCGATCCCGCGTTCACTGCTCGTGCTCGGCAACCTCGCCGTCGCGTTCGCGATCACCGCCCTGCAGGTTGCGGTGCTGATCGCTGCCGCCGTCGCGAGGGGGATTCACTTCAACGCCACCGCAACGGGCGTCGTCTGGTTCGTTGCCGCCGCGGCGCTCTTCACGGTCGGCATGTACGGCGTGGGAGAAACCCTTGCGAGTCGCGTCCCCAAGGCGGAGGAGTACATCGCCCGCCTTCCCGCGATCGCGATCGTGCCCTGGTTCCTGGCCGGCTCGCTGTTTCCGATCAGCGCGCTACCCGGGTTCCTGGCCTGGTTCGCGAAGTTCCTCCCTCTCACACACGGGCTCGCGCTCGTCCGCTACGGGCTGCTTGGAGACAGCAGCGGGCTCCACAACATCTGGAGCATGCACAGCGCGACGACGATGGCAACGCTCAGCCTCGCTGTCGTCGCCTTCTTCGCCGCCGCGCTGATGGTGATCTCCATTCGCGCTTTCAACCGCGCGGCCGTTCGCTGAGGATCGCGTTTTCGAATGGTGCGGCCTACCTCGGCTGCATCATTCGAGCCTGGTTGCCTGACGGGTCGCGGAAGCCTGCGTCGATGCCGTAGGGCTGCTCGGTCGGCTCCTGCTGGAACTCGACGCCACGCTTCTTGAGCTCTTCGTAGGTGCTCTTCACGTCATCCGTGGAGAAGAAGAGCCCGCCGGCGGCGCCCTTCGCCATCAGCGCTGTGATCTGGTCGCGCGTCTCCTGGTCGAACACGGGCGGCCCTGGTACGGCCATGAGCGCGAGAGCAACGTCCTGGCCCGGCAGGCCGACCGTCAGCCAACGGAAGTTGCCCAGCTCGGGAACCGTCACGTCGTCGCGGACCTCCATACCGAGCTTCTCGGTGTAGAACGCGAGGGCTTCGTCCTGGTCATGGACCCAGACGTTGACGTTGGTGAGTGTCTTCAGCATGTCGTCCTCCGATCTCGTGGAACAGTCGGGACGACGTTAGCCGGGTCGATCGCCGTTGTCTTCTCGAAAACTGCTGTATGGCGGGCGCGCGTAGGCGCGGAGCACGCAGGTCGGAATCCGAATGCGAGTGGAGGCCGGCGGGTAGCTCGCCCGGTAGGCGGTGGGCGACATGCCGAACGCCCGGCCGAAGCTCGTCGTGAACGAGCCGACGCTGCTCAGTCCGACCATGAGGCAGATGTCCGCGACCGTGCGGTCGGTGTTGCGAAGCAGCGCCGCAGCGCGCTCGAGCCGGCGGGTCAGGAGGTAGCGGTGGGGCGTCTCCCCGAAGACCCGCCGGAACTCACGGCTGAAGTGCGCGGTCGAGAGCCGCGCAGCACGTGCGAGTGCCGGCACGTCGAGCGGCTCGCGGTAGCGACCGTCGATCAGGTCCTTGGCGCGGAGGAGATGGCGAGCCGGAGGGACGGGCGCGATCATCGGTTCAGTATCGCTGCCGCAGTCAAGCTGAGATGTGAGTCCTCAACGTCGACCGCGCCGGCGGCGACGGCCGAAGGGCGGGCGCTTCTTCGAACTCCGGCCAAGGAGCTCGCTCTCCTCGAGGCTGCTACCGGCGCCGAGCACGACGCACTCGAGCGGCGAGTCCGCGACTATGACGGGCAGCCCGGTTTCCGAGCTCAGCAGCCGATCGAGCCCGCGCAATAGTGCGCCGCCCCCGGCGAGCGTGATGCCGTGGCTCCCGACGTCTGCGGCGAGCTCGGGCGGCGTCGATTCGAGCGTGCGCTTCACCGCGTCGACGATCGTTTCGATCGGCTGCGCGATTGCGGCACGCACCTCGTTCGAATCGATCGTGCTCCGTCGAAGCAGTCCGGTGATGCGGTCACGTCCGGCGACCTGCGTCTCGAGAGTCTCCGGCAACGGCCACGCGGCGCCGCAAGCGATCTTCGCCGCCTCGGCGGTCTCGGGACCGATGAGCAGGCGCGCGTTCGCATCGACATGTCGAACGAGCGCATCGTCGAGCTCGTAGCCGCCGACGCGGATCGACTCCCACACCACGATGCCGCCCAGCGCGAGAACCGCGACTTCGGTTGTACCGCCGCCGATGTCCACGACCATCGTTCCCTGCGCCTCCCCGACGGGTAGTCCTGCACCGATCGCTGCAGCCATCGGCTCCTCGATCAGCGACACTCTGCGTGCGCCGGCGGCGAGCGTTGCCTCCTCGACGGCGTTCCGCTCGACGTCGGTTGTCCCGCTCGGCACACAGAGAACGACGTGCGAATAGGAGAGGCCACCTCCGCCGCCGGCCCGCCGGATGAAGTAGCGCAGCATGACGTCGAAGTCCGCGATCACGCCGTGCCGCAACGGGCGGATCGCGCGGATGCTCGCGGGTGTGCGTCCGATCATCCGGCGCGCGTCCTCGCCGACCGCGTGGACCCGGCCCGTTACCTCGTCGATCGCGACGACGGAAGGCTCGAACACGGCAATTCCCTCGCCGCGAACGAAGACGAGTGTGTTCGCCGTGCCGAGATCGATCGCGAGCTCGCGACCCCGCTGGAAATGCCGTTGTGCCACAGACCCGGGTTCACGCTACCGGGAGCCCTACCAGGGCGCGACCGTTACCCCACCCCATTCCTCTGGCTCGACGTCGCGGACCGTCTCGGTCAGTTCCCAACGATGGCCGGCAAGATCCTCGAACACGCATGAGCGCTCACCGTACTCGTGCGTCTTCGGTTCCTCGAGGGCACGTGCGCCGAAGTCACGCGCTCGGGCAAACGCTGCGTCGACGTCCGGCACACGCACCTTGACGAGATGCGTCACGACACCGCCACTTGGTGCGAGAATGTCGGCGACGACCAGGGCCCCATCCGATCCGATGCGCAACTGTGCCCGGTGCGCATCGCCGATACGCACTCGTTCTTCGAAGCCGAAGGCAGATTCGATCCACGCCACTGCCGCTCGCACATCCGGATAGATCAGCACCGGCGTCACCGTCGCAGGCGGTGCGGAACGATTCGTCAGCACGGTCGCGGACTCTAGCGCCCTCCTACGAGAGACTTGGTGAAGAGCCTGATGAGGCCTACGCTGTGGAAATGATCACGTGCCCTGCCTGCGGCCATGAGAATCGGCCGGAGGCCCGGTTCTGCGATTCCTGCGGCGCAGCGCTAGTCGGCGCGGGGAGCCGTGAGGTGCGGAAGGTCGTGACGATCCTCTTCTGCGACGTCGTCGGCTCGACGGCGCTCGGCGAGCGTGTCGACCCGGAGCCCTTGCGGCGGTTGATGGGGAGCTACTACGAGCAGATGCGGGCGATCGTCGAGCGGCACGGGGGCACCGTGGAGAAGTTCATCGGCGACGCGGTGATGGCGGTCTTCGGCGTGCCGCAGGCGCATGAGGACGACGCGCTCCGTGCAGTGCGGGCATCTGCCGAGATGCAGGCCGCCGCTGTATTGCTCGAGCTCGGGATCCGGATCGGCATCAACACCGGCGAAGTCGTCGCCGGCGAGGGAGAGACACTTGTCACCGGAGATGCCGTGAACGTCGCCGCGCGGCTCGAGCAGGCCGCGGCACCCGGCGAGACGCTGATCGGAAGCGAGACTCGCGGGCTCGTTCGTGATGCGGTTGAGACCGAGGAGACGAAGCCGCTCGAACTGAAGGGAAAGGCGGAGCCGCTGCAGGCGCACCGTGTCCTCGTGGTGGACCCGGACGCGCCTTCCGTCGCGCGCCGGCTCGACCGGCCGATGGTCGGGCGCGCACGCGAGCTCGAGCGACTGGTCGGCGACTTCGAGCACTCGGCCACGGACCGCGAATGTCACATGTTCACCCTCCTTGGTGCCGCGGGCGTCGGTAAGTCGCGGCTCGTGCGCGCGTTCCTCGAAGCGATTGGCGAGCGAGCCCGGGTACTGCGGGGCCGCTGCCTTCCTTACGGCGAAGGAATTACGTACTGGCCGGTTGTCGAGGTGCTAATCCAGCTGGGCCTTGACCCAGACAGCGTGATCGGCGTTTCGCCGGTCGAGGCGCAGCTGGCGTTTCGGAAGCTCCTCGAGGACGAAGCGGCGAAGGGGCCGCTCGTCGTCTATTTCGACGACCTGCAATGGGCCGAGCCGACCTTTCTCGACCTCGTCGAGCATATTGCCGACTGGTCGCGCGATGCACCGATCTTCCTTCTCTGTGCGGCGCGGCCGGATCTGCTCGACCTCCGGCCGGCCTGGGGAGGTGGCAAGCTGAACGCCGTTTCGCTCCTACTCGAGTCGCTGTCTGCGGGAGACAGTGCACTTCTCGTGGGTGAGCTGCTGGAGGAGATCGAGCTCGATGCGCGGATGCGCACGCGGATCGTCGACGCCGCGGAGGGCAATCCTCTCTTCGTCGAAGAGATGGTCGCGATGGTGCGTGAGGACGGCATCGACGCCGACATGGCCGTGCCGCCGACGATCCAGGCACTCCTGCAGGCGCGTCTCGACCGGCTCGGCGGCGACGAGCGCACCGTGATCGAGCGCGGAGCGGTGGAGGGCAAGATCTTCCATCGTGGAGCGGTCCTCGAGCTGGCCCCCGAGCCGGTTCGTGCGGGCGTCGGAATGCATCTCCTCGCATTGGTCCGCAAGGAGCTGATCCGCCCCGACCGGACCGAGGTTCCCGGTGACGACGCCTTCCGGTTTCGACACCTGCTGATTCGCGACGCCGCCTACGAGTCGGTGCCGAAGGAGACGCGCGCTGCCCTGCACGAGCAGTTCGTGGCGTGGCTGGACTCGCATGCGCATCTCGTAGAGCAGGACGAGATCGCTGGCTACCACCTCGAGCAGGCCGCACGGTATCGCGCGGAGATCGGCTCCCCGGACGAAGTGGTTGCGGAGCAGGCGTTCCGACGTCTCGCCGCTGCCGGACGGGCCGCGCTCGGCCGCTCGGACTGGAACGCGGCTCGCTCATTGCTGCGACGGGCAGTCGCACTCCTTCCCGTTGGTCATCCCGCACGAAGCGACGTTCTGCCCGACTACTTCTTCACGCTCGTCGAATCGGCAGAGTGGGACGCCGCCCGAGCCGCCGTGGCCGAGCTGCAGGCCTCGTCAGACGAGCGCTCGCAAACCTTCGCGAAGCTGTTCGGAGCGGAGCTCGACGTCGTGACCGAAAGAGAAACGGGGTTTACGCCGCTTGTCGCAGAGACGTTCGCCGCCGCGCTCGAGACCTTCGAGCGCCTTCAGGACCCCACGGGCCTTGCGTACGCGTCGCGGTTGTCGGCGCTCGAACGCTGGGCTGCGCTTCGTTGGGTGGAGGCGATCGAGAGGTTCGAAATCGCGGCCGCGAATGCATCGCGCGCCGGGATGCCGTACCTCGAGGACGACGCTCGCTCGCGGATAGCCCGAGCGTATGCGCTGGGGCCCTCGCCGCTCCCCGAGACGATCGTGCGGCTGCAGGAGTTCATTCGAGACCACTCAGACCGACCGCTGGCGCTGGGAGGGATTCACGGTGCTCTCGCGAGGGTGCTCGCGTCTCGCGGTGAGATCGAGGCGGCTCGCGCGGTGCCCAGTGCCGAAGAGTTGTATCTGGAGGCCGGAATGGAGGTTGAGGCGACCTCTGCGCAGTACACGCGGGCGTGGATCGCGCGCTGCGCGGGCGATTTCGAGGAGGAAGAGCGGCTGCTTCGCAGGATGATTGCAAGGCAGGAGGAGCTGAAAGACCGGAACTACCTTTCGACAGGGTGGATGCAGCTTGGTTGGTGTCTCGCTGAGCAGCGAAAGGACGAAGAGGCGCAGCGCGCACTGGAGCGATCGCGTGAGCTGACGATTCCGGAGGATGTGGTCGACATCATCGGCCTCGACGCCCTCGAGGCCATGCTGAGGGCGCGCCGCGGCGACCTTGAGGAGGCGCAAGAGCTGGCGACGCGTGCATTGGCCCGGGCCGAAGAGACGGACCACATCGAGATGTGGCTCGATGCGAGGTGGAGCGCGACGGAGGTGTTCGAGCTCGCGGGACGCGGCGATGAGGGGAAGGCGTTGCTGCAGGAAAGTGTCGAGATCGCCGAGAGGTACGGGCACCTGGTTGCGGCGGAGCGGGCGCGCGAGCGGTTGGCTGCAGGCGTCTAACTCAGGCTCGCCGGGCGTGTGCCGCGATCCCGCCGACAAACAGTCCGATGCCGGCGATGAGCCACGGCAGCGGGTTGAGATGCTCGTCGCAGCCGCTTGCGGTTTGCGTCTGCCAGCAGCTTGTGCCCGGCCCGGCACGCTGTACCCACGCGACGTAGAGCAGGAGAGCACCAGCGCCGCTGAGCAGGCCGAAGGCGGACCGGCGGATGCTTGATCTGGATGCCATTAGCGTGGCGATCACGAAGAGAGGCGCGACCAGGATCGGGCCGAGCGACACCGCGCCAAGGGCAGCAGCTGCTCCGAGCAGCGCCCAGGCCCAGAACCAGCCACAACCGGCGAGGTGAGCGCGACGCGATGTTCGGGAACTGACCATCCGAGGCCTCTAGTGAAAGTATCTCAGTGAAGGGAGCAGTCGAATGAGCGAAGCGGAAAACTTGTACGGCGAAGAGCACGTCCGGCGTTACCGGGAGACGGCCGGCGACGTCGGCCACCGGTGGAAGCGTGGCTCGAAGATCCTGCTGCTGACGACGAAGGGCCGCAAGAGCGGCGAGCCTCGCACGAAGCCACTCATCTACGAGCAGGACGGCGACCGCTACGTGATCGTCGCGTCGAAGGGCGGCGCCCCCGAGCATCCCGACTGGTACGAGAACCTGCAGAGGGACCCGAACGTCGAACTGCAGGTGCTCGACGAGGTGCTCCCGGCGCGTGCGCGGACAGCTGAGGGCGAAGAGCGCGAACGGCTTTGGCAGCTCGTCAACCAGCAGTGGCCGGACTACGACAGCTACCAGACGAAGACCGACCGGGAGATTCCGGTGGTCGTGCTGGAGCGCGCGCCTGCTTAGGCGGTCAGCGGGCGCACGAGACGGTTCGCGTCGCCTCGCCGTAGCTGCGGATTCCGCCGAAGAGGTGCGGGGCCGAGGCGCTGGTCTCGGTCGTGGTCGGCTGGATCGCGAGGGCGAGCACCCGTGTCATGCTGGTGACGAGGGGCCGGATTGGCTGGAGGTACTTCGAGTGGCCGCAGGCGATCAAGGCGGCGTAGAGCACCTTCTCCTGGAACGCGCGGGCTTCGGGCAGGCTGAAGGCCAGCTCGACCGTGTAGCTACCGGTTGAGAGACCGGGCTGTCCGATGTCCGCGAATTGCGTCCCTGGCTGGGCACGCAAACTCTTTGCGAACGCGAGCGGAATCGCAGTGAGCGGAGCCTGCACGGCGAGCGGCACCTGCGATCCCGACGCGTCCGTCGCACTGGCCTGAATACCCGACGAATCCGCCGGAAGCTGGATGATCAGTGGCCCGGCGCAGTCGATCTCGTAGCGCGTTCCGCGCCGCAACGGCCGTGTGCTCAGGTGGACGACGTAGAGCTGGATGAGCACAGCGAGCCGGTGGCCTCCCTGACGTCGAAGATGCCTGTGACGGAGCAGTCGACCTTGACGACCTGTCCGGCACGTGTGGTCACCTGCTGGACGGCGATCTGGCCCTCGAAGGCGCAGCCGGCCGTGCCCATGGACAGGACTACGACTAGGAGCGCAGCACGCATTCCGTCGGCCAGAGTATCGGCGGTGGCTTGCCGCTCATAAGATCGCGACGTGAGCCCCGACCCCTTCGTGCCGCCCGAGTTCGTCGTGCCGCTTCGGCTCGAGACCGCGCAGTTCCTGCTCGAGCCACTCGGGCCGGAGCACAACGAGGCGGACTATCGCGCATGGTCGTCCTCGAGCGAGCACATCCACGGCACACCCGGCTGGGAAGAGAGCTCCTGGCCTCGTTCGATGACGCCGGACGAGAACCGTGCGGATCTCGAGCGGCACGCCTCGGACTTTGCAAATCGGACGGGCTTCACCTACACCGTGCTGTCGCCGGAAGGCGACGTGATCGGTTGCGTCTACATCTATCCGTCTCGAGAAGAGACCGCGGAGGCGCGGGTGAGTTCATGGGTGCGAGCGAGCAACGCCGATCTCGATACGCCACTCTGGAGAGCGGTCAGTGCGTGGCTCGATTCCGACTGGCCCTTCGAGCGCATCGAGTACGCGACGCGTGACTGAGCAGCCCATCGCAGCAGGTCTGGTAACTCGGGTGTCTTCGCAGATGAGGACGCGGCCTTCGCCGCGCCCTCCTGCGCCGGATTGAACTATGCGGTTGCGGGCTCTGGCATGAGCCCGAGTTGCGTCATGACCTGCACCTGGTCGAAGTAGAGGTGCGTCTCGGTCACGGTATCGCCCTCAACCTTGAACAGCTGGACAGCGCGGCCTTGCAGCCGGTTGTGCGTCGCTGGGATATCCCCGTTCGGCGACGAGAGGGTGTCCTCGTGCGTCCCCTCGAAGGTGAACTGCTGCACGACCCAGTCACCGTCCACCAATTCGTTGTGCACCGTGAGACGTGCGTCGGGGAACGCACGTAGCCAGGCCATCGCGTACTGCGTGGTTGGTTCGCGACCCTCGACCCGCATATCGCCGGGAGCTTCGATGGTCGCATTCTCGGCGTTGAGCTGACGAATCCGTTCTTCGTCGTGGGCGTTGAACGCCTCGACGAACTTCGCCCCGACCTCACGCGCATCTGCCATACCGCCTCCTTCATCATGGTGAGCCCGCCAGAGCGACCGTACTCCCTCGTCGAGGTGCAATCAACCGGCGCCGCACGTCGGGCATTTGGTCAGGGATGAAGAATAGATTCGTCCAGACATGAGCCTGGACAGCTTCGCCCGCGTCCCGCTGCTGTTCGGCCCGTCACCGGTGCATCGCCTCGAGCGGCTGAGCGAGCACCTCGGCGGCGAGGTCGAGATCTGGGCGAAGCGCGAGGACTGCAACTCGGGCCTTGCGTACGGCGGCAACAAGACGCGGAAGCTGGAGTACCTCGTCGCCGATGCGCTCGCGCAGGGCTGCGACACTCTCGTCTCGATCGGCGGCGTGCAGTCGAACCACACGCGGCAGGTCGCCGCGGTTGCCGCAAAGCTCGGTCTCGGCTGTGTCCTGGTGCAGGAGCACTGGGTCGAGTGGCCGGACGCCGTCTACGACAAGGTCGGCAACATCCTGCTCTCGCGGATCATGGGCGCCGATGTGCGACTCGACCCCTCGGGGTTCGACATCGGAATCCGCCCGAGCTGGGAAGAGGCGCTCGCGTCAGTCGAGGAGCGCGGCGGGAAGCCGTACGCAATCCCGGCCGGCGGCTCCGATCATCCCCTGGGCGGGCTCGGCTTCGCACGCTGGGCGCAGGAGGTGGCAGACCAAGAGCGGGAGCTCGGCGTCTTCTTCGACACGGTCATCACGTGCTCGGTAACCGGCTCGACGCAGGCGGGCATGATCGCGGGGTTCGCCTTGCAGGACACGGAGCGCAAGGTGCTCGGCATCGACGGCTCCGCGACGGTCGAGCAGACGTGGAATCAAATCGCCCGCATCGCCCGTAAGACTGCGGATGCGATCGGCCTGGGCCGCGAGTTGCGCGACGACGAAATCGTGCTGCTCGACGAGTGGCATGCCGGCACGTACGGGATCCCGGACGCGAAGACGATCGAGGCGATTCGGCTGTGCGCTCGACTCGAGGGCGTTCTTACCGATCCCGTATACGAAGGAAAGTCGATGGCGGCGCTGATCGACCTCGTGCGTTCCGAACGCATCGCGCCCAGTTCACGTGTGTTGTACGCGCATCTTGGCGGACAACCTGCGCTGAACGCCTACTCAGGTGTCTTCTGACACTTCTGGCCGGCGAAACGCCGACCGCGCGGCCGAAGCTCGTCGTGAATGACCCGACGCTGCGCAGTCTGAGGGCAGGAATCGAACCCGCACGATTTCAACCGCGTACTTTCGCCGAAGAATATGAAGGCCTCGCGCGAGCGAGGCCTTCATATACAGATCGGGGTCGTGTTCTTCTAGGAGCAGCCGGTGTTAGTCCCGCAGTCCCTGCAGGTGTAACAACTACCGGTCCGCACCATCCGCCCACCGCACTTCGCGCACTCCTGCGCATCCTCGAACGCGTTGAACAAAGCCGTCTGCCCGGGCGGGGCCATCTCCACCGGCGCGGCGACAGATGCAGGAGCGTCCCCGCCGTTGCGATAGCCCTCTGCTAGGCGGGCTCGCACCTCGGCCGACAGGATTCCGATTTCCTCCTGCTGGTCGACGGTCAGGAACTTCTTGCCCATCCACCTGAAGATGTAGTCGACGATCGACTTCGCGGCTCGGATGTCCGGGTCGTTCGTCATCCCGCTCGGCTCGAAGCGCATGTGCGCGAACTTCGAGACATACACCTCGAGCGGCACGCCGTACTGCAGGCCGAGCGACACCGAGATCATGATCGAGTTCATCAGGCCGGCGAGGGTCGTGCCCTCCTTGGCGATGTCCACGAAGATGTCGCCCGGGGTGTTGTCCTCGTACAGCCCCACGTGGATGTAGCCCTCGTAGTCGCCGACGCGGAACTTGCGGCCGACCTCGACGCGGTCGTCCGGCAGGCGGCGCCTGCGTGACGCCGGCAGAGGCGGAGCTGCGGTCGCGGCGTCGAGCAGCGTCTGCGCGCCGCCGTCCTTCTTGCCCGACAGCGGCTGCGCGACCTTGCAGTTGTCGCGGTAGATCGCGATCGCCTTCACGCCGAGCTTCCACGAGTCGACGAAGAGCTTCGCCACCTCGTCGACCGACACCGTCTCCGGCAGGTTCACGGTCTTCGAGATCGCGCCGGAGATGAACGGCTGGACGGCGCCCATCATCTTCGTGTGGCCCGTGTAGTGGATCGCCCGGTCGCCGACCGCGCAGTCGAACACCGGATAGTGCTCGGCCTTTACGTACGGCGCTCCGACGACGGTATTCCGCTCGTCGACGAACGCGACGATCTCCTCGCCCTCGGCCGGCGTGTAGCCGAGCTTCTCGAGCGCCATCTGCACCGACTTGTTCACGATCGTGATCTCGCCGCCGCCGACGAGCTTCTTCGACTTCACCAGCGAGAAGTCGGGCTCGACACCGGTCGTATCGCAATCCATCATGAAGCTGATGGTGTTGTGGCTGACGAAGCCGTTGGCCACGTACGTGACGTTGTCGGGAACAGAGATGTCGAACGTCGGCTGGTCGTCCAAAGTCTCGACGGTTGCGACCGTGTCGTAGTAGAAGCCGAGCGCCTGTTCGAGTTCAGGATCGGCCGTCCGCTCGAGCAAGGCCGTCGCAGAACGCCGAGAGACATCGCCGCGTCGCGAGAGCGACA
>VAXG01000127.1 GCA_005883355.1 Actinomycetota bacterium | reverse complement strand
GACGTCGGCTGCGGGAAGTCGGTCTTCGTCGCAACCGTGTAGAGGGTTCCGTTCACCGAGATCACTGCGCTTCCCGGCGCCGGGGCGTTGCCGGGGACGGTCGGCACGCTGGGGCCGGCTGCGCCTCCGCTCGAGGAACTGCCCGAGCCCGACGACGAAGACGAGGAGCTCTTCGTATCGCTGAGTTGCTGGGCGAACGGATCCTTGCTCGCGAATCTGCTGAACGACGCCAACTGCCCGTCCTGCACGGTGGGCGCGGGAGCCG
>VAXG01000126.1 GCA_005883355.1 Actinomycetota bacterium | reverse complement strand
CGTCGTCCCACCCGGCTGTTCGGCGCCGCTCAACGACGGTGCCGCGAGCGTGGGCGTGCCCGAGGCGGCCGGAGTCGTGGAGGTGCTCGCGGACGGTCGAACGGGCGGAGCCGGATGCAGCCTCTTCATCATTTTGGGCGCCTCGAAAGCCACTAGCGCGAGGAAGACCACGCCGAGCACGGCCAGGAGAATCTTTTGCTTCTTCTGTTTGGCCTTGAGCGGATCGACCTGTTTCTTCGCCATCAGGGAGCTCCTGTCGCCGACGCACCGTTCGGGGCTGCCACGGTAGTGGTCGAGGTGGTCGTGGTCGTCGCGGTCGTCGTCGGCGTCGCAGGGATCACAGCCGGAGTGGGCACGCCCGATCCGTAGACGAACGCGTCGATGACCAGCGTGGCCTGGATCTGCGGGAACTTCAGCGTGCTCTCGTTGAAGGTGAGCGTGTCCACCGAGAAAAGTCGGCCGGTGGCGTCAAGACGCCCCGCGTGCACCGACACGAGTGACCGCAACCGGTAGAGGAAGTCCGCCAGGTTGTAGAAGTTCCCCTGGAACGTGACGGAGACCGGCAGCACCGTGTAGCTCCCGATCGGAGCGATCGCCTGCGGCGAGATCGAGTCGAAGCGAATGCCGGTGTCGCGGGCCAGCTGGCTCAACTCGAGCAGCAGGTCGGGCATGTCCGTCCGGTCCGGCATTGCCTTGGCAAGGCGGTAGACGTCTGCGACCTCGATCTTCGGTGCCGCGCGCACGGCAGCGACCTGCTGGTGGTACGCACCGATCCTCGACTGCACGTCGGCCGTCTGGGACTTCAGATCCTTCAGCTTCGCGCCCTGCGGACGCACGAGCAGGAACCAGCCGGCGAGGCCGAAGACGAGCACGGCGCCGACCATTATTCCGATCAGCGCTCCCGGAGGGAGCAACTTGGCGCGCTTCAAGAGTGTGCCCATGTCGGTCTTCATGCGCCCGGCCCCGCGACCTTGATGTCGGCTGCAATCGAGAAGTCGACGATGTTCTGACCTCCGACCTGCGACAGCGTCGAGCTCATCAGCTGCACGTTCGTCAGGTCGGGAACAACCTGCAATCGTGAAAGCAGCCGGGCGACGCCGTCATGCGAATAGGTGCGGCCCTGGATGACGAACTGAGAGGGAGCGCCCGTGCCGGGGCTCGACGATGCGTTCGTGGCCGGCGACACCGGCGACTTCGCCGTGAGAGTCGTCAGCCACACGTCGTCCGGCAGGACGAGCGAGAACTCGCGAAAGACTCGGTCCCAGGCGACCCGACTCGTCAGCGCACTGCTGAGCGCGCCCACGCGGGCGCTCTGCTCGCCTGCGAGCTGCTGCTGCGCGGCGGATGGCCCCGCAGGAGGCGGCGGAAGCGCTCGATAGACCCGGTTGAGATCGTCGAGCTTGCGCTGCTGGGCTGCGACCTTGCCGCTCCCCATCATGAACATGGCCCCGAGGACCGCGGCGACGAGGACGCCGGAGCACGCGCCGACGAGGACCGGCAGGCTCTCCTTTTTGATCGTGCGCTGGCCTTGATCGCGAGGCAGCAGGTTGACGGCACGCATGGGGTTAGTCCTCTATGCCCAGTCCGATTGCGACGGCGAGCGAACCGATCTGCTCGGGCTGGCCGACCTTCTTCGAGACCTTCATCCGCGCGAGCGGATCGCCAACGCGAACGTGCACACCGATCAGCCGCTCGAGCTCACCGGACAGGCCGGGCAGGTGCGCGGTGCCACCCGTCAGCACGATCTCGCCGATGCCGAGCGAGCCGGGTTGGTTCTGGTAGTACTGGAGCGAGGAAACGAGCTCGCGCGCGAACGTCTGAATCGCTCTGCGCATCGAGTCGCGCGCGCTCTTCGCCTGTTCGGCAGTCAGACCCTCCGGGACCATCTCATCCGTCAACGCGAGCGCACGCTTCGCGCCCTCGACCTCGGACGGCGCTGAGTCAACAGCCCGAGCAATCGCGACGTTCAGTGCGGAGCCGCCCCATTCGAGGACGCGCGTGAACTCGCAGACGCGTCCATCCGAGACCGCGAAGGTCGAGCGCTCGTGACCGATCGCGACGACGACGAGAGCGGCTGTCGCATCCGTTCCCACTCCCTCCTGAGGCGCTTGCAGCGCGCGCAACAGCGCGAACGCCTCCAGGTCGATGCCGAGGAGGGTGATGCCCGCCTTCTTGCAGGCATCCACGTAACGGTCGATCAGCTCGCGATACGCAACGACCAGCAGGACACGCTTCGTCGGCTGACCGTCCTCGCCGACACCTTCGCCGAGCAGGTGGTAGTCGAGCACGGCTTCGTCGATCGGGATTGGCAACGTCTCCTGCGCGCGGAAACGAATCGCATTCGCGAGCTGCTTCTGGTCCTCGATGCCGGCGATCTCGAAGGTGCGGACACCGATCCTGTTGTTCGCAAGGCCGAGCCGCACGCCCTTCTTGGGCAAGCCGTGCTTCGTGAAGAAGTCCTTGAGCGCCTCGGCGAGCGCTTCGGGATCGCGCAGCTCCCCGCCGACGACGATGCCCGGGGCGAGCGGCTCACGCGCGACTTGCAGCAGCTCTGCCGAGCCGTTGTTCGAGACACGCGCCGCGGCAAGCTGAGAGGCGCCGATCTTCAAGCCGACGATACGACCCTTGCTGCTGCCGCGCTCGACCTTGACTTTCGGAGCCTTCTGCTTGCGCTCTTTCGGCTGTTTCGGTTCCTTGGGCTCGTCGGTCTTCGGAGCGCGCTCGGCCTTCACCTTGGGGGCTTTCTGCTTCCGCTCCTTGGCGGGCTTGGCCGGCTTCTCGGGCTTGTCGCGCTTGTTGCTCCCGAGCGAGAGCTCTTTCTTCCAGAACGGCACCTTCGAAGCGGCCTCGAGAAGAGGCGGCAGCTCGGCTGCAGGGACTGGTGGATGGATCTCTACCGACGGGGTCGGCGCGGAAACGATCGCGGCCGGATCCTCCTCGACCGGTTTGTCGCGCTTCTTGCCCCCGAGCGAGATGTCCTTCTTCCAGAACGGCACCTTCGGAGCGTCGGGTAGGGGCGGCAGGTCGGCGGCGGCGACCGGCGGGTGCACGTCTACCGAGCCTGTCGGTACGGGGACGCTCGCTGCAGGACGCTCCTTGACCGGCTTGTCGCGCTTCTTGCCGCCGAGCGAGAGCTCCTTCTTCCAGAACGGCACCTTCGTGGTGTCGTCGCTTGGAAGCGGCAGCTCGACTGCTGCGACCGGCGCGGCGACATCTACCGGCGGGATCGGCGCGGGGACGATTGCGACCGGAGCTTCGGGAAGAGATGCCGGCGGGAGCGACGGCGGTGCGGCCCATGGTTCGGCCTCGATCTCGAGGCTCGGGAGGGGCTCCTCAGTGTCGAGTTCCGTAGCAACGTCCTCTTGGGCTGCGACCGGCTCGTCCGCAAAAGCTTGTTCGTCGGCGACGGTCTCCTCGCCGGCAACGAACGCGTCGTCCGCCGCCTGCTTGGACAAGGGATCGGCCGCCGGCTTGCGGCTGAACGACACCTCCTTCTTCCAGGTCTCGTCCTCGGACGAAACGGACTCTTCCGCCACGATCGGCTCAGGTACGGCGTCGGGCTCGGGCTCCGGCGTGCGGCTGAACGAAGCCTCCTTCGTCCAGGTCTCCTCCTGCTCGGCCGCCGGCTCGGCTTCTGTTCGCTCCGCGACTACGGGCTCGTCGACGGCAGGCTCGTCGACAGTCGCGTTCGCAGCGGCGTCGCCTTCGGCGGCGTCGGCCTTCGGCTCGCGCTTGAGCGAAAGCTCCTTCTTCCACATCGACGTCGGCTGCTCGTCGTTCGGCGGCGACTCGCCGGCGTCTTTCTCGTCTTCCGGCTTGCGCCCGAAGGACAACTCCTTCTTCCAGAGCGACTGGTCGTCCATCACTAGTTCCCGGCGACGCGGAGTCCCGCGGCGAGTGGCTGCTCGTCGTGCGACTCGCTGAGATCGGGCGGGAGTTCGACTTGAAAACCGGCGCGTTCGAGCACACCGACGAGCTGATTGGGTCGACTCGAACGGCTGAGGCCCGCTTCGAACTCGACGACACCACGGGTGATCAGGTCCGCCAGCGACTGCTCCATCGTCTGCATGCCGCGGCTCGTGTTCGTCTGCATCACCGAATAGATCTGCTCGACCTTGCCCTGACGGATCAGGTTGCGGACGGCGTCGTCCGGCAGCAGGACCTCGAGCGCAGGGACTCGCCCCATTCCATCTGCAGTCGGAAGCAGGGCCTGCGTGACCACTCCCTGCAGCGAGCTGGCGATCTGAATACGAATCTGCTCCTGCTGCTCGGCCGGGAAGACGTCGATGATGCGGTCGATCGTCGACGGAGCGCTCTGTGTGTGCAGAGTCCCGAAGACGAGATGACCGGTCTCGGCAGCCGTCAGGGCGGTCGCGATGGTCTCGAGGTCGCGCATCTCGCCGACGAGGATCACGTCGGGGTCCTGGCGGAGTGCTGCGCGCAAGGCCTCGGCGAAGCTTGTTGCGTCGGGGCCGATCTCGCGCTGATTGACGATGCAGCGTTTGTGGCGGTGTAGAAACTCGATCGGGTCCTCGATCGTGAGGATGTGCTCCGAGCGTTTTCGGTTGATCTCGTCGATGATCGCGGCGAGCGTCGTCGACTTACCGGAACCGGTCGGGCCGGTGACGAGGACGAGGCCGCGCGGCTTCTCGGCCAACTGGTGCAAGGTCGCCGGAATGCCGAGCTCCTCCAGCGTCTTGATCTCGGCCGGGATCAGACGGAAGGCCGCGCCGATCGACTCCCGCTGGAAGTAGACGTTCACACGGAAACGGGCCAGCCCCGGGATCGAGTGTGAGAAATCGAGCTGGCGCTTGATCTCGAGGTTCTTCTGCTGCTCGCTCGAGAGGATGCGGTAGAGAAGCTCCTGTGTCTCCTCCGGAGTAAGGGGTGCGTACTCCTCCACGCGCTCGACTTCTCCACGCACGCGAATGACAGGAGGGGTTCCAACGGTCACATGGAGGTCTGACGCGTTGCGCGCCACCATGTGCTCCAGGAGCTCATCGATTGAATTCACCGGCCGCATAACTCGAACGAGTCATCGGCAGGCCGTGGCGCGTCCTTTACCTCTCTAGGAACCGCAAGTTTTCAAAAGGCACGATCACCCCTTCGAGGGTTACCCGCTGTGGGGGATTCCGCCGATGCAGGTGCGGCCACTCCGTTCGTTCGTTTCCCATGGAAGGAGCACCTGCATGACCAGCAAGATTCGACAGCGGCTCGCGGGTGAGGAAAGCGGTTTCACCCTCATCGAGCTTCTCGTTGTCATCATCATCCTCGGCATCCTGCCGCGATCGCGATCCCCTCGTACCTGAGCTTCCGCGATCGTGCGAACAACTCGGCCGCAAAGGCCAACGTTCGCGCCGCGATCCCGGCCGTCGAGGCCTACAACGCCGACAACCTCGGCACCGCCAACTCCGCCGGCTATGCAGGCATGACGGTCTCGCTGCTGCAGGCCTACGACTCGGCGATCGTCCCGACCAAGCTGAACATCCAGACGGCAACGTCCGTCACCTACTGCGTCGACAGCACCGTCGGCGGCAAGGTCTGGAACAAGGCCGGCCCCGGCGCGGACATCATCTCCGGAGCCTGTCCGTAAACAACGAGCCATGAGATCAGGCGCGGGCATCTAGCTCGCGCCTGATTTCTCCCGTCCCAAAAGGAGCAAAGAAATCATGCACACGAAGCTGACGAAGCGGCTGCAGGGTGAGGAGAGCGGTTTCACCCTCATCGAGCTTCTCGTTGTCATCATCATCCTCGGCATCCTGCTCGCGATCGCGATCCCCTCGTACCTGAGCTTCCGCGATCGTGCGAACAACTCGGCCGCAAAGGCCAACGTTCGCGCCGCGATCCCGGCCGTCGAGGCCTACAACGCCGACAACCTCGGCACCGCCAACTCCGCCGGCTATGCAGGCATGACGGTCTCGCTGCTGCAGGCCTACGACTCGGCGATCGTCCCGACCAAGCTGCACATCCAGACGGCAACGTCCGTCACCTACTGCGTCGACAGCACGGTCGGAGCCAAGGCCTGGAACAAGGCCGGCCCCGGCGCCGACATCGTCTCCGGGCTCTGCCCGTAAGACGAAGTCCATGAGGCTCGAAGGGCGCGGGAAACCGCGCCCTTCGTCTTTTCAAGTCACTCCTTTTCGCTGCCGATAGAGATTCCGTGACCTTCGCGCTTTCGCCCCCGGTCCGATATGCGGCCCTGCTGGCACTGCTGGTTGCCGTGTTGATCGGTGGCGGGATGACCATGCTGGGACACGGCGGGAGCCCGGCGGCGGCTACCCCCCGCGTGATCAAGCACCATCCCTTCGGAGCCGGCTTGAAGAAGCAGACGGCCGCGGCTTCGAAGAAGAAATCGAGCCACGCGGCCAAGCCGAAGGCAACGCCGCACGTCTCGGCAGTCCCGAAGGCGCCGGAACAACCATCGGCAGTCCTCGCAGCCATAGCGGCCGGCCTCCCCAACTCGATCGCTGCCGCGCTAGGACGGCAACGAGTGGTGGTTGTGTCGGTCTACAACCCGTACTCGGAGGTGGACGGCATCGCCTTCGCCGAAGCGCGGGCCGGCGCACAGAACGCGGGCGTGGGTTTCGTCGGGCTGAACGTCCTCAGCCAGGCGCAAGTCGGCAAGCTGACGCAGACGCTCGGCCTGCTTCCTGACCCGGGCTTCCTCGTCTACACGAGACCCGGAACGCTCGTCGCGAGGATCAACGGCTTCGCCGACAAGGAGACCGTCGCGCAGGCCGCCCAGAACGCCGCTCGCGGAGCATGACGGACACGCCCCCCGAGGCGGCCGGAGCGCGCGAGCTCTTCGTCCGGCACGCCCGGCGAGACGGCCGCTCGGTAGCAGTCCTCCGTGCTGTCGACTACGGCGACTCCTGCGTTATCGAGGCCGAGGTCTATCCCGCGGGCGGCCGTAGCGCCGAGCCCTCCCGGCCCGGGCCCTACACCTTCGCCGACGTCCATCAGGCAACGGCATTCATGACCGAAGCAGTCGAGGCCCTCATGGTCCTCGGCTGTGACGTACACGCGCAGTGAAATCCGCCCGGCTTCGCCGGGCATGATGATTTCACTGCGATAGTCGAATAGCGCTACGGACTGTGCAGGTAGGTCGGGACGACCGAGACGAGTGCCGACGCCACCTTGGAGTACGGGATCGGCCGCATGCCGTTGCCGATCTTGAAGAACATTCGGGCCGAAGGGGGCAGAGACGATACGCCGAAGCCGGAACCGCCGCCGATGATATTCCCGTCTGCGTCGAGGACGACCGTGGAGAGCTCGACGGACCGCAACGTAAGGCTGGCGCTGTCGTTCTGAATCTCGCCCTCGACTGAGCCAGACCATTGCGGTTCGGAGACACTCGGAAGCACACGTACGGCCGAGACGCCGGGCTTCGTGTGCGTTGCCGGGCCGCCGTGTCCGATCTTCACGACGACCTCGAGCCTCGCAATCGGCGCGCCGCCGGGGAAGTTGGCCTCGCCGCCGAGCGCGTGTCGAGTTCCGGCGGCGATGTCGCCGATGTGCGACGTGGCGGAGCCGATGAGCCGGTTGTCCGACATCACGAAGTTCACAAGCACGTTGACGTCAAGCGCGTCCCGCTTCGTGGACTCGTTGGCGAGGATGATGCCGTAGCTGACACCCGCGCCGCCGAACGGGTAGGGCCGTGTCGACCAACCCGTTTTGACGACCTGGATCTTCGGTGGAATGATTTGTCCGATGATCGTGAGACGCTTCGTCGCGCGGCCGGCGCCTGCGCACGAAGCGGTTACACGCGCGGGACCAGGCTGCATCTTGCTCGGGACCTGCCACGTCCAGGTCGCGTGCGAGGCGATGGCGCGCACGATTGGAAGCCCTGGCTGCCTGGCGCCGCTCTTGTAGCGGACCGCGAGTGAGCACCGTGCGCCGGAGGGCTTGACCGCGACGGTCACCGTCGCATCGTTGCCTTGCACGACGCGCGAGTTGCCCCCGATGAAATGAACTCCGGCAGCGCGACCGCTCGCGGACGCGGTGAAAGCGCCGACGACGACGAGCGCTGCGAAGGCGAGCGGGAAGAGGCGCTTGGCTGCGGTAACTGAGGTCATTGGCTCGGGGCGGCTTACCGAGGGCCTTCCTCCTACTTCGCTCCGGAGTGGTGCATCCCCTACCCCCGATCGAGGGATCGGCCGCCCATCTAGTCGGCTCCTGCCGCAAAAATGGCTAACGGAGCGCGATCACGGGATGCATCCCGTCGTCACCGGCTCGCTCTGAACTAGCTGGCCGTTGACCTCCTCCACAACGACGGAGGAGGCGCCCCAGGTACAAGCATCTGCGCGCTTTGCCGGTGCCGCGCCGGCCGCCACCGTCAGGACGATGAGCAAGCAAGCGCAAATAAGTACGAAGCTGCGCTTCATATGACTTCAACGCCATATGGCTTGAAAGAGATACTGGCCCGGTTCACTCCCACCTAAAGGCCCGACGGCGCGGGAAGATCGGATCTTCCTAGCCGCCAAATCCCGATCGGCACCCGCCGCAGAGGCGGGCTGGCCCGCCTCTGCTTGGCGAGGACTTGACCAGCCGCAAGATCATCATGGCCGGCAAAGCCGGCCGGATCTTGCGGCTAGATGGAGACGCGGGCGAGCTCTTCGATGGAGGTCAGGCCGGCCGCGACTTTGGCCAGGCCGTCGTCCCACAGTGTCCGCATGCCCTCACCGATTGCGGCGCGCTCGATGTCCTCGCGGCTCGCCTTGGTGACCGCCAGGCTCTCGAGCTGCTCGCTCATCGTCAGTAGCTGATAGACGCCGATCCGGCCTTTGTAGCCGGACTGGTTGCACCTGGGGCAGCCCTTCTTGCGATAGAAGACCATCCCGTCGCTGGCGGCGGCCACCTCGCGGGAGACTCGCGCCTTCATCAGCTCGTCGACGGACGGCTGGTACATCTCGCAACAGTGCGTGCAGAGCTTGCGGGCAAGACGCTGGGCGAGCACGGCCGAGACGGCAGCCCCGATCAGGAACGGCTCGACGCCCATCTCGCCGAGACGCGTCAGCGCCTGCGGGGCGTCGTTCGTATGCAGCGTCGAGAGGACGAGGTGGCCCGTCAGCGCAGCCTCGATCGAGATCTTCGCCGTCTCACCGTCCCGGATCTCACCCACCATCACGACGTCGGGGTCGGAACGCAGGATCGACCGCAATGCGGTCGCGAACGTGAGGCCGGCCTTCTGGTTGATCTGAACCTGGTTGACGCCGCCGAGCCTGTACTCGACCGGGTCCTCGACCGTGATGATGTTGATCTCGGGCCGGTTGATCTCGGTCAGCGCAGCGTAGAGGGTCGTGGACTTACCGGAGCCCGTGGGTCCGGTGACGAGTAGGGCGCCGGTGGGCTTGCGGATCAGCACTTCGAGGGACCCGCGCATCTCGTCCGACATACCCAACTCCTCGAGCGTCGGCGCCTTCTTGGACTTGTCGAGGAGACGCATGACGATCGACTCGCCCTCGACCGTCGGCAGCGTGGCGACACGAACATCGAGGGTGCGGCCTGCGGCTGCCGCGTTGAGCGAGATGCGTCCGTCCTGAGGCTTTCGCCGCTCGGCGATGTCCAGCTTCGCTAGCACCTTCAGTCGGGTGAGAACGCCGGGCATCATCCGCTTCGGGATCCGCTGCACCTCGTGCAGCACGCCGTCCACGCGGAAGCGGACGAGCAGTGCATCTTCCTGCGGCTCGAAGTGGACGTCGGAGGCCCCGTCCTCGGCGGCCTGAAAGATCACGGAGTTGACGAGGCGAACGAGTGGGGCATCGGAGATGCCGTCGTCGACCTCGAGGTCGTCGGTCTCCTCCTCTTCCTCTTCGAGCTCGAGCTCGCCTTCGACGGCGGCGGCGCGCGCGCCGAACGCCTCTGAGGCACGGGCCAGGCGGCGGATCTCGACGAAGATGTCGTCGCGCGCCGCCACGCCGATCTCGAGCGGGTAGCGCGTGGCCAGCCGGAGCTCGTCGATTCCCTGGATGTTGCCGGGGTCGCCAACGGCGACTTTGAGGGTTCCGTCCTCGAGTGCGTAAGGAATGGCGACCAGTCGCTCGAGGACGTGAAGCGCGATCTCGCCGCTCGCCTCGTCCTGCACGCCCGTCAAGGCCAGGTCGACGAGCGACACCTGATACCGGGCCGCAAGCGTGCGGGCCAGCCCTTCGCTGGAAGCAACGTTCTGCTCCACCAGGGCATGCGCAAAGGAGCCCATCCCGGCGGCGCTCCGGACCTGCGCCAGCTTGTCCGCCGGAACGAGGCCCGTGGCAGCGATCAGGTCCGCGACGAGCTCGGCGAGCGCATTGATCGGCGGTGGGGGGCCTCCGATGCCAGCGCCACCGGGCGACGTCGCAGGCCCGGGCTCGGTACCCGGGGTGCGCAGATTCGGTGGACGTTCGATGTCCATGTATCCCTCGTTCGAGGTATCGGCAGGAGCCGCCCGTCCCTTGATCCCGGCTCCCTCAACCTCACCCCTCCAGGGGCCGATATCGCCCTGGATGAGGGACTTTCTGCGTTCTCCACTCGCTCGGCTGTGGGCACCGGTCCTGATCCCGGCCGCCGCCCTCGCCTACCTCGATCGAGGGACCGACTCCGGCGACCTCGTCTATTTCGTCCACAAGGGCGAGCAGTTGCTCTCCGGGGGCTGGGCGAACACCTTCGCCGACCCGCAGCTGCAGTCGGGCCCCTTGCAGCTGGCGCTGTTCGGCGCCATACGGGACCTGGGAGCACTCGCCTTTTTGATCGAGCTCGGCGTCGCCGCGCTACTCGTTTATGTACTGGGCCGACTCGGCCTCTCCAACCGGGCGCGGCTCGCGGTCGGGCTGCTCGCGGTCGCCTCAGGCCTGACGCACATCGCCTTCGTCTACGGCCATCCGGCCGAGGCGATCGTTCCGCTCCTGTGGGTGCTCGCCGGGGTCTGGGCGCGCCAGGATCGCGTTTTGGCCGCCGGTGCAGTCGTCGGTCTGTCCGCCGGCCTCGAGCTGTGGGGCGTGCTCGGCGTGGCAGTGCTACTGCTCGCTCCGCGGCTGACGCGCGCGGTGGCGGGGGCATGCCTCCAGGCGGCCGTCGTCGCAGCGATGCTCGCGCCGTTCGCACTTGCCGGGACGTTCCGGATGTTCGATCACGAGTGGCGGGTGACGTCTGGAACCGTCCTCGGTCTGATCGTCGGGCCCGGCGCTCACTTCGGCTGGCCGCTCAGACTCGCGCAGGCCTCGCTCGCACTCGCCGCAGGCACCGCGCTTGCATTTGCGCTGCGCCGCAGCGCGCATGCGTTGTGGCTCGTTCCGCTAGCAGTCGCGCTCGTCCGGTTGGTGCTCGATCCGGTCTCCTTCGGGTGGTACTGGCTCGAGGTGGAGGCACTCGTTCTCGTCGGCGCAGGGTTGGTCCTCAAGGAGCTGCCGTCGCGGCTTCCCGCAAATCGCCTCGTACGGGCCCTGGGCCCGCAGCACTAATGCAACGTCGAGAAGTACGCGTGCAGGATCTCGTGGCCCCAGAAGAGGGCGGCGACCGAGCCGATCGCGAGGAACGGGCCGAACGGGACTCCCATCTTGCGTGCCTTCGACCCGTGGCGGACGAGCAGCACCACGCTGGGAACGAGAGCGGCCAGCATTCCCACAATCAGGGCGACGGACACCGTGCGTCCGAGAGCGGCGCCCATCAGTAGCGCGAGCTTCACGTCGCCCATGCCCATGCCGGCGGGGTAGGCGACCGCCGCTGCGAAGAGGAAGCCCGAGCCTGCGAGGGCAGCCAGGGCCCATTCTGGGCT
>VAXG01000079.1 GCA_005883355.1 Actinomycetota bacterium | reverse complement strand
CGCCCTCGGGTTCGTCTTCTGCGTCCTCGGGGATCGCGGCCGGAGGACGGCGCATGTCACCGACATCTACGTGCGGCCCGACGCACGCAACAAGGGGATCGGACGGGCGCTGCTCGGAGGCATCCTCGACCCTGCTCGCTCCGCGGGCCTCGAACACGTCAGCCTCGAGGTGCTGATCGGGAACAGCGACGCGCGCCGCCTCTACGAGCGGCTCGGCTTCACGCCCATGGACGTCTTCATGGTCGCGCCGCTGGATGCTCTTGCCGATCGGCTCAGCAGTGACGAGCGTCCGCCATCCTTCGGCTCGCTGCACGTCCAGACCGACGACGAGGCCGGCGTCGAGCGGGCCGTGACGCAATTCCTGCCGAGGCTCGGGCGTTCGGAACACACCGAGATCACATCTCCGCGCAGCGGCTGGGTGACGATCGTCGACGAGCTCTGCGACCACGATCGCAGTGCTCAACGCCGGCTCGGCGCCGAGCTCTCCGAGCGTATGGGAGTGCCCGCGGTCGCGCTCGCGGTCGAAGAGGAGGCGGTCGTGCGCTTCCTGCTGTTCGAGCGCGGCCGCATGGTGGATGAGTACCTCTCGGTGCCGACGTACTACGGCGAGCTGAGCAAGGCCGACGAGCTGTCGTTGTCCGCAAATCCGACGCTGGCCGCGCGCCTCACCGGCGCAGATCCGGCGCGCGTCCGCGCGGTCGCACGCGTGGCGTCGTCACCCGCGGAGCTTCTTCCTGCGCGCGAGCTGCTGAGTCAGATCGCCGACGTGCTCGGGATCGAGGCTAGGATCGATCGGTGATCACGCTCTACGACGCGGACCGCTGCCCCTACTGCGCGCGCGTCCGGATCGTGCTCGCCGAGAAGGGCATCGAGTACGAGACGGTCGAGATCGACCTCGACGATCGGCCGAGGTGGATCTACGAGAAGAACCCGCTCGGACGCGTGCCCATCTTGGAAGAGGACACCTTCGTGCTCGCGGAGTCCGCGGTGATCGACGAGTATCTCGACGAGCGCTATCCCGATCCGCCACTCTGGCCCGCCGACGCTGCCGAACGTGCGCTCGGTCGGATGCTGGTCTTCCGGTTCGACGAGCTTTCGCGGCCGTATTACGCGTTGCGGCGCGGTGACGACGGTGCGCGCGAACGCCTCGACGCCGCACTCGCGACTTTGGATCTCGTGTTGCAGGAGCGACTCTTCCTGAGTGGACGGGAGTTCGGCCTCGCCGACATCGCGTACGCGCCGTGGATCCTGCGCGCCCGCGATCGCATGGATGTCGATCTCCAACGGTTCCCGGCCCTGTCGGAGTGGGTCGGTCGCCTGGAGCGACGGCCGTCGATCGCCGCTGAGCTCGATGTCGTCGCCTCGTTGTGAAGGTTCTGCTGCTGCATGCGTTTCCCCTCGACGAGCGGATGTGGGAGCCACAGCGTGCGGCGCTCGCCGAGCACGAGGTGATTGCGCCGCGGCTGTACGGCCGTGGGCAGACGATGGACGACTGGGCCGGCTCGGTCGCCGGCGAGACGGAGGGCGACCTCGCGGTCGTCGGCGCGTCGATGGGCGGCTACTGCGCGCTTGCACTCGCGCGGCGCGCGCCCGAGCGGGTGCGGGGTCTGTTGCTCGTGGGCGCGCGTCCTGACGCGGACTCGGATGAACGTCGCGCAGGCAGGGAGGACACGATCGAGTTGATTCGCAACGAAGGGCTCGAAGGACTGTGGCAGATGATGCTGCCGAAGCTCTTTCACGACGAGAGCGCGGCGGACGAGCAACTCGTCTACCGGGATGCCGACGCGCTCGTCTCCGCGCTCGCGGCGATTCGTGACCGGGAGGATTCCACCGATGTCGTTCGTGCGTCCTCCGGTCCGGTGCAGTTCGTGCTCGGCGAGTTCGATCCATACGTCTCTCCGGAAGAGGTAAGCGAATTCGACGTCCGTGAGCTGCTCGGCGCGGGTCACCTCGTGAACCTCGAGCGTCCGGACGAGTTCAACGAGATCCTGCGCGAGTTCGTCGGCCGTGTCTGAGCTCTCCTCCGTGGTCGACGTCGCCTGGCTCGAAGGCGAGCTCGGGGCGGACGATCTCTTCCTCGGCGACGTCCGCGGGCCGAACGCGCATGCGCGAGGACATATCCCGGGGTCGAGACCGCTCGTCCTGGGCTCGCCGCCGCCGATGAGCGATCGCGAGATGCTGGAGGCGCTCGCGGCCGAGGTCGGCCTGCGCCTACGGCGTCACGGTGTGACCGGCGACGAGCGGCTCGTCCTCTACGACCGCGGCGACGGCGTGGGCGCGATGCCCGCCGCGCAGATGGCGGAGCTTGCAGGACATCCTCGCGTCGCGGTGCTGCTCGGCGGCGTCGCCGCGTGGCCGAGCGAGTTGCAGGTCGGGCAGGTCGAGTTGCATCCGGTGAAGACGACCTTCGAGCCCCGCTTCGACGCCGTCCCCACGCGCGACGAGCTGTTGGGGAGGCTCGACGATGCGGCGCTGATGATCCTCGACGTTCGTACGGACGAGGAGTTCAAGGGCAAGCACGGCTATCCCTGCGATCCGCGCCAGGGTCGCATCCCGGGCGCGCGGCACGTTCCCGTGCAGGAGCTCTACGCCGGCCCCGGCGAGCCGCTTCCACCGGATCAGATCCGCGCTCGCCTGGGCGATCCGGCGGAGATCGTGGCGTACTGTCATTCGGGATCGCGCTCCGCGCTGGCGACAATGGCCCTGCGTCTAGCGGGATACCGCGCGCGGAACTACGCGGGTTCGTGGCACGAGTGGTCGCGCCACGATGAGCTGCCGCTCGAAAAAGGCTGACAAAGTCGACACGTCTCGTTACGCCACGGCCTGGTGTCGGACACCGTGTCGTAAGTGTGACGCCGCGCGACGCGCGATGCCGCGAGGCACGGAACCACGCCGCGCTCGCCGTGACCGAGACATGGCCGCTACAGACACGGCCTGGTGTCGGACACCGGGCCGTGTCTTGGAAGGAGTTGGCTAAACCGGAGCGGTGACTCGCTCGGCGGCGTCGATGAAGCCTATGCAGAGGTCTCGGCCCAGCGAGTTCCACGCCTCGATGCGATCCCGCGTTTCGGCAAGAAGCTCGTCGGCGTCCACCTGAAGCTCCTTCTTCTCCTCCTCCACCCAGCCCTGCACCTGCCGGAGCGTCACCTCTGGGTGGAACTGGACACCCCACGCGTTGTCGCCAAGACGGAACGCCTGCGTGCACACGCGGTTCCGCGCCAGCTCGACGGCACCGGCAGGGATGCCATGGGCGTAGTAGTGCCACTGGAACGCTTCGAAAGTTCGCGGCAGCCGCCCGAGGACAGGGTCGTCCGCGCCCGCCTTGGTGAGCTCGACCGCGAACCAGCCGACCTCGGCTTCCTCGACGGGAAACACGGGCGCGTGCGCCGCCTTCGCCAGCAGCTGCGCGCCGAGGCAGATTCCGAGGACGGGCGTGTGCCCGTCGAGCAAGCGCTGCAGGAAGAGATCCTCCTCCCGTAGCCACGGATGATGTTCGTCCTGGTCTGCGTGCATGGCGCCTCCGAAGACGAGCACGGCGCCGTACGCGTCGAGCGGGCGGGGCAGCGGCGTGCCCCAGGCGAGGCTCCACTCCTCGAGCCCGTGGCCGCTCTCGCGAACGACGTCGCCGAAGACGCCCGAGCGCACCTCCGCGCCATGGATGACGGCGAGAACTTCCACTAGCTGGGAGCGCTCACGGGAACCTTCTCGGCCTGCAGCAATTGCTGTAGCTGCTTCGCGTTGGCTGCGGCCTGCGCCATCCGCCCGCCTCGACCGTCCGAGCTAGTGGCGTTGTTGTTGAAGAAAGCGTACGCCTGCTCGGCCTGCTCCGAGAGCTCGCGCAGCGGGCGAACCCATTCACGCAACTCGTCGTCGGAGTACAGGTAGTCGAACCGTTCAGCGGCGCCGCCGCCGCGTTTGTTCCACGTCGCCGCGTTGCGACCGTGAAAGCGGATGTACGCGGTGGGACTCGTGAGCGCCGGCACGGTCGGAACGAGATTCTTGGCACCCTCGATCCGGGGCGCATCCACGATCACGTTGGTCGCGCCGAGCTCCTCCAGAAACCGCAAGGTGACGTCGCGATGGTCTTCGTCGAGCCAGCTCGAGTGCCGGAACTCCACCAGCAGCCCGTCGTCTCCGAGCTGTCCGTGCGCCCACTGCAGGTACTCGAGCGACCGTTCTTTGTAGACGACGTAGGAGGGAAACTGGAAGAGGATCCCCCCGAGCTTGCCGCTCGAGCGCAGCGGCTCGAGAGCTTCGAGGAACCGGCGAAACACCTCGCCGCGAAACTCGCGCGACGGCCGCTCGACCCGGCCACGGTCGTCGGTCGGCGCCTCGTCGCGAAGGTCCGGCGGCAGCGACTCGAGCTTGACGGGATGACGCGTCATCAGACCGAAAGCCTTGACGTGCATCACGAATCCCTCCGGCGTCCGCTCTGCCCAGCGCTCGACCATCTCCTCGCTCGGCAACCGGTAATAGGTCGAGTCCACCTCGACCGTGTCGAAATGCTCGGCGTAATACGGCAGGCGCTCTGCTGCCTTCGTACCCGGTGGATACCAATGCTTCGACAACGCGTCGTCGGCCCACGAGCAAGTCCCGATTCGGATGTCCGCCGCCACTGTTCCAGCATACGAGACGGGGCCCAGCAGCCCCGTCTCGTAGTTCCATCGGTAGCCGCGCCCTATAGGCGGATGCTGATCTTGGCGCTCACCGCGGTGAACGCCGACGCCGTCGCGCTCACGCACGGGGCGGCGGTCGTCGGCGAGGCGCAACCTGTTGACGTGATGTCGCGCTCGGCCACCGTGGTACGTGCCTGGAACGTCGAGGTCGTTTTCTTGCCGGTCTTCCTCAGGACGATGCTGAAGCTGCCGGAACCGTTCGTCCGTGCGTTGAAGCCGGCGGACTTGCCATTGACGAGGAGGCTGACCTTCGCACCCGACACGGCGGTGCCGGCCTGCGTCACCTTGCCCGTGAACTTCACGAGTCGCTTCGGTGCGTTGACCTTCTTGGCGAGCGTCACCGTGCCGTCCGCCACGAACGCGCGTGTCTCGACCGTTCCGGCCACATTGGGCACACCGCCGGCCCACGGCGTCGTGATCGTCTTCCAGATGCTCTGTCCCGCGGGGACGGTGAAGATGTTGTCCACCGTGAACGTCGCGTCGAGGAGCCGGGCCCCGTTCGGCGAGCGGCCCGGCGTGCCGACCGGAACGTCGTCCGGAGCGAGGCACACGACGAGCTTGTACGTGCCGAGCGCGGCTTCAGCACCCGCCAGCTGGTCGACATGCACGGGCAAATTGATGCTTTGCCCGGCGACCGAGAGAGCGAGGTTCCAGACGGCGAGGTGCGGAACCGGGTCGCAGGTGGGTGCGTCTGAGCTCGCGGAAACGACCACGTCACCAGACAGCGGCAGCGGAATGTTCGCGTCACGCGAAAACACCGTGCCGGTCGTGGACCCGATCTTCGTCCCGGGCGCTGCCGAAGCATTGATCGAGTAGCCGCTCGGAACGTAGATGGAGATTTTCGCCGGTTGCGCGTCGGTCTGCGCCTGCGAGACCTTGATCGTGAGCGACGTCGTGCTCTGTTTGACGCTCAACTTCTGGGTGGCGAGCGCATTCCCGGCGAGTGCCAGCGCGGTCGTCCCGGCAAGAGCGAGCACGGCCAGCCTGAGGATTGTCTTCATACCCCTTCCTTTCCTACTTCGAAATCAGAAAAGCTCTTCCATTAGACGCGCGATTCCCCTAAGAGTTGAGCCTAATCACGGGCGCTTACAAACTTCCCGAAGAACTGCCACTGGCCGCGCTCGTAACGCGCCAGCTTGACGCGATCGATGGGGTAGTAGTCGCTTGGCGACGTCTTGATCCGCAGGCCGGGCAGGAGAAATGGATTCGCCTCGTCGAGGTGGGTCGCAGACCTGAGCACTCCCGCCCGAGTCAGGTTTCTGCCCGCCTTCTTCAAGGTGTCCACCATCGTGTATGCGACGGCCATCCCGTAGTAGTTGAACACGTCGTCGGGCTTTGCGCTCGGCAGGAAGCGTTGCAGGATCGACTTGTATAGCCGGACGGCCTTGTCCCTCGCCCACTGCTTCGAGGTCGGATCCTTCACGAACGCGATCGAGACCGAGCCTTCGACCTGCTTGCGGCTCGATGCGACCCGGGCGATCTTCATGATGTCCGGGCTGATCGACACCGACGTGACGTAGACGTGCGGGTGCCACCCGAGCCGGAACGCGCCGACGTAGCCGAAGATCGCGAACTGCGGGGTGGCGAACAGCATGAGCGTGTCGGCGCCGGTGCTCCTGAGCTTCGCCATCTGCGAGGAGACGTCGGTGTCCGTGATCTCGTACGCCTGCGTGCCGACGATCTTCGCCTTGCCGCCGAGACCATGACGCAGGCCGTTGAGCATGTCCTTGCCGAAGTCCGAGTTCTCGTACAGCACTGCGATACGCGCCTGTCGCTGATGCGAAGCGACGTAGCGGCCGTAAATCGCGCCCTCGCCGGCGAAGCTCGGGAGGTAACCCATCGACCATGGATACTTCGCATGCTCCGTGGCGAGCTTCGAGACACCGCTGCCGATGAAGAGCTGCGGCACCTGGCGGTCGTTGAGATAAGAGCGGATCGCGAGCGCATGCTCGGTGCCGACGCTGTTGAAGATGGCCAGCACCTGATCCTGCTCGACGAGCTGACGGGTGAGCGTGATCGTCTTCGCGACGTCGAACTCGTCGTCGAGGTACTTGTAGTCGATCTTCCGGCCAAACACGCCGCCCTTCGAGTTGACGTACTTGAAGTACGCGTCCGCGCCGCGCCCGACCGACCCGTACGCGGCCGCCGGCCCGCTGATGGGGATCGTCCCGCCGATCGTGATCGTGGTCGACGTCACTCCCGGCGTCGCCGCCGGAGCGCCGCCGAGCGCAATCGCGGCCGCCGCCGCGGCCACCTGCGAGATCAAGGTGACACAGGTTTCGACAGAACCGGAAGCGTCAGCGTCAACTTCCCGACCTGGCCGACCGACCCTTCGGGGACAGGAATCAGATAGACGAGGTTGCCGATATTCTGGACCGTCGAGCGTGCGCCCAGCGTCACTCGCAGGCGTGAGCCGGCTGGGATCGAGGTGATCTCGTTCTGCAGCTTGATCGTGACCGTTCGGGGGTTCTTGCCGCTCGTCTGCGTGTCCGCCCCACCGTCGCTGATGACAATCTCAGAGCCGCTCGGCGTGATCGCGCTGAGCACCGCAACGAGGTGCTTGTAACCGGTCGGCGTCGCAAACGACACCTTGACGATCGGTGCACCGAAGTTCTCGAGGTGGCGAACGCGATCAGTCGTCCGTGCGACCTTCCCGTCTGCCGAGAGCGTCCGTCTCCCTCTGAACGCGAACGTCAGCGGACGCGGTGTGGGCAAGCGCTTGAACGAGCCGGGCTTGCGCCATGGATCAGGTGCGACCTCGACCGGTGGACGCTTGTCGATACCGTTCGGGATCCCCTTGAGGAAGCGATCGAACCATGCCCGCACTTCCACGGCCGCATAGTCGAACTCGCTCGGCGGATTCGTCGCGGGCTGATGGCCAAAATCTCCGAGGTAGAGGCGCTTCGGGCCCTTGAGCAGGCGGAAAGCTGCGATTGCCTGGTCGGCGTCGAACGCGAAGTCGCGGCGGCCCTGGAGGATGAAGGTCGGAATTCGCACTTCCCCGAGTTGTGAGCGTGTCGAGCGTGTCGCGAGATAGGCGCGGAGTGCAGGGACATTGGTTTCCGAAATGGCATTGGTCAGAAGTTGCAGCTCCTCCGGCCCGTACCGGTCCCGCGCGACGTCCTGGGAAAATCCGAGCACGATCCCGGCGCGCACGTGGCCTTGAGGCGCGATCGCCTCGCGGAGATCTGTCCATGTCGCCGCGGGCGCGATCGCGGCGAGAGGGAGGCCCGCCACTGCCGCGCGCCAGAGGAGCCCACCGCCGTACGAAGCGCCGTACGCGCCGACATGTCGAGGGTCCACCGGGTGCTGGGTCGTGAGCCAGGTCAACAGCTCGCGCAGGTCCTGTAGCTCACGCGGGCCATCGAGCGTGAACTGTCCTCCTGATTCTCCGTGCGCGCGTGCGTCGAAGGTCAGTGCGGCGTAGCCGTCCGGGGCGAAGAACCTCTGCGCCATCAGGTTGGGCGACCAGTTGACGAAGTCCGACGTGTTGCGCGTCTGTCCCAGGCCGTGGAGCAAGACGACAGCCGGCCAGCCCGTCGAGGGCGGCGTCCCCCGTGGCTCGAAGTAGCTGACCGCGATCCGGACGCCGTCGCTCATTATCAGCTTCGTGTCGGTCTGGGTGAAGTCGCCCGCAGCGGCCCGACCTGCCGGAGCCAGGGCTGTCAGCGCGACCGCGAACACGACGGGAAAGCGGCGCACGAGGTACACAGCGTATCCCGGCTATACGATCGCCGTGTGGATCCGCGGCCCGTGGGCGTGTTCGACTCCGGCGTGGGCGGCCTGACCGTCCTGCACGAGTGTCTCGTGACCATGCCGCACGAGGACTTCGTCTATCTCGGCGATCACGCGCGCCTGCCGTACGGCCCTCGGCCGCTCGCCGAAGTCCGGCAGTTCGCGCGCGAGATCGGAACCTATCTGCAGAGCCAGGGGGTCAAGCTCGTCGTCAACGCATGCAACACGGCGACTTCGGCGGCGCTGCCGCAGTTGCAAGAGGATCTCGGGGTTCCGGTTGTCGGTGTGATCACGCCCGAGGCGCACGCCGCCGTTCAGGCGACGCGCAATCGCCGTATCGGTCTGCTCGCGACGGAAGGCACGGTCGCCGCCGGCAGATACGCGGAGCTCGTGCACGCTCTCGACGCCGGGGTGGTGCTCGTGCCGGTCGCGTGTCCGCGCCTCGTGCCGCTGATCGAGAGCGAGGATCCGTTCGGCGCGGAGACGACGGCAGCGGTGCGCGAGTACGCCGCATCGCTCAAGGAGGCTGAGGTCGACACCGTCATCCTCGGCTGCACGCACTATCCGTTGATCAGGCCGATCTTCCAGCGAGTCTTCGGGCGCGACGTGACGCTCGTCTTCTCCGCCGAGGAGACCGCGCGCGAAGTGGCGGAGACGCTCGCGCGGAAGGGCTACGAGAACGACCCTGCACGCGAGGGGTCGTACCGATTCCTGACGACCGGCGAGCCCGACGTTTTCAGAGAGATGGGCGTGCGCTTCCTGCAGCTGCCCGTCGCCGAGGTCGAGCATGTCGAGCTGGCTGCGCTCGGCGCGGCGGCATGATGGCGAGGAACGACGGCCGCAGGACCGATGAGCTCCGCCCGCTCGAGCTGATCCCCGACTTCCTCGAGCAGCCGCACGGCTCGGTCCTCTATGCGCAGGGGAAAACGAAGCTCCTGTGCACCGCGTCGATCCAGGAAGGCGTGCCCCGCTGGCTCTACAGTAAGGGCCGCGGCTGGCTCACGGCGGAGTACTCGCTGCTGCCGGCGTCCACCGGAGACCGCACCGACCGTGAGGCGTCCCGTGGGAAACAGGGTGGGCGGACGATCGAGATCCAGCGGCTGATCGGCCGCTCGATTCGCTCCGTTACGGACTTCGAGGCGCTCGGCGAGCGCACGCTCTGGATCGACTGCGACGTGCTGCAGGCCGACGGCGGGACTCGCTGCGCCGCGATCACCGGTGCCTACGTCGCCGCACGGCGCGCGCTCGAGAAGTTCGGCCTCTCGAAAGCGCTGAGTGGGTCCGTCGCCGCCGTGTCCGTCGGGATCGTCGACGGCGAGGCGCTGCTCGACCTCGACTACTCGGAGGACTCGCAGGCGGAGGTGGACATGAACGTCGTCATGACGGGCGGCGGCGCGCTCGTCGAAGTGCAGGCCACGGCTGAGAAGACACCGTTCACACGCGCGCGGCTGGACGAGCTGCTCGAGCTGGCTGCTGCGGGGATCGACGATTTGGCAGTAACCCAGGAGGAAGCCGTTGCTGCAGCTCGCGTCTAGCGCGCTGCCGACCCTCAACTGGGACGAGTCGCTTCTGCGGCTTGCGCTCGCCGCGCTGCTCGGGGGGCTGATCGGCTTCGAGCGTGAGATGCGCGAGCGCGAGGCGGGCCTGCGCACGCACCTGCTCGTCTCGCTCGGCTCCGCCCTCTTCACGATGGTCGGTGCGTACGGGTTCCACTCCTTCCTCGATTCCGGTGCGAGCGTCGTCCGTGCGGACCCGACGCGGATCGCAGCGCAGATCGTCACCGGCATCGGCTTTCTCGGTGCGGGGGCGATCATCCGCCAGGGACTGTCGGTGCGCGGTCTGACCACGGCCGCGACGCTCTGGGTCGTTGCAGCAGTCGGCCTCGCGTCGGGGGCCGGCTACTACAGCGTCGCGGTGATCACCACGGGGCTCGTGCTGCTCGCCCTCTGGCCGCTACGGATCATCGCGTACCGAATCCTCAGTCGTTTCCGCGCAGAGGACGGACGGCTGCTCGTCGCGCTGCCGGCGGGACAGGCCCCTGGAGCAGTGATCGACGAGGTGGAGAGGGCGGGAGCACGGATTGCCTCGCTCGAGGTCAGCCAGGAAGGAGAGCGCCGGCGACTCGAGCTCGACGTCGTGTTGCCGCGCGACGTTCCACCGGCGCGGATCGTCGCGCGAATCGCCGACCTCGACGACGTCGTCGAGGTGAGATGGACGGACTGAAGGCGCGGCTCGCCTCGCGCAACGCGAACAAGGCGCGCGAGCTGGGGCACTCGCTCCCCGACTGGAGAATCGAGCCGCTGGACGCCGACGACTATCCGCCCGAGGACGGCACCACGTATTACGAGAACGCGCGCGGAAAGGCGTTGTTCGGACGCACGCGTGCGCAACCGGAGGAGTGGGTCCTCGGGGAGGACTCGGGCATCGAGGTGGCGGCGCTCGGGGGTGGGCCGGGAGTCGAGTCGGCGCGTTCAGGGGGCGACGACCCGGTCGGCTGGCTCCTCGACCGGCTCGACGGCGTCGAAGACCGCAACGCGCGTTACGTGAGCGAGCTCGTCATCGTCTCGCCGGCCGGGGACGAGCTCCGTGGCATGGGCACGCTCGAAGGGCGCATCGCGACCGAACCGCTCGGCACCGAAGGCTTCGGCTTCGACCCCATCTTCATCCCCCACGAGGAAGAGCGAACCGTTGCCGAGCTGGGCAACGACTGGAAGCGGGAGAACTCCCATCGCGCGAGAGCGGCGCGCGCGCTGCTCGTTGCCCTACGCGAGGCCGGCTAGCTCGCCGTCCTGGCGTTGCTCGGCGCGGCGTGCGAGCCACCAGTTCAGCTCGGCGCCCAGCACGATCACGTTCGCCATCACGTAGAGCCAGACGAGCAGAATCGCGGGAGCACCGAACGCACGCAGCGCCGGGCTGAGGTCCGCGTAGCGTTGATACAGCGGCAGCACCTGGAACGTCGCCTCCAGGAGGACGGCGGCGAAGGTCGCACCGGGCAGGACCTCCCGCAGCGTCAGGTCGTCCTCGTTCGTCAGCACGTAGTAGCAGGACAAGAGGAACAGGAAGACTCCGACGAGCGAGACGCCGATGGAAAGCGCGTAGGCCGTCGCCGCATTGGACACGACGCCCGGGAGGTACTCCTGCAGGGCCGTCACGCCGAGCGAACCGGCGAGCAGCGCGACGAACAGCGTCACGAGGGAGCCGACCATCAGAAGGAAGGCAAGCCCCTTGCCGTGGAGGAACGATCGGTTCGGGCGCCCGTAGACGATGTTGAGCGCCGATTCGAGCACGCTGAAGAGCGAGAGAGAGGTCCACAACAATGCGAGCCCTCCGATGATGCCGAGTGTCGCCGCGTTGTCCTGGACCGCATGCACGAGGTTGACGATCTGATCGATCGGCGTGCCCGGAAGCGTCTTCTTGATCTCTCGGACGAGGAACGAGGACTCGTCCGCGCGGCCCGCCAAGCCCAGCAGGGCAAGCGAGAGGAAGGTCAGGGGGACGAAGGAGAGAAGCGCGAAGTAGGCGATCATCGCGGCGAGGTGCGGGCCTCGATCGGCGAAAAACTTCTGCACCAGGTCCCGTCGGCGAACTCGCACGCCCGCGGAGTATCTCGCCAACGGCGGCGGTGGCCGGAGCGCCAGTGCCTCCTCCGGTCGGCATCGCGAGCGACGCCTCTATGCTTCAGGCCACGATGGATGCCGAGCAGGCACTCGCCGACCTGACCGAGATCTCCTCGCAGATCCAGGCCGCGGTCGTGTTCGACGACGCCGGGAAGGTCGCCGCCTCCACGCTCGGGGATTCTCCGCGGGCGGACGAGTTGGCGCACGCGGCCGGGGGGCTCCTTGCCGCCGCCGAGGCGGTGAAGACGGGAGAGAGCCCGTTGACACAGCTCGAGGTCGCGACCGGCGAGGGCAGTGTCTTCGTGGTGCGCGACGGCAAGACCGTCATCGCGGCTACGACGGGCAACAATCCGACCGCCGGGCTCGTCTTCTACGACCTCAAGTCGGCCCTGCGCAACGTGAAGCCGAAACCCGCGGCGGAGAGGAGATCGGCCGCCGCGAGGAAGGCTGCCGCGGGCAAGAAAACCGCGGGCACCGCGAAGAAGAAGACGGCGGCGCGCAAACCGGCTCCGAGGAAGAAACCCGATGCGTCGTAGCATCGCCGTACTCCTGGGGGTTGTCGGTGGCATGCTCGCGGGCGCCGCGTTCATCCGTCGACAGGCCGCGCACCGTGAGCGGGCCGACCTCTACTTCGAGGACGGTTCGATGCTCTCGCTCACGAACGGCTCGCCGGGAGCCGAACGGCTGCTGCCGCTTGCGCGCGACGTCATCCGCAAGACCCGCGGTACTTGACCGACGACGACCTGAAGCTCGCTCTGCGCGAGCACGCTTATCTCGAGGGGGACTTCCTGCTGCGCTCCGGCAAGCGCTCGCGCTACTACCTGGACAAGTACCGGTTCGAGACGCGGCCCGACATCCTGGCGCAGCTCGGCGAACGGATCGCTCGCGCAGTCCACGATTTCGAACCCGAGGCGACGCGTCTGGCCGGACCCGAGCTCGGCGCGGTCGCGCTCGCGGCTGCGGGCTCGCTCTCGTCCGGGCTGCCCTTTCTCATCGTTCGCAAGGCCGCGAAGTCGTACGGCACGTCGAACAGGCTCGAGGGCGTCTTCGTCCAGGGCGAAACGGTGTGTCTCGTCGAAGACGTCGTCACCTCCGGCGGCGCCCTGCTCGAGGCGGTCGAGGCGCTGCGCGACGCCGGCTTGACCGTCCGGACGGCAGTCTGCGTCGTCGATCGCGAGGAAGGTGGAGCCGATGCGCTCGCTCGACAGGCCGTTCGGCTGCGCCCGATTTTCCGTGCCAGCGAGATCGTCGAGGCGGTCTGACACCGCTTTTTGGGTCAAAACCGGGCTAAGGATCGGCCACCTCGGCTCAAAAGACCCGCAAAACCGCATGGTTGAGCCAGTCCGGCGCTGCTGTTAGGGTCTTTGCCCGTGGTTCGATTTGTCGACAGGAGGAGTGGGACTTGACGAAACAGGAGTTCGTTAACGAGGTCGCGAGGCGCGCCGACCTCTCGAGTCGCGATGCGGCGAAGGCCGTAGACGCCTTCCTCGACGCGATCACCGACACGCTGCATGGCGGCGGGGAAGTGGCCTTCACGGGCTTCGGAAAATTCGTGACCCAGCGGCGCGCAGAGCGCCAGGGCGTGAATCCCCGCAATCCGTCGCAGAAAGTGACGATTCCGGCAGCCACGGTGCCCAAGTTCACCGCAGGGAGTCAGCTCAAGGCGGCCGTGAAGAGCGGCGGGGCCGGCGCCTAGTCCCGGAGCCCCTCTCGAGAACTGACGAAGGCCGCGCAATACTCGCGGCCTTCGTCGTCTTTGGGCGGAACGTCGTCCGAGGTCGGATTAGACGGAGGGGCAGGCTAAGCCCGCCCCTCCTCTAGGACGGCGCCGACGAGCGGCGCCTTGGCGTCTTTGACGAGAAGTACTCTCACGGGTGTGGCCGCTGTCGCGACGACGAACTTCGCCGACCGCTTGGCCGAGGCGGTCGAGCGGAAGCGCTCCCAGCTCGTCGTCGGGCTCGATCCGCGGCCAGATCTTCTGCCCGTCGAGCTGAAGGGCGAGGCCCATCTCGGCCGGGAGCAAGCGGCGGCTGCCTGCGAGCGCTTCTGTCGTGGCCTGGTCGACGCGGTGGCGCCGTACGTCGTCGCCGTCAAGCCGCAGGTCGCGTTCTTCGAGGCGCTCGGCGCCGATGGCGTGCGCGCCCTCGAAGACGTCTGTGCGTACTCGCGCGCCGCCGGATTGCAGGTGATCGCCGACGCGAAGCGCGGCGACATCGGCTCGACGGCGCGCGCCTACGCAACGGCGTACCTGGAGTCGCCGAACGGCAAGTCTCCACTCGCCGACGCGGTGACCGTGAACCCGTATCTCGGGCGTGACTCCCTCGATCCGTTCCTCGCCGCGTGCCGCCGTGACGGAGCAGGCATCTTTTGCGTCGTCAAGACTTCGAACGCCGGCGGGGCGGAGGTGCAGGACCTCGTCCTCTCGGACGGTAGGCACGTCTGGCACCAGGTCGCAGAGCTCGTCGCCGAATGGGGTGCCGACCTCGTCGGGGAGCACGGATTGTCGTCGGTCGGCGCCGTCATCGGTGCAACGCATCCGCGCGCCGTCGGCGAGGCCCGCAGGCTCCTGCCGCGCGCGATTCTCTTGCTTCCCGGCGTCGGCGCTCAGGGTGCGACGCCCGCGGACGTAGCCCGTGCCTTCACCAGCGGACCGGCGAGTGCACTCGTGAACGTTTCGCGCGACGTGATCTACGCCTTCCGCGTCTCCGGGATGGATTGGCGCAGCGCGGCTGCAGCGGAGGCGTCGAAGTACGCGCGCGAGGTGTGGGCAGTCTCCGGCTGGTAGGGAGCAAACCATGGATCCGCGCAGGCGTCGGGAACTGACGCGGTACGGCGCTCCGGCCGCATTCCTCGCCGCCGTGACGATCGCCGTGATCCTGATCAAGGCCGGCTTGAACAGCGGCACCGGGTCGACGACGACAGTCGGTCTGTCGACGACGGCGGCCACGACCACCAACCCGACCACGACGAAGCTCGTTCTCACGGCTCCGCCGTCGACCACCGCGACGACGGAAACGACGACGCCGGGGGCGGAGTACTACGCCGTGCAGAGCGGCGACACGCTGGGCTCCATCGCCCAGAAGTACGGCACTACGGTGGACGCGTTGACGACGCTGAACCCCGGAATCGACCCAACTGCGCTGCATATCGGACAGCGCATCCGCGTGAAATAGCGCCCCTACCGGCAATACACACCGGCCTCTGGCCCGCGATCAGGCTTGGTGCTCGCGACCCAGAGACACGGCAGCATCACCGGCAGGGGCGCTAACCTTGGCGCTCGTGATCCTCCGGATCTGGGCCGCCGCAGTTCTCGCGGCGCTCGCGTTCGCCAGCGCGGCACACGCGGCATCACCGCCGTCGGTCACGGCGCGAGCGTTCATCGTCGAGAATGCCGCGACCGGCGAGGTACTCGCACAACATGCGGCCTGGACCCGTGCGCCGATCGCAAGCATCACGAAGCTGATGACCGTGATCGTCGCACTGGACCACGCACGCTGGACCGACGTCGTGCGTATTCGCTCGGATGTCGCCACGGTCGGCGAGTCGACCGTGCACCTCCGTGCGGGCGAGCGCATACGCGTGGGCGACCTCGTCAAGGCGGCCTTGATTCAAAGCGCGAACGACGCCGCCGTGGCGCTCGCGGAATACGTCGGCCACGGGAACCGCGAGGCGTTCGTCTCGATGATGAACGAAAAGGCGCAGGAGCTCGGGCTCGACCGAACCCACTTCATCCGCCCGGATGGGTTGGACGTCCGCGGTCATTACTCCACGGCCCAGGACGTGACGAAGCTGGCCCAGTTCGCGATGCGCAATCCGCGGATCCGCTCAACCGTACGCACCCAAGACGACTCGATTTCCGGAGGCCGGCACCTCCACACGTGGAACGATCTGCTCGGCGTCTTCAAGGGCCTGTACGGCGTCAAGACCGGCCACACGGGCACAGCCGGCTGGTGCGAAGTCGCCGCGGTCCGCCGCAACGGAGTCACTCTGTACACGACCGTGCTCGGGAGCCCCAGCCGCTCGCAACGGAACACAGACCTGGCCTCGCTCCTACGGTGGGGGATCTCGCGCTACCGGCCGGTGTGGCTCGTGCCTGCCGGGCACGTGTATCTGCAGGCGAGCGTCGCGTACGGGAAGGGTTCGATTCCGATCGTTGCCGCTCGAGCGGTTGCGCGGTCCGTGCGCATCGACAAGCCGCTCATCGAGCGCGTCGTTGCTCCGGGCGTGCTCGAGTTGCCGGTCGTGCGCGGGCAGCGCGTCGGCGAGGTCCGCGTGTACTCCGGCCGCCGGCTCGTGGCGCGACAGCCCCTGATCGCCGAGCGTTCCGTGGCCAGGCCGGACTTCGGCGGACGCGTCGGCTTTTACACGGGCCGAACGCTCAGCCACGTCAAGGACTGGTTCTCGTGATCGTCACGGTGACCCTGAACGCCGCGATCGACCGCACGCTGACGGTGCCGAACTTCCAGCTGGGCCATCGTCACCGGGCGAGCCAGGGCCTCACGCTTGCCGGCGGCAAAGGCATCAACGTCGCGCGTGCCCTCAAGCGGCTGGATGTCCCCGTCGTCGCGACGGGACTCGCCGGCGGACGCACGGGAACGCGCATCGTCGAAGAGCTGACCTCGGAGGCCATCCTCAACGATTTCGTGCGGATCGCCGACGAGTCGCGCACCTCGACCGCCGTTGTCGACCCGACGGCGGCGACGTACACGGAGATCAACGAGTGGGGACCGCATGTGGAGCCGGAGGAGCTCCAGATGCTGCTCGACAAGATCAGCTATCTCGCTCGCGGTGCGGACATGGTCGTGTTCGCGGGCACGCTGCCTCGCGGCGTCGACGACGCCTTCTACGCGGAGGCGATCCGCGATCTCAACCGGCGCCACGTGCCGTCCGTCCTGGACTCGGAAGGCCCCCCGCTGCGTCTCGGTGTGGAGGCCGAGGTCTTCCTCGTCACTCCGAACCAGCGCGAGGCCGAGGGCCTCGTCGGGCAGGAGCTCGGCGACGACGAGGACTACATGATGGCGCTCGACCGGATCGCGGACATGGGCGCGCGCAACGTCCTCATCACGGCCGAGACCCGAAGCTTCGGGCTCTTTCGCGCCGAACGGAAGCGCAGGCTGTTCCGCGCAGATGCTCCGCTCGTGGAGCCCGTGTCGGCGGTCGGCTCCGGGGACGTCCTGCTCGCGGCCTTCCTCGCTGCGCGGGTCGCGGAGAAGCCGGTGGAGGACTCGCTGAAGATCGGCGTCGCCGCCGGCGCTGCCTCGACCCTCGAGGTCGGAGCGGGGCGCTTTGAGCCCCGGGAGGCCTCGCGGCTGCAGAGCTCGGTCAACGTGCGGGTGCTCGAACCGGTCGCGAGCTGATGTCTTGGCGGGGTGCTAGCGTGACCCGATGGGAGTCGAGCTACAGGCGTCGACTCGGCGACGCCGCATAAAGGTCGGCCGGGCTTGGCCCGGACGGCCGTCTAAACCAGCGTGGCGTTGCCCGTGACGTTCGAATCGCGAAACGAATTGTTGGACGCAGGACAGGTTGAGCGGCTTCTCGAGCTCGACCGGAAATTCGGGAAAGAGGGGCTGACATTCGACGACGTCCTGCTCGTCCCGGCCGAGTCTCACGTCCTCCCGAACGAGGTCTCCACCGCGACTCACTTGACGCGCGGCATCACGATCCAGATCCCGATCGTCTCGGCTGCGATGGACACGGTCACCGAGGCGCGACTCGCGATTGCGCTGGCGCGCGAAGGTGGGATGGGCATCGTCCACCGCAATCTGTCGATCGACGCGCAGATGGCGGAGGTCGACAAGGTGAAGCGCTCCGAATCCGGAATGATCGTCGAGCCCGTCACGCTGCCGCGGGACGCGGTCGTTTCGGATGCGCTCGAGCTGATGGCGACGTATCACATTTCCGGCGTGCCGATCACCGACGAGACGGGTCTCCTCGTGGGGATCCTGACGAATCGCGATCTCCGTTTTGCGCCTGACGCGTCGCAGCCGGTCTCGGCGCTGATGACGTCGCGTGACCTCGTGACTGCGCCACTCGGGACCACCCTCGCGGAGGCGGAGGCGATCCTGCACCGCCACAAGATCGAGAAGCTCCCAGTCGTCGATTCGGACGGCGTGCTGAAGGGGCTGATCACCGTCAAGGACATTCAGAAGCGGATCGAGTTCCCGAACGCGACGAAGGACGAGCAGGGACGCCTGCGCGTCGGCGCTGCGGTCGGTGTCGGCCCGGATGCATGGGAGCGAGCAGGGGCGCTCGTCGACGCGGGCGTCGACGTGCTGGTCGTCGACACCGCGCACGGCCATTCGTCGTCGGTGCCGGAGATGGTGAGGCGAATCAAGTCGGAGCTGGACGTCGAGGTTGTTGCAGGCAATGTCGCGACGGCCGAAGGGACTGAAGCGTTGATCGGCGCAGGTGCGGATGCCGTAAAGATCGGAGTTGGGCCCGGCGCCAGTTGTACGACCCGTGTCGTGGCCGGAGTCGGCGTCCCACAGGTCACGGCGATCTACGAATCCGCGCACGCTGCGGCGCAGCACGGTGTCCCGCTCATCGCGGACGGAGGACTCGCATCTTCCGGTGACATCGCGAAGGCGCTCGCGGCCGGGGCGGACTCGGTCATGACGGGATCGATCCTGGCGGGAACCGATGAGGCTCCGGGCGAGGTGATCTTCCAGCAGGGCGAGCGCTTCAAGGAGTACCGCGGGATGGGCTCGCTCGGGGCGATGCGCGCGCGCGGGTCGTCGCGAGATCGCTACTTCCAGGGCGACGTCGAGGACGTCGACAAGCTGGTGCCGGAGGGAATCGAAGGGCGTGTCCCCTACAAGGGGCCCGTCACTGCCATCCTGCACCAGCTCGTCGGTGGGCTCCGTCAGGCGATGGGTTATTGCGGGGCGGCGACGATCGAGGAGATGAAGGGGGCGCAGTTCGTCCGCATCACTGCCGCAGGCCTCCGCGAAAGCCATCCGCACGACGTCACGATCACGAAGGAGGCACCGAACTATCGCCGCTGAAGTGCTGCCCCTGCCGGAACGGCCCGCGGAAGAGCGGCCGGTGTTGGTGGTGGATCTCGGCGGGCAGTACGCGCAGCTGATCGCCCGGCGCGTGCGCGAATGCCGCGTGTACTCGGAGCTCGTCGGCCACGGCGTGACCGCCGCACAGGTGCGCGCGCGCAACCCGCACGCGGTGATCCTCAGTGGGGGGCCAGCATCGGTCTATGCGGAAGGCGCGCCGCACGTCGATCCCGAGGTGTTCGCGCTCGGCATTCCCACGCTCGGCATCTGCTACGGCGCGCAGCTGCTGGCGCTCGATCTCGGGGGCACCGTCGAGCGGACGGGCGCCTCCGAGTTCGGCAAGACGGAGCTGACCGCCGTCGAGTCGGAGCTCTTCTCGGGACTGCCCGACGAGGAGACGGTGTGGATGTCGCATCGCGACACCGTCACGGCGCCGCCGTCCGGCGCCCGAGTCGTCGCCTCGTCGCGATCGACGCCCGTTGCCGCATTCGAGGATCGGGAGCGGCGTCTGTACGGCGTGCAGTTTCATCCGGAGGTCGTCCACACCCCGCACGGCACCGAGCTGCTGAAGAACTTCCTCTACAACGTTGCGGGTGCGCCGCCCGCGTGGACGCCTGCGGCAGTGATCGAGGAGCAGGTCGAGCGGATCCGCGCAGCTGTCGGCAGCGAGCGCGTCCTCTGCGCGCTGTCCGGCGGCGTCGATTCGGCGGTCGCCGCGCTCCTCGTGCACAAGGCCATCGGCGACCAGCTCACGTGCGTCTTCGTCGATCACGGCCTGCTGCGCGAGAACGAGGCCGACCAGGTGGTGGAGACGTTCGACGGGCACTTCCGTGTCCCGCTCGTGCACGTGCAGGCGCAGGAGCGGTTCCTGTCACGCCTCGAGGGTGTCGACGATCCGGAGCAGAAGCGGAAGATCGTCGGCGAGGAGTTCATCCGCGTGTTCGAAGAAGAGGCCGGGAAACTCGGACACATTCGCTTCCTCGTCCAGGGGACGCTCTACTCCGACGTGATCGAGTCGGGCGGCGGCGAGGACGGAGTCGCGGCGATGATCAAGTCGCACCACAACGTTGGCGGGCTGCCCGCCGACATGAGCATGGAGCTCGTGGAGCCGTTGCGGTTGCTCTTCAAGGACGAGGTGCGCCGAGTCGGGGAGGAGCTGGGCATGCCGGAGCGGATGGTGTGGCGCCAACCGTTCCCCGGCCCCGGGCTTGCGATTCGCATCATCGGCGACGTCACCGAGGAGCGGCTCGCGATCCTTCGTTCGGCGGACGCGATTCTGCAGGAGGAGATCCGGCGCGCGGGGCTCTACCGCGAGCTGTGGCAGTCGTTCGCCGTGCTGCCGGCGATCCGCTCGGTCGGCGTGCAGGGCGATGAGCGCACCTACGCCTATCCGATCGTGATCCGTGCCGTCACGTCGGACGATGCGATGACAGCGGACTGGGCGCGTCTGCCGTACGACCTGCTGGAGACGATCTCGAGTCGGATCATCAACGAGATCCCCGGCGTGAATCGAGTCGCTCTCGACCTGAGCTCGAAACCCCCGGCCACGAT